>DATEKR010000037.1:0-33287 GCA_035277345.1 Enterobacteriaceae bacterium
GAGCTCATCGTAAAATGAAAAAATGCCTCGCAGGGATTTTGCTGTTTTCAAATATGGCGCTGGCGACGCAGATGAGTGGTTTTGGTGCTGACTACTATGAGAGCGACAAACCGCCGCCGGTGCAGGAGTATCAGACTCAGCAAGACCTTACCCCTGAGATTATCGTTGGTGACGAGCTCTATACCCTGGAAATGAGTCGATTGAGTGATATCTCCCGCTCTACCGGCGTTGAGGTGAATCAAGGTGAGCAAGCGTCGTGGCTTTGTCTCAGGGCGGGTAACACCAACTACTGGTTTATCTCAAATAATGAAATGGGTCATGGAGCGTTAACCGCGATCGGCCTCGCCAGGGAGGGTGAGCAGAAGGAGTGCGCTGCCTGGCACGGGGATGTGCGTGTTCGGGTTAAAGACTGGCCGTTGTTATCGATGCCAGTGGATCGTCTCGGTGAGAACGAGCAAGGGGTGCAGTATTGCAAAGAAACCCCGCTCGGGGACGAATACAGCCAGCTAAATTGCCTGCGGTATGATATCGCCGATAAAAAGGTCAGCGGCGTGTTTGTATTTCAGGTTACCGCTAACTGATATAGCCTCTCTCTGGAAGGAGAGAGGCTTACTGAAGCGCCGTTGTGTTCGCATTGTCTCTTTCCTCACCGTATTACCCCTTCTCCCAATCCCCAATAAATTCCTCACCTTAGCTTTTGCACTGCAAGTTTTACTGCGATCACAAAAGAGAAGAAACATAACGGCGTAACCAGAAAACAGAATACGCAGCGCTCCTGATAATGACTTACAACTTCTGACACCCATCGGTGCCATGGAGCGTCAGAGGATAAAATGAAGAGCGAAATTCTGTCCGTTAAGGAAAAGATTGGCTACGGCATGGGCGATGCCGCCAGCCATATCATCTTTGATAACGTCATGTTGTATATGATGTTTTTCTATACTGATATTTTTGGTATCCCCGCCGGATTTGTCGGCACCATGTTCCTGGTGGCGCGCGTGCTGGATGCGGTTTCAGATCCCTGTATGGGCCTGCTGGCGGATCGTACCCGCAGCCGCTGGGGTAAGTTCCGGCCATGGATTCTATTTGGGGCCATCCCGTTTGGTATTGTCTGCGTCCTGACTTACACCACGCCGGACCTCAGCCTGAACGGCAAAATGGTTTACGCGGCCATCACGTTCACCCTGCTGACGCTGTTCTATACGGTGGTCAATATCCCTTACTGTGCGCTCGGCGGGGTGATCACCAATGACCCGAAACAGCGTATCTCCCTGCAATCCTGGCGCTTTGTGCTGGCGACGGCGGGCGGAATGCTGTCCACGGTATTGATGATGCCGCTGGTGAATATGATCGGTGGCGATGACAAAGCCCTCGGGTTCCAGGGCGGGATCGCCGTGCTGTCGGTGGCGGCTATCCTGATGTTTACGTTCTGCTTCTTCACCACCAAAGAACGTATCCAGGTCCCGCCGAGCACCACTTCTATGCGGGAAGACCTGCGTGATATCTGGCAAAACGATCAGTGGCGTATCGTGGGCCTGCTGACCATCCTCAATATCCTTGCCGTCTGCGTCCGGGGTGGCGCGATGATGTATTACTGCACCTGGATTATGGGCTCGCCGGAAATCTTCGTCGCCTTCCTCACCACCTACTGCGTCGGGAATCTGATTGGCTCTGCGCTGGCAAAACCGCTGACCGACTGGAAATGCAAAGTCAGCGTCTTCTGGTGGACCAACGCCCTGCTGGCGGTGGCCAGCGTGGCGATGTTCTTTGTACCGATACAGGCCAACCTGGTGATGTTCGGCTTTATCTTTGTGATTGGCGTGCTGCACCAGCTGGTGACGCCGATCCAGTGGGTGATGATGTCCGATACCGTCGATTATGGTGAATGGACCAACGGCAAACGCCTGACCGGGATCAGCTTTGCCGGGACGCTGTTTGTGCTCAAGCTTGGTCTGGCGCTTGGCGGGGCGATGATTGGCTGGATGCTGGCCGGTGGCGGTTACGATGCCACTGCCGCCACCCAGAACAGCGCGACCATCAGCATCATCATCGGCCTGTTCACGCTGGTTCCGGCGGTGTGTTATGTGCTGAGCGCGATTATCGCCAAACGCTATTACACGCTTAAAACCCCCTTCCTGCTGAAAATCATGGATGAGCTGGCTCAGGCCACCCGCCGGAATCAGCAGGAATTTAATGACCTGCCGGTCAGCAAAGGATCTCAGAAATAAGAGGACGAGCAGATGAAAATCAGTGATGGAAACTGGCTAATCCAGGCGGGCCTGAATGTGACGTATCCGCTTCAGGTATTCGATGTCGAGCAGGAGGGGAATGACCTGGTGGTCTATGTGGCGCCGCGCGATGTGCGTGAGCGCACCTGGCAGCTGGATACCCCACTGTTTACGGTGCGTCTGTTTGCCCCGCAGGAAGGTATTGTTGGCGTGCGCATTGAGCACTTCCAGGGGGCGCGGGATAACGGCCCACACTATCCGTTGAACGTGCTGAAGGATGTGAAGGTTGAAATCCACAACACGGCGGAATTTGCCGGGCTGAAAAGCGGCAATATCAGCGTGCGGGTGACCAAAGGCGAGTTCTGGGCGCTGGATTTCCTGCGCAACGGGCAGCGGATCACCGGCAGTCAGCTGAAAAATAACGGCTATGTTCAGGACGCGAACACCGACAAAAACTACATGTTCGAGCGTCTGGATCTGGGCGTGGGTGAAACGGTCTATGGCCTGGGCGAGCGCTTTACCGCGCTGGTACGCAACGGTCAGACGGTCGAAACCTGGAACCGCGATGGCGGGACCAGCACCGAGCAGTCGTATAAAAATATTCCCTTTTACCTGACCAACCGCGGCTACGGCGTGCTGGTCAATCACCCGGAAAACGTCTCCTTTGAAGTCGGTTCCGAAAAAGTCTCCAAAGTGCAGTTCAGCGTCGAAGGCGAGTATCTGGAATATTTTGTGATCGACGGCCCGACGCCGAAAGAGGTGCTGAACCGCTATACGCAATTTACCGGTCGGCCGTCGCTGCCGCCTGCATGGTCATTTGGCCTGTGGCTCACCACCTCGTTTACCACCAATTACGATGAAGCTACGGTCAACAGCTTTATCGACGGTATGGCTGAGCGCGATCTGCCCCTGCATGTGTTCCATTTCGACTGTTTCTGGATGAAGGCGTTCCAGTGGTGTGATTTTATCTGGGACCCGCTTACCTTCCCCGATCCCGAAGGAATGATCCGTCGCCTGAAAGACAAAGGGCTGAAAGTCTGCGTGTGGATCAACCCCTATATTGGCCAGAAGTCGCCGCTTTTCCGGGAACTGAAAGAGAAAGGCTATCTGCTCAAACGCGAGGACGGCTCTGTCTGGCAGTGGGATAAGTGGCAGCCGGGGCTGGCGATCTATGATTTCACTAACCCGGAAACCTGCACATGGTACGCCGACAAACTAAAAGCGCTGGTGAATATCGGCGTCGACTGTTTCAAAACCGATTTTGGCGAGCGTATTCCCACCGATGTCGCCTGGCATGACGGGGCCGATCCGCAGAAGATGCACAACCACTATGCGTATCTCTACAACGCGCTGGTGTGGGATGTGCTGAAAGAAACGGTGGGTGAAGAAGAGGCGGTGCTGTTTGCCCGCTCCGCGTCCGTCGGTGCGCAGAAGTTTCCGGTGCACTGGGGCGGCGACTGCTATGCCAATTACGAATCGATGGCGGAAAGCCTGCGCGGCGGGCTGTCGATCGGCCTGTCCGGCTTTGGCTTCTGGAGCCACGATATCGGCGGGTTCGAAAACACGGCACCGGCGCACGTTTATAAACGCTGGTGCGCATTCGGGCTGTTCTCCAGCCACAGCCGCCTGCACGGCAGCAAATCTTACCGCGTGCCCTGGCTGTATGATGAGGAGTCCTGCGACGTGGTGCGCCACTTTACGCAGCTGAAATGCCGGATGATGCCGTATCTGTACCGTCAGGCGGCGCTGGCGCGTGAGGTCGGGACGCCCATGTTGCGCGCCATGATGCTGGAATTCCCGGACGATCCGGCCTGTGATTACCTCGACCGCCAGTACATGCTGGGCGATGCGCTGATGGTCGCGCCGGTGTTCAGCGAAGCGGGTGATGTGCAGTTTTATCTGCCCGAGGGGCACTGGACCCATCTGTGGCATAACGATGAGCGGCAGGGCAGTCGCTGGCATCGGCAGCAGCATGATTTCCTGAGTCTGCCGGTGTATGTCCGCGAAAACACCCTCCTGGCGCTGGGCAACCATACTCAGAAGCCTGATTACGCCTGGAATGAGGGCACCGCCTTTCAGCTGTTCAACCTGATGGACGGTCACACTGCGCTCTGCGAAGTGCCTGCGGTCGACGGTCGTGTTGCGTTCACCCTGAAAGCCACGCGCAACGGCGGTACCGTGACGTTAACAGGTGAGGGCGAGGCGCGGGACTGGTCGCTGTGTTTGCGCAATATCCAGAAGATCGACAGTGTGCAAGGCGCATCACATGCGGGAAGCGAATGGGGCGTGGTGGTCACGGCGCAGGGGAATGAGATAGTGATTACGCTGTAGAGCCGCGTTTTCCCCCTCTGCCAGGCAGGAGAGGGGGAAAGTGTCGGTTATTGCGCGTCAGCAGGTGCGTCTGGCTTTGGCTCTGCAGCCGCCTCACCGCCACTCACCTTTGTCCCGCTAATCTCCCCGCCGCGCATCGTCTGCACCACCTGTTTTTTCTCCGTATTCAGCGCTTTTAGCTCCCCGTTAACCGTCGGCTTCAGCGGCGCATCGGCCACCACGTTGCCGCTTGCGGTAAGCTGAACATTGCCGTCTCCGGTTATCGGTAGCGCAGGCCAGCCCCAGCGCTGGAAGACATCGAGCGGCACGCCCCGGGCATTCAGGCTCACTTTGGTTTCCCTCGCGGGTAGCTGGGAAACGGCTGCGGTGGCTTCCAGCAGGCCGCGTTCGGTAAAGGCGCTGAGCTCGCTGATATTCACCGTGCTGGCGTTGGCCGTCAGGGACAGGGACGGACGGCGCACGTCGACACGGTTAAAGGTGGCGGCGGCGGCATTAAGAGTGGCGCTGCCGCCCCAGACGCCCCATTTATGGTCCTGGGCCAGGCGCAGGTTCGCGCCGTAGCCGTCGAGCGCGGTGAGCTGCCACGGGAAGGTCGGGTCGATATCGATCAGCAGGTTGCGGCTGGCGCTGAATCTCTGCAATACCACGCCGTTAAGCCAGGCCGGGAGCGGTGCCATCCACTGCTGTTTCCAGTTCTCCGGCAGGGTGTACTCCAGCCCGGCGAAGGCGGCATCGTCCAGGACCAGGGTTTTCGTATTGCGCAACCAGTTGCCGGAGGTGCGGACCATCCCGCCTTCCCAGCGGGTGGTGAACTGGCGCAGGGCGATGCCCTGGGGCGAGAACTCGGCGTTAAGGATCGGGTCGAGGAAGTGCAGGGAGCCGAAGATAAACTCGCTGGCGTTCATCGACAGCTTGCCCTCGGCGGTCTGCCAGTCGCCTTTGCTCAGCGTCAGATTGCGCAGGCTAAGATCGAGATCGGTTACCGCCCAGTCCGGGCCCTGCAGGCGGGCGTCGGTCACTTCAACCCGGCCAATTTTCAGCGCGGAAACGGAGGTCAGCGGCGCAAAGAAATCCGTCAGCGATTTATCGCTTTGCAGGCGGATATCGTTGAGCCGCAGCATATTCACTACCCAACTCCCGTCGGCGTTGCGCTGAACGTTGCCGGTCATGGCCCCGCGTGCGACATCGGCCCCGATAGTCGTCAGCGCCACTTCCCGGCCGTTAATCGCGCCCTGAATCAGCACGTTGCTGGCCGGAATGCCGTTAAGGGTTAAGGAGCCGGCGCTGACCTGAATCTGCGATTTTTTCCCCAGCACGTTGCCCGCTTCCGGCTGCCAGGGGACCACGCCGCCGGTCACCCGCTGGGCGCTGAGCTGCCAGGCGGTCTGCGGGCTGTTAAAGGCCATATCGTTCAGCTGCAGGCGGTCGGCCTGGAACGGCAGCGGCGCGGTAGTGGGGGATAAGTTCAGGGTGCCCTGCTGGAGCAGGATAGTGTCAACATGCAGCGGGTCGGTGATCTGGCGGCTACTGAGGCCGATATCCACGGTGCGGGCAACCAGGGTCGCGGGTTTGCCATCCCGGCCAAAGGTGACGTTTTTCAGGATCAGATGCGAGGGGGAAGAGAAGCGGTGATCCAGCGCGTCAAAGGTCAGCTGATAGCCGCTGTGTTTGCTGATCCAGGCGCTGACCTGGGTGGCGCCCCAGCGGGTCTGCAGCAGGAAATACGCCGCGACAATCAGCAACAGCAGCAAAAGCGCGATAGCGGCGAGTAGCTTTCCAATAAATTTCATGGTCTTCCATCCCGAAACAGGCACATTACCGTGTTATGCACGAATTATGCGCAATGCTCAAGGGAGGAATGATGAAAGAAGGTTTCCGCAGCGGGGAAAATCCCCGCCACGGAAGGGCGCATCAGTTTTTCTCTGGCGGGAAAATCAGATTCAGCACGATAGCGGTGATACCGCCCGCGGCGATGCCGGAGGAGAGCAGGTTTTTCACCCACTCCGGGGCGAACTGGAGGATCAGTGGCTGCTGAGAAACCCCCATCCCGACCGCCAGCGACAGGGCGATAATCATAATCGCACGACGGTTCAGCGGCTCGCGGGAGACAATACGCACGCCGGACGCGGCGATAGTACCGAACATCACCAGAGTCGCGCCGCCGAGCACCGGCTCAGGGATATGCTGCACAAAGCCGCTGACCGCCGGGAACAGGCCGAGCACGATCAGCATCAGCGCCACCACAAAACCGACATAGCGGCTGGCGACGCCGGTCAGCTGGATCACGCCGTTATTCTGGCCGAAGCAGGAGTTCGGGAAGGTGTTAAACACCGCCGAGACAAAGGAGTTCAGACCGTTGGCCAGCACGCCGCCCTTCAGACGCTTCATATAGAGCGGACCGGACACCGGCTGCTCGGAAACGTCAGAGGTCGCGGTAATGTCGCCGATGGTTTCCAGGGAGGTGATCATAAACACCAGCATCAGCGGCAGGAGCAGGTTCCAGTCGATACCCAGGCCGTAATAGAGCGGGGTCGGAACCATAATCAGCGAGGCGTTGGTCGGGGCGGTATTCTCCGGCAGCATCCCCATCGCCCAGGCCAGGGCATAGCCCGCCGCCATCGCGATCACCAGGGAAGCCACGCGCAGATACGCGTTGCGCTGACGGTTCAGCAGGATAATCAGCGCCAGCACCACGCCCGCCAGCATCAGGTTCTGCGGCGCGCCAAAGGTGTTGTTGCCCATTGCCGCATAGCCGCCGCCGATGGAGGTCAGGCCGACCTGAATCAGGGAGAGGCCGATAATCATCACCACCACGCCGGACACCAGCGGGGTAATGATACGGCGCGCCAGGTGCAGGAAGCGGGAGATCACCATCTCGGTGCAGCTCGCCAGCATCAGGGTGCCGAACAGCGCCGCCATCATCGTCGGGACATCAGCTCCGCCGGTTTTCAATGCCGTACCGCCCATAATCAGCGGCGCAACAAAGTTAAAGCTGGTGCCCTGAATCGAGAGCAGCCCGGAGCCGACCGGACCCCAGGCCTTAATCTGGATAATGGATGCCACACCGGAGGCAAACAGCGACATGCTGATAATGTGCTGGGTGTCCTGCGCCGGGAGTCCGAGCGCCTGACAGATCAGCAGCGCCGGGGTGATCACCGCGATAAACATCGCCAGCAGATGCTGACAGGCAGCAAACAGGGTCTGCGGCAGGGGAGGACGATCTTCAAGACGGTAAATCAGTTCGCTGTTTGGTGTATGCGCAATCGGTTGCGCATTGTCAGATTCGACGGTGTTAGCAGACATCGGTGGCAATCCCGTGGTGGAAAAGGGGGGATTTTATCGGACTGGTTGGTAAAAGCAAACGTTTGCCACGCGGCGAATGAAATATTTTTACACAGGGTTTTCTTATAGCTGAATCGAAGGTGGGTGTGCATCAGAAACACCGCCCGGCGGGGGAATGCCGGGCGGTGAGGGGAGGGGTCTTACTCGCCGTGATCTTCCCACGCCAGGGCGCGTTTCACCGCTTTTTTCCAGCCGCTGTAGCGAACGTTACGCTCGGTGGTTTCGATCCCCGGACGGAACTCGCGTTCGATAACCGCTTTTTCCTGCAGTTCGTCGAGGTTCTGCCAGAAGCCAACCGCCAGACCGGCCAGGTAGGCTGCGCCGAGCGCCGTGACTTCACGCACCTCCGGACGTTCCACGCGGGTGCCGAGAATATCGGACTGGAACTGCATCAGGAAGTTGTTGGCAACCGCGCCGCCGTCCACGCGCAGGGCGTGCAGACGAATACCGGAGTCGGCCTGCATCGCTTCCAGCACGTCGCGGGTCTGGTAGGCGATAGATTCCAGGGTAGCGCGAATAATATGGTTCGAGTTCACGCCGCGGGTCAGGCCGAAGATCGCGCCACGGGCATACGGGTCCCAGTATGGTGCACCGAGGCCGGTAAAGGCCGGAACAACGTACACGCCGTTAGTGTCTTTCACTTTGGTGGCGAAATATTCGGAATCGAACGCGTCGCTGATCAGCTTCATTTCGTCGCGCAGCCACTGGATGGACGCACCGGCCATAAAGACCGCGCCTTCCAGGGCGTAGTTCACCTCGCCTTTCGGGCCACAGGCGATCGTGGTCAGCAGGCCGTTTTCGGAGGTTACCGCTTTTTCACCGGTGTTCATCAGCATAAAGCAGCCGGTGCCGTAGGTGTTTTTCGCCATCCCTTCTTTGACGCACAGCTGGCCGAACAGCGCCGCCTGCTGGTCACCGGCGATACCGGCGATTGGAATACGGGTGCCGCCTTTACCGCCGAGGTTGGTCTGGCCATACACTTCGGAGGATTTACGCACCTGCGGGAGCATGGCGCGGGGAATATCCAGCACCTCCAGCATTTTGTCGTCCCAGTCCAGCTTGTGAATATTGAACAGCATGGTACGGGAGGCGTTGGTGTAGTCGGTGACGTGCACGCGTCCCTGGGTCATTTTCCAGATAAGCCAGGTGTCGATGGTGCCGAACAGCAGCTCGCCGCGACGGGCGCGCTCGCGGGAACCCTCTACGTGATCGAGGATCCACTTCACTTTCGTCCCGGAGAAGTACGGGTCCACCACCAGGCCGGTGGTTTTGCGGATGTACTCTTCCAGGCCGTCGTGTTTCAGCTTCTCGCAGATATCTGCGGTACGGCGACACTGCCAGACGATAGCGTTATAAATCGGTTTGCCGGTTTCACGATCCCAGACCACCGCGGTTTCACGCTGGTTGGTAATACCGATAGCGGCGATCTGGTCCGAGGTAATGTCCACCTTGGCCATCACTTCGTTCAGCGTGGAGCTCTGGGTCGCCCAGATCTCCATCGGGTCGTGCTCAACCCAGCCTGGCTTCGGATAAATTTGTTCGAATTCACGCTGTGAACTGCCAATGATATTGGCATCGTGGTCCATTACTACGGCGCGGGAGCTGGTAGTGCCCTGGTCGAGCGCAACGATATATTTCTTTTCAGTCATGGTATTTGTCCCGTAGTCACATTACAGCGAAGCATTGCGTGTGTTGGTGGACGAGCCTTTCTCAGGCGTCTCTTCCACGTCGCAGGTATCACATGGCAGATTGCGGCCAATCAGCTTGCGGTAGCTGAATGCGCCCAGCGCAGCCCCGACAATCGGCCCGAACAGCGGCACCAGGAAGTAAGGAATATCCTTCCCGCCGGTGAAGGCAACATCGCCCCAGCCTGCAAGCCAGGCGAAGGCTTTCGGTCCGATATCACGCGCCGGGTTCATGGCAAAGCCGGTCAGCGGCCCCATAGAGGCACCGATTACGGCGATAACCAGACCAATCAGCAGCGGTCCAAGCGGGCCACGCGGCACGCCGTTACCGTCATCGGTCAGCGCCATGATCAGGCCCATCAGAATAGCAGTAATCACCATTTCAACCGCGAAGGCCTGCACAAGATTGATATGTGGGTTCGGATAGGTTGAGAAGATACCGGCCAGTTCAAGACTCTCGACGCTGCCGCGCACCATATTGTGCGTCTGTTCGAAGTCGATGAAAAGATTGTAATAAAGCCCGTAAACCAACGCCGCTGCGCAAAACGCGCCGGCAAACTGAGAAACAATAAAGGGAGCAACTTTGCGCCCGTCAAAGCAGGCAAAGAGCCACAGGGCGATGGTCACCGCCGGATTCAGATGTGCGCCGGAAACGCCTGCGGTCAGGTAGATGGCCATAGCCACACCCAGACCCCAGATAATGCTGATTTCCCATTGCCCAAAGCTGGCTCCTGCTACTTTGAGTGCCGCAACGCATCCGACGCCGAAAAAGATCAACAGCCCGGTACCAAGGAACTCGGCGATGCACTGGCCTTTCAAGGTGGATGTTTGACTCATAATCGGGATCCTGAAGACGTTTGAAGGTTTTTGTTGGTGTGGAGGTCGAATACGACCCTTTTGCCATGTAGGCGTGGTGTTAATTTATCGTTAACGAGCAAAAACGAGAAATATCGAAATTAAAATCTGTGTGCCGCGTCAATAAAATGAGCGTTTTCGCGCTATTTAGCGTGTTTTTTCACCGACGCGTGAGTGTGAGCTGAATCATTTCATTAACTAAAGAGTTAACAATTTAGAGGTAGATGGCGAAATTGCTCCAGGACCAGGCTGAAAAGTGTTGCAAACCGCAAACAGCGCGGGATGCCGCTGGACAGGGGCGGCGGGGCTTCATACAATCGGGGCTATTAATCTATGCGCTAATTTACGCGAAGGCGTCGCCGTTTTTCGGGACGAGGAGCGACCCTGAGGGAGCGTATCCATCAACGCCTTGCAATCAGGAGAGGTATGACAATGTCATTAGAAGTGTTTGAGAAACTGGAATCGAAAGTACAGCAGGCGATTGATACCATCACCCTGCTGCAGATGGAAATCGAAGAGCTGAAAGAAAAGAACGGCAGCCTGGTGCAGGAAATTCAGTCTGCCCAGCAGGGTCGTGAAGATCTCGAGCGCGAAAACAACCAGCTGAAAGAACAGCAGAGCGGCTGGCAGGATCGTCTGCAGGCGCTGCTGGGTCGGATGGAAGAAGTCTGATCCCCTTGCCCTCCTCCTTCGGGGAGGGCGATATCTCCCCCGCTTTTTATTCCTCTAAGTTATAGCCAATCTTTTTTTATTCTTTAATCATTGGAAGCCTTTCTGGCACGCTACCTTCATCAAAACAACTTCAGAGAGAGTGGGCGATGAATAAGTGGGGCGTGGGACTGACTTTATTGCTGGCATCGACCAGCGTTCTGGCAAAAGACATTACGCTGTTAAACGTGTCGTACGATCCGACGCGCGAGCTGTACGAACAGTACAACAAAGCGTTCAGCGCGCACTGGAAACAGGAAACCGGCGATAACGTCACCATCCGCCAGTCGCATGGCGGCTCCGGCAAACAGGCGACTTCCGTCATCAACGGTATCGATGCCGATGTGGTGACCCTGGCGCTGGCCTATGACGTGGATGCCATTGCCGAGCGCGGCCGCATCGACAAAAACTGGATCAAACGCCTGCCGGATAACTCCGCGCCCTATACTTCCACCATCGTGTTCCTGGTGCGTAAAGGCAACCCGAAACAGATCCACGACTGGAACGACCTGATTAAACCGGGAGTGTCGGTGATTACCCCGAACCCGAAAAGCTCCGGCGGCGCACGCTGGAACTACCTGGCAGCCTGGGGCTACGCCCTGCACCAGAACAACGGTGACCAGGCTAAAGCTCAGGAGTTCGTGAAATCCCTGTTCAAAAACGTCGAAGTGCTGGATTCCGGCGCACGCGGCGCAACCAACACCTTCGTTGAACGTGGCATTGGCGATGTGCTGATTGCGTGGGAAAACGAAGCCCTGCTGGCAACCAATGAACTGGGCGCGGACAAGTTTGAAATCGTCACCCCGAGCGAGTCGATTCTGGCCGAGCCAACCGTCTCCGTGGTGGATAAAGTGGCCGAGAAAAAAGGCACCACCGCCGTGGCAGAAGCCTATCTGAAATACCTCTACTCGCCGGAAGGCCAGGAGATCGCGGCGAAGAACTACTACCGTCCGCGTGATGCTCAGGTCGCGGCGAAGTATGAGAATGCGTTCCCGAAACTGAAGCTCTTCACCATTGATGATGTGTTCGGCGGCTGGACCAAAGCGCAGAAAGAGCACTTCTCTAACGGCGGCACCTTCGACCAGATTAGCAAGCGCTAATCCCGGCAACACCAACGGCCCTGCGGGGCCGTTTTTCATTTGTCACGCTAATCGGTTACCCTGCTGTTTCGTCTGGTCAGGGAATACACCATGAAAACGCCTTATCGCATTGCCGCTCTGTTTCTCCTGTTACTGCTGTTGGCCGCCGCTGCCGGTGGATGGCGGTGGCTGCATGCTGATGAGCGCGATGCCCTGCGGCGGATTGTCACCGAACAGTGCGTGCCGGGCGAAATACAGCGTCAGTCTCCTGCGCCCTGCGCGGAAGTCAGCCTGCAGAACGGGTATGCGGTGATGAAAGATCGCAACGGTCCGCTTCAGTATCTGCTGATGCCGACCTGGCGTGTCAATGGCACCGAAAGCCCGATGCTGTTGGATCCGCACACCCCGAACTACTTCTGGCAGGCCTGGCAGGCGCGCCGTTTTCTGAATGAACGCCGGGGCGCGCCGCTGCCGGATACGGCGGTGTCGCTCACCATTAACTCGCGCAGCGGGCGTACTCAGAACCATCTGCATATCCATATCTCCTGCCTGCGTCCCGACGTGCGTGCGCAGTTAAATGCGCAGATGGCGCAGATCAGCACCCGCTGGCTGCCGTTATCCGGCGGGCTGCACGGCAATGTTTATCTGGCCCGGCGAGTGACAGAGGCGGAACTGGCCCAGCGCAGCCCGTTTATCATGCTGGCGGAAGAGGTGCCTGAGGCGCGGGAGCATATGGGGCGCTATGCCCTGGCCGTCGCTCGCCAGGCGGACGACAGCTTTGTGCTGCTCGCGACCGAGCGTAACCTCCTGCGTTTTAACCGCGCATCCGCTGAGGAAATTCAGGATCATCAATGCGATATCCTTAATTAACCTCACCAGAATTGGCGTTGTAACCAGAGGACCTGTCGGCGTAGACTTGCTGGAAAATTCGACAGGAGACAGGTATGTCGCTCTGGTTTTCTCACCCTCTGTTCCTTCCCTCGCTGATCCTCGGCGTGACCATTGTGCTCTGGGCGACCTCGCTGTTGCCCGAGTTTATTACCGCACTGCTGTTCTTTACCGTGGCGATGGTGGCGAAAATCGCCCCGCCGGACGTGCTGTTCGGTGGTTTTGCTTCTTCCGCGTTCTGGCTGGTGTTCAGCGGCTTTGTGCTGGGCGTGGCGATCCGCAAAACCGGGCTAGCAGACAGGGCCGCGAGGGCGCTGTCCGCCCGGCTAACTGATTCCTGGCCGCGAATGGTCACCAGCGTAGTGCTGCTCAGCTATGCTCTGGCGTTCGTCATGCCCTCCAATATGGGGCGTATCGCGCTGCTGATGCCGATTGTGGCGGCAATGGCGAAGCGGGCCGGGATCGAAGATGGCACCCGTCCCTGGTATGGCCTGGCGCTGGCGGTCGGTTTCGGCACTTTCCAGCTCTCCGCCACCATTCTGCCGGCTAACGTGCCTAACCTGGTGATGAGCGGCGCGGCGGAAGGCTCCTGGGGTATCCATCTTAACTATCTTCCCTATCTGCTGCTGCATACGCCGGTGCTGGGGCTGCTCAAGTGCCTGATCCTGATTATGCTGATCTGCTGGATGTTCCCCGGTCGCCCTAAGGTGCCTGAGGAGCAACTGGCCGTTACGCCGATGAGCGGTGCGGAAAAGCGTCTGGCCTGGCTGCTGGCGGTGGTGCTGGGGCTGTGGGTCACGGAAGCCTGGCACGGCATCGGCCCGGCCTGGACTGGTCTGGCGGCGGCCTGCGTCACGCTGCTGCCGCGCGTGGGCTTTATTAACGGGGAAGAGTTTGCCGCCGGGGTAAATATCCGCACCTGTATCTATGTCGCGGGCATTCTTGGGCTGGCGATCACCGTGACCGCCACCGGTATCGGCAGCGCGGTAGGCGAAGCCCTGCTGCAGGTGATGCCTCTGGATCCTGAGCGGCCCTTTACCAGCTTCCTGGCCCTGACCGGCATCACCACGGCGATGAACTTTATTATGACCGCCAACGGCGTACCGGCGCTCTACACGACGCTTGCGGAACGCTTTGCCGACGCGACCGGTTTCCCGCTGCTGTCGGTGATTATGATTCAGGTGCTGGGGTATTCCACGCCGCTGCTGCCGTATCAGGCGTCGCCGATTGTGGTGGCGATGGCGTTAGGTAAGGTGCCCGCGCGGGCAGGGATGATGTTGTGTCTGGCCCTGGCGGCCGCGACGTATCTGCTGCTGTTGCCGCTGGACTATGCCTGGTTCAGGGTGCTGGGGAAACTCTGAGGTTAATACGCTCTCCCCGGGCGGGGAGAGCGTGATAAACAGGGCGATTAGGCCTGTTTTGCTGCTTCTGCTGCTTTCACGATCACCGCGAAGGCGTCCGCTTTCAGGGAAGCACCGCCAACCAGCGCACCGTCGATATCCGGCTGGGTGAACAGCTCGGCCGCGTTTGCCGCGTTAACGGAACCGCCGTACTGGATAATAACCTGCTCGGCCACTTTCGCGTCGGCTTTAGCAATGTGGTCACGGATAAATTTGTGAACTGCCTGAGCCTGAGCCGGGGTCGCTGATTTGCCGGTACCGATAGCCCATACCGGTTCGTAGGCAATCACAACGCCTTCGAACGCCGCAGCGCCCTGCGTTTTCAGGACCGCGTCGATCTGACGTGCGCACACTTCTTCGGTTTTGCCCGCTTCGTTTTCCGCTTCGGTTTCACCGATGCACAGTACCGGGATCAGACCCTGCTCTTTCAGCACGGCGAATTTTTTAGCGATAAATTCGTCGGACTCTTTATGGTAAGTACGACGCTCAGAGTGGCCGATAATGATGTATTTCGCGCCGATATCTTTCAGCATTTCAGCGGAAGTTTCACCGGTGAATGCGCCGGACAGGTTAACGTCAACGTTCTGCGCGCCCAGGTTGATATGGCTGCCTGCCGCCGCGTGTTTGGCGATGTCCAGGTACAGATCCGGCGGAGCGATAGCCACGCCACAGCCGGTCACGCCAGCCAGTTCGGTACGCAGGTTGGCAATCAGCTCGTTAACCATATGGCGGCTGCCGTTCAGTTTCCAGTTACCCATCACTAAAGGATGTCGCATTTCAATTCTCCACGCTTTGTTAGCGAATTAAGGATTACGGCCACCCTTCAGGGCAGCATGGTCTGTGAATCAGTATAGAGATTGATCGCCTCTGAGGCTTTGCTTTTCGTCACTTATTGCCACTTTCGAGACTATCAGATAGCGCCAGCTTAATCGGTTCAACAGCGAAGGTCAGCCCTTTTTCGCCATTATCTGCCACCACATAGCGGATCGGCCCTTCCGTCTCGGCGTAGTAGTGCTTGTCTTTGCCGCTGGCTAATAACGCCTGCAGCTTTTTCTGGCTCTGTTCGGGCGTTAAGCCCTGGGAAAAACTGCGAATCATGGCGGCCATATACTCCGTAGCTTTGGCTTTCGCCGCTTTTTGCTCCGGGCCCTGAATCGGGAGCCAGGTCACCTGCATCGACTTAATTTTCATCGTGCCGCGCTCAAGGGCGGTGGAGGCGTAGAGGTTTTCGTTAATCTTGCTGGCCGCGCGGGTCAGGTTCAGATTGTCCCGGCGGGTGTCGATGGCGCGGAACTCGCCGAGTGGCAGGGTCGGGTTGTCCTGGTTAAATTTCTCGCGGAACTGGCTGATGGACTGATCAAATGCCGGGGCACCCGACAGCAGATAAGGCGCAGTGGCTGCCGCCTCCGGCTCGGCAGCAAAGGCCGTCGGACCGCTCAGGCAAATGGCCAGCAGGAGTAAAAATGGATAGCGCCGTGTCTTCATTCAGGTAGCCCTTTTCGTCTTTAGCCGAATGATTAAAACGATAACCGCAGGTGTTGTCAAAAGCTGAGCGTAAAAGGGTAAACTGTGCCCCTGAAAAAAATAAGGAACTGGATATGACCCTGCAGCAGTGGTTGTTCTCGATTAACGGGCGCATTGGACGCCGCGACTTCTGGATTTGGATCGGCATCTGGGTGCTGGCGATGGTGGTGCTGTTTTCACTCGCCGGTGGCGGGATGCTGAGCCTGCAGACGGCGGCCTTTATGCTGGTCTGCCTGCTGTGGCCGACGGCGGCGGTGACGGTTAAACGCCTGCACGATCGCGGAAAATCAGGCATCTGGGCGCTGATGATGATTGTGGCGTGGATGCTACTGGCCGGTAACTGGGTGATGCTGACGGGCATCTGGGAATGGGCGGTAGGGCGGTTTATCCCGACGCTGATTATGGTGATGATGCTGATCGACCTGGGCGCGTTTGTCGGCACCCAGGGGGAAAACAAGTTCGGTAAAGTCACCCAGACCGTCAAATACCGCTGATCACCAGTAGTGTTCGGCGGTCATATGCCCCGGACGACGGCGCAGGTGTTTGGTCATCTGCCGGGTATCTTTCAGCAGCTGCTGGGTGTCGCGCACCATTTGCGGGTTGCCGCACAGCATCACATGGCTGGTTTCGGTGTTCATCGGCAGGCCAGTTGCCGCTTCCAGCGCTCCGCTGTCGATCAGCGCCGGCACGCGGCCGGTCAGTGAACCGGGGATAGTTTCACGGCTGACCACCGTCTGGATCCGCAGCTTGCCTTCATAGCGCTGTTGCAGCTCCAGCATCAGCGGCAGATAGCTAAGATCGGCGGCGTAGCGCACCGCGTGCACCAGCACCAGGTGCTTAAAGCGCTCAAGATCTTTGCCTTCCTGCAGAATAGAGAGATACGGCCCAAGCGCGGTACCGGTCGCCAGCATCCACAGGGTTTCGCAGTCAGGCACTTCCTCCAGCACAAAGAATCCCGCCGCTTCACTCACAACCTGCACTTCATCGCCAGGCTTCAGCGCCGCCAGGTGCGGACTCAGCTTGCCTTCCGGCACGGTAACCAGGTAGAACTCAAGATCGGGGCTGGAAGGGGGGTTAACGTAGGAGTAGGCGCGCTGGACGCGTTCGCCGTCAATCTCTAACCCCAGCTTGGCAAACTGCCCGGCAGTGAAGGGCAAAACAGGCGCATGAACGGTGAGGCTGAACAACGAATCGGTCCAGAACTCAATTTTTGTTACTTTTCCGGTAACCCAGTCCGCCATAATTTTCTCCTGCTCTGATTGGATGCCCTATCTTCGCCACTCTGACGCGAGATTTCCAGCCCAACGGGGCCGGAAAGCTCTCAGAGATAAATCGTTACGGTTACAGAATATGGCGCTGCACGTCCTGGTCTTTGCGATCCAGGTAGTGAATCGACTTGATGCGGCGGATGGTGCGGGATTTGCCGCGGATCAGCAGGGTTTCCGTGGTCGCCATATTGCCCTTGCGGGTGATCCCGTCCAGCAGATCGCCTTTAGTGATACCGGTGGCGGAAAACACCACGTTGTCGTTGCGGGCCATATCGTCCAGACGCAGGACACGACCGGCTTCGATACCCATGGCCTGACAGCGAGCCAGCTCGTTTTCACCAATCAGACGGTTCTCCGGGGTATCGCCTTTTACATCGTGACGGGCGAGCAGGCGGCCGTGCATATCGCCGTCGAGGGCGCGGATCACGGCGGCAGAAATCACGCCTTCCGGCGCACCGCCGATACCGTACATAACGTCAACTTCGCTGTCCGGCATACAGGTCAGGATCGAGGCGGCCACGTCGCCGTCGGGGATCGCGAAGACGCGCACGCCGAGCTGCTGCATTTCAACGATGGTCGCGTCATGGCGCGGTTTGGCGAGAATGGTGACCGTCAGTTCGCTCAGGGGCTTATCCAGCGCGGCGGCGATATTACGCAGGTTTTCCGCCAGGGGAAGATTGAGATCGATAGCGCCTTTCGCAGCAGGGCCGACAATCAGCTTCTCCATATACATATCCGGCGCGTTAAGGAAGCTGCCTTTGTCGCCGACGGCCAGTACCGCCAGGGCGTTAGCCTGGCCCATCGCCGTCATGCGGGTGCCTTCGATAGGATCGACGGCGATATCTACCGCATCGCCCTCGCCGGTCCCGACTTTCTCACCGATATAGAGCATCGGCGCTTCATCGATTTCCCCTTCGCCAATGACGATGGTGCCGTCGATATTGACCTGGTTAAGCACAATGCGCATGGCGTGAACCGCCGCGCCGTCGGCGATATTCTTATCGCCGCGGCCCAGCCATTTATAGCCGGCCAGAGCGGCGGCTTCGGTCACGCGGGAAAATTCGATGGCAAGCTCTCGTCTCATAACTCACTCGTTTAGCGGTAAAGATGACGCGCAGCCTGTGCTACGCGTTGGAATAGCGTTCGGTTTCCGGCATCCAGCGGTCGATCAGCGCCGCGGCCTGTTCGGGGTAACGTTCATGAACGTGGCGGGCAATACGCTGAACTTCGGGGATCATGGCCTGATCGCGCAGCAGGTCGGCGACCTTAAATTCGGCATTGCCGGTCTGGCGGGTGCCGAGCAGCTCGCCCGGCCCGCGGATCTCTAAATCTTTTTGCGCAATCACAAAGCCGTCATTGCTGTCGCGCAACACCTGCAGGCGCTTTTGCGCTGTTTTCGACAGGGGCGATTTAAACAGTAGCACGCAGTGGGAGGCGACGGCGCCACGGCCCACGCGGCCTCTGAGCTGGTGGAGCTGCGCAAGACCCAGACGCTCCGGGTTCTCGATAATCATCAGGCTGGCGTTGGGGACGTCGACGCCCACTTCAATCACCGTGGTGGCGACCAGCAGATGCAGTTCGCCCGCTTTGAAGGCCTGCATCACCGCCTGTTTCTCTGTCGGTTTCATGCGCCCGTGGACCAGGCCAATATTCAGCTCCGGCAGGATCAGCTTCAGCTCTTCCCAGGTGGCTTCGGCGGCCTGGGCTTCCAGCAGATCGGACTCTTCAATGAGCGTGCAGACCCAGTAGGCCTGGCGGCCTTCGCCGGTACAGGCGCTGCGCACGCGGTCGATAATCTCGCTGCGACGGGTATCGGGAATGGCAACGGTGGTCACCGGTGTACGGCCCGGCGGCAGTTCATCGATCACCGAGGTGTCGAGATCCGCATAGGCGGTCATCGCCAGGGTTCGCGGGATTGGGGTGGCGGTCATAATCAGCTGGTGAGGATGGAAACCCTGTTGCTCGCCTTTTTCCCGCAGCGCCAGACGCTGGTGGACGCCGAAACGGTGCTGTTCGTCGATAATCACCAGCGCCAGGCCGTTAAACTGGACCTGCTCCTGGAAAATCGCGTGGGTGCCGACCACCATCTGCACCTGGCCGGTGGCGATGGCTTCCTGCTGCGCCAGTCGGGCTTTGCCCTTCTGTTTGCCCGCCAGCCAGCCCACTTCAACGCCGAGCGGTGCAAACCAGCTGCGGAAGTTACTGGCGTGCTGTTCGGCCAGCAGTTCGGTCGGCGCCATCAGCGCCACCTGCTTGCCGTTAGCTATTGCCCGCAGCGCCGCAAGCGCGGCCACCAGGGTTTTACCTGAGCCGACGTCGCCCTGGACCAGGCGCATCATCGGCACGCTCTGAGCCATATCCTTTTCGATTTCCGCCACTACCCGCGCCTGAGCGCCGGTGGGTTTAAACGGCAGAGCCGCCAGCAGGCCGTTTTTGAGCTGGTCCTCGGCGCTGAGCGGCTGAGCGTAATAGCGCTGAGCCCCGGCGCGTAGCGCCAGCATACTCAGGTTATGGGCCAGTAACTCTTCGAGGATCAAACGCCGCTGGGCAGGATGCTGACCGCTCTCCAGATCGCTTAATTGCAGTGACGGCGGCGGACGGTGCAGGGTGCGCAGCGCCGCGGGCAGGCTGATTAGCCCCTGGGCAAGCTCGGGCGGCAGCAGTTCGCTGATAGCGCAGGTGTCCAGCAGATCCAGCGCCTGGTCGGTCAGCTTGCGCAGCGTCGCCTGCTTAATGCCTTCGGTGGTCGGGTAGACCGGGGTCAGGGTTTCCTGCAAATCCGGGGTGCTGAGATCGCCCTGTACCCGGTACTCCGGGTGGATCATCTCCGCGCCGTATTTTCCGCGCTTTGCCTCACCGTAGGCCAGCACGCGGCGGCCGGTAGCGAGGCTGTTTTTCATCGCCGCGTTAAAGTTGAAAAAGCGCATCGTAAGGATGCCGGAACCGTCGCTAATCTGGCAGGTCATCATCCGGCGGCCGCCGAAGGTGATATTGCTGTTGAGGACTTCGCCTTCTACGGTGGCGTAGATGCCGGGCAGCAGATCGCCTATCGGATAGAGCTGGGTGCGGTCTTCATAACGCAGAGGCAGATGGAGCAGGAGATCCTGCACCGTGTGCAGGCCGATTTTGGCGAGCTTGCTGCTTTGCGCGGCACCAACGCCCGTCAGTGAATTTAGCGGGATGGCATCAAGCAGGCGGCCACGCATAGCTTACTTCGCCGCCTGCATAGTGGCCCACCATGCGCTATCGGCATCGATTTCGCCCTGCGCATTGATACGGGGATAAGGCAGGCCTTTGCGTTTTGCCACTCTGGCCAGCACCGGATAACCGCCTTCAAACAGCAGACGCTGCTGTTCGTCATGTTCCAGCAGGCTGTTTTCACGCTGGTACATCCCGGCGTTCTGCCGCTGGCGCTGGGCTTCATAGAGGATAAGGGCCGAGGCCACCGAGACGTTAAGGGACTGCACCATGCCCGTCATCGGGATAACAATATCCCGATCTGCCAGGTCCAGCGCTTCCCGGGTGATCCCGCTTTTTTCCTGGCCCATAAGAATACAGGTCGGTTTCGTGTAGTCGACGTCGCGGAAATCTACTGCGTTATCAGAGAGATGCGTCGCGAGGATTTGCATACCGCTGCTTTTGAGATGGGCAACGGCATCGCCGATGGTGGCGTGCGTTTTCAGCTTAACCCAGCTGCTGCTGCCTGCAGCGGCAGAGAGGCCCGGACGCGCCCTGCTGTTCGCCCAGACGGCGTGGACTTCATGTACGCCGATGGCGTCTGCGGTGCGGACAATAGCGGAAACGTTATGCGGTTTATGGACCTGCTCCATACAGACCGTCAGGTCAGGCTGTCGCCTGGCGAGCATCTCAAGGATCCGCGCATAACGTTCAGGGCTCATCGCGCTAGTTTCGGTTGCGGGTGACTTTAATCACGTCCGGCATCACGCGGATTTTGCGCATAATATTCGCCAGATGGACGCGATCGCGGGCCGTCAGACGAATAAAGGCGCTGTAGACGCGACCGTCTTTCTCTTCGGTATTCAGGCTCTGAATATTGGAAGAGGCGGTATTGATGGCCGCCGTCAGGTTAGCCAGCGCGCCCTGGTGGTTGAACATATCCACCTTGATTTCGGTGATCAGCTCCTGGCCGGTGTCTTTGTCCCACTCCACCGCCATAAACTTCTCGGGCTCTTTCTGGTAGCCACGGATGTTACGGCAGGACTCATGGTGGATAACCAGCCCTTTACCGGGGCTGACGTGGGCGATAATCGGATCGCCGGGGATCGGACGGCAGCACTTGGCGAAGGTGATCAGCACCCCGTCAGCGCCTTTGATCGGCAGATGACCGCTGCTCTGGGTACCCAGGGAGATGGCGCCGGGTTCACCCTGCTGCAGGTTTTTCGCCACCACCACGCTCATGGCGTTGCCGAGGCCGATTTCCGCCAGCAGATCGTCGAGGGTGGCGAGCTTCATGCGGTCAAGTTCGCGCTGGACATTGTCCTGCGGGATTTCGGCCAGCTTGCGGCTGCCGCCAAGGGCATGATTGAGCAGACGACGCCCAAGGCTGACGGAGTCGTCGCGCTTGAGGTTTTTCAGCATCTGGCGAATTTTGGCGCGCGCTTTCGAGCTGACGACAAAGTTCAGCCAGGCCGCGTTGGGACGCGCACCTGGTGCCGTAATAATTTCTACCGTTTGGCCGCTGGTCAGGGACTGGGACAGCGGATAAGGCTGTCGGTCGACGCGCGCGCCGACGCAGGCGTGGCCGATGTCGGTATGCACCGCATAGGCGAAGTCCACCGGAGTGGCGCCCGCAGGCAGTTCAACAATGCGGCCTTCCGGAGTGAAAACGTAAATCTCATCCGGGAAAAGATCGGATTTAACGCTCTCGATAAATTCAAAGGAGCTACCCGCGCTCTGCTGAAGCTCCAGCAGGCTCTGCATCCAGCGCTGGGCGCGGATTTGCGCGGTGGTGCTGCTTTCACCGTGCTCTTTATACGCCCAGTGTGCCGCAACCCCCATCTCCGCCATCTGGTCCATGTCCTCAGTACGGATTTGCACCTCAACCGGAACGCCGTGCGGGCCGATCATCGAGGTGTGCAGGGACTGATATCCGTTAGCCTTGGGGATAGCGATATAGTCTTTCACGCGACCCGGGCGTGGCTTATAGAGGCTGTGCATCTGGCCGAGTACGCGATAGCAGGTATCCAGATCGTGGACAATGACGCGGAAGGCGTAGATATCCATAATCGAGTGGAAACGTTGCTCTTTCAGCACCATTTTGCAGTAGATCGAGTAGAGATGCTTTTCGCGACCGCTGACGCGGCAGGCGATTCCCGCTTCCTGAAGACGCCCTTCGATTTCCGAAAGAATCTTCTGAATCATCTCTTTACGGTTGCCGCGTGCGGCTTTCACCACCTCTTTGATCACCCGGAAGCGGTTTGGGTACAGCGCCTCAAAACCCAGCTCTTCCAGCTCGGTTTTAATGTGATGAATACCTAAACGGTGTGCCAGCGGGCTGTAGATCTCAAGGGTTTCACGGGCGATGCGGCGACGCTTGTCCGGGCGAAGAGAGCCCAGGGTGCGCATATTGTGGGTGCGGTCGGCAAGCTTGATAAGAATGACGCGGATATCCTGCACCATCGCCATAATCATCTTGCGGAAGTTTTCGGCCTGCGCCTCTTTTTTATCCTGGAACTTGAGCTTATCAAGTTTGGATACCCCTTCCACCAGCTCGGCAACGCTTTTGCCAAACAGCTGTTCCATGTCCTGGTAGGTGGCAGGGGTGTCTTCAATCACGTCATGCAGCAGCGCGGCCATCAATGTTTCATGGTCGAGTTTCATCTCGGCCAGGATACAGGCCACCGCTACCGGATGCGTGATGTAGGGTTCACCGCTTGAACGTGTCTGGCCCTCGTGAGCGTCACGTGCAACAAGATACGCCTGCTGGAGACGCTTAATCTGGTCTTCCGGCAGGTAGGTTTGAATCAGCTGATTCAGGCTTTCAAACAGATACAAGGGCGACCCGCAGGTTTAATTAACGACGACCTTCAGCAATAGCGGTAACAGCCTGCAGTTCTGCGGCTTCCTGCTCTTGCTGTTCCTGGCGCTCACGCACATCGAGGATCTGGTTGGTGATCAGACCTTCTTCGATTTCGCGCAGTGCGATAACGGTGGTTTTATCGTTTTCTTCCGGTACCAGCGGATCTTTACCGCCTGTCTGCATCTGACGAGCGCGACGCGCGGCGACCAGAACCAGGTCAAAACGGTTACCAATTTTCTCTACAGCGTCCTGAACAGTTACGCGTGCCATATTTAAAATGCTCCACAGGTGAAGAAATGACTGGGCATGATACTGAAAGTGGTGTCAGTCTGCCAACAGTTTGCTGATTAAAGCGTCATGTCGCTGCTTTTGGCGGCCCATGCGCAGACGTTCGGCGCGAATAATGGTTTTCAGATCGCCCAGAGCGGTATCGAAATCATCATTCACAATAAGGTAGTCATATTCGGCGTAGTGGCTCATTTCCGCCACGGCCAGCGCCATGCGCTTGCCGATGACCTCTTCGCTATCCTGACCGCGACCGCGCAGGCGGCGATCCAGTTCGTCTTTCGACGGCGGCAGAATAAAGATACTGCGTGCCTGAGGCATTTTTTCGCGAATTTGCTGCGCGCCCTGCCAGTCGATATCCAGGAACACATCCACGCCGGTAGCCAGTACCTGCTCAATGGTTTCGCGTGAGGTGCCGTAGTAGTTACCAAACACTTCAGCGTGTTCCAGAAACGCTTCTCTGCCAATCATCGCCCGAAAGTCGTCATGATTGACAAAGAAATAGTGTTCGCCGTGCACTTCACCCGGACGCGGCGAGCGCGTGGTGTGTGAAACAGAAACCTGGGTGTCGTACAGCGGCTGGGTTTTTAATAAAGCCTGAATCAGGCTGGATTTACCCGCCCCGCTGGGGGCTGAAACAATATAAAGCGTACCTTGGGCCATGAGAGTCTTGTGTATGTGCGTGTGAATAAGGGCTTACATACGGGCTCATTATACACGGCGGCGCTGCGCGACGTAGCCTTTGTCACACTTTTTCAGGCGGATTATTCGATTCTGCGTAGGGTTTTCCTTTTTTATCCTCCGATTACAGCAACCTGATAAAAAAGCCACGAGCCTCTACGCAGCGCTGACTTTTGCAGCTAGCGTACCTTTCCTCTCTTCGGTTATACCCTTCACAACGACGCAGGGAGGGACGGTCATGGGGAAAAAGATAATCGGCGCGACACTCATTCTGCTGTACTGCGCGCAAAGCCTGGCGGATTGCCCGGTATGGTCGCCCACGAGGGCGCAGCAGGAAGTCACCCGTCTGCACCAGCAGCTTACCCGATGGAATGAAGACTACTGGAAGCAGGGCGCCAGTGCGGTAAACGATGAGGTCTATGACAGGCTCAGCGAGCGGCTGGCGTACTGGCGGCGCTGTTTTTCTCTGGCGGCGACGGACGATCCGGAGACGCCACCGATTACCGGCACCGTTATTCATCCCGTTGCCCACACTGGCGTACGCAAACTGGCGGATGAACGTCAGCTTGCCCGCTGGATGGCGGACAGAGAGGATCTGTGGGTGCAGCCCAAAGTCGACGGGGTTGCGGTCACCCTGGTCTATCGCAACGGGGTGCTGCAGCAGGCGATCAGTCGGGGCAACGGCCTGAAGGGCGAAAACTGGACGGCGAATGTCCGGCAGATCCCGTCGATTCCGCAGCGCGTTACGGGCGCATTTGCTAACAGCGTGCTGCAGGGGGAACTGTTTTTGCTGCGCGAAGGGCATAGCCAGAAGCGGATGGGTGGGATTAACGCCAGATCGAAGGTTGCCGGTGCCATGATGCGCAACGCGCCTTCGCCTCTGCTGCGGGAAATCGGCCTCTTCGTCTGGGCCTGGCCGAACGGCCCGGCAAGCATGGTGCAGCGGCAGGCTGAGCTTCGTGCCGGAGGCTTCGGGCTGAGCGCCCGTTACACGCTGCCGGTGAAGGATACGCTGGCCGTTGCCGAACAACGCACCCGCTGGTTCAGCGAGCCGCTGCCTTTTGTGACCGATGGCGTGGTGGTGAGAACGGCGGTGGAACCCGATGGTCAGCACTGGCTACCCGGACAAGGGGAGTGGATCGTGGCCTGGAAATATCCGCCGGTCGCTCAGGTAGCCGATGTCCGGGCGATTCAGTTTGCCGTCGGGCGCACCGGCAGGCTGGCGGTGGTAGCGCAGCTTGAACCGGTACAGCTGGATGATAAACGAGTACAGAGGGTGAACATCGGCTCGCTGAAGCGCTGGAATACGCTCGATATCGCCCCGGGAGATCAGGTCCAGGTCAGCCTTGCCGGGCAGGGGATCCCCAGGATTGACCGTGTCGTATGGCGTTCCACCGTGCGCCACAAGCCGACGCCGCCGCAAGCGGAACTGACCTCGCTGACCTGTTTTTACGCCTCCGCTGGCTGTACGGAGCAGTTTATCGCCCGGCTTGTATGGCTGGGCTCTGCACAGGGACTCAATATAGAAGGCATTAGCGAGGCGGGCTGGCGACTGTTGCATCAGACGCATCGCTTCGGGCATATCTTCTCCTGGCTGGCACTGACCAAAGCCCAGCTTCAGGCGACGCCGGGTATCTCACCTGCCAGAGGAGAGCAGCTCTGGCACAGTTTTAATCTGGTACGTGACAGGCCGTTTATCCGCTGGGTGAACGTTATGGGGATCCCGCTCACTCAGGCAGCGTTGAATGCACTGGGTGCCAGCCACTGGCAGGATCTCATTAAGCAAACCGATCGGCAGTGGCGAACGTTGCCCGGCGTGGGGGATGAACGTGTCAGGCAACTACAGCGCTGGCGTAATCAGCCGGACGTGATTGCCCTCGCTGAGTGGCTGGCACAGCAGGGGATTTCGGGGTTTGTGGGGTGGTGATTCGGATCTTAGGTAGCGGCACATAAAGCCCGCACTGCGGGCTTTATGTGGTAGCGAGATACCGTGGCTTACTCGATATTCTGGATCTGCTCGCGCATCTGCTCAATCAGCACCTTCAGCTCAATGGCGGCGTTGGTGACGTCGGCATTGATGGATTTTGATGCCAGGGTGTTCGACTCGCGGTTGAACTCCTGCATCATAAAGTCGAGGCGGCGGCCAACGGCCTCTTTTTTCTTCAGGATGTTGTAGGTTTCTTTAACGTGCGCTTCCAGGCGATCCAGCTCTTCGGCAACGTCGATACGTTGCGCCATCAGGACCAGTTCTTGCTCCAGGCGGTTGTTTTCCAGCTGAACCTGCGCGTCTTCCAGTTTGGCGACCAGACGTTCACGCTGCCACACGAGAATTTCCGGCATATGGGAACGCACTTTAACGACTTCGTCGCTGACGCCCTGCAGGCGCTGTTCAATCAGCGATTTCAGCGCCTGACCTTCGGTTTCGCGGGCTTCGATAAAGTCGTCCAGTGCACCGTCGAGGGCAGAAAGAATTTCGGCGGTGATGGCGTCCAGATCCTGCTCCTGGGCAGACATCACGCCCGGCCAGCGCAGAATATCAACCGGGTTGATTTCACCCTCGTCGCTCTGCATTTTGACCCAGTTCGCCGCCGTTACCAGCTGTTTAGCCAGTTTTTCATTCAGCAGCAGTTCACCCTGCGCGCTGGCGTCAGGCTCGAACCGCAGGTTGCATTCAACTTTACCGCGCGTCAGGCGGGCACGAATGCGCTCGCGGACCACCGGCTCCAGGCTGCGGAGTTGTTCCGGCATACGGAAGTAGGTTTCCAGATAACGCTGGTTAACCGAGCGCAGTTCCCAGGAGGCGGAGCCCCATGTACCTTTGATTTCACGTCGGGCGTAGGCGGTCATGCTGCGGATCATAGTCATTACTCGTTTTCAGCTGTTGATAGATGAATTATAGCGATGCAGGCATTGTCTTAACAGCAATGGATCACCCGCCGGCGGATGAAAATAGTGAGATACGATCTTTTAAGTCTGATAAGACTCTTCTGAATTTAATTTAGGGAAGTTATCTTCGCAAACCTTACCAATTTAATGATGAGGTGAATTTAATTTCTTCTAAATAAAATTGTTGGCATGGTTTTTTGCTGAGGAATCAATTTGTTGTCTTGTGTTTTGTGGTTGTTCCTTTCCTGTTCCCATTTTCTTTATGAATGTTTTTTTTCGGGAGAGTGTTAAATATTCTGATCTTTATCATGATGCTTCCTGGAATTAAGTGGCCCCAGGGGTGGGAATGAATAAACGATCTGAGAAAAAAAACAAAAAACATGTGGGGAATAGGTTATATTCCTTGGTTTGGTGCTGGCTGAATGCGCATTTAAACAAGGATGTTTTTGATGCTGAATATAATCAGAGTGTTGTCTTTTTCTATTTATATTATCCTGTTGCCGGGCTGCGACAGGGATAATTTTGATGTTTATTCCGGATATTCATATGGAGACTTTATCTATCTCTCTTTCCCCGAGACGGCGAAAATTGACAGCGTGCTGGTGAAGAAAGGCGACAGGGTCAAGGTAGGGCAACCGCTGGTTAAAATGGACGTTTTTACGGCGGAAAATGCCCTGCGGCGCGTTGAGGAAAAATACCAGTCCGAAGTGGCATTATTACGCAATCTGGAAACCGGAGAGCGCCAGGAAGAGTTGAATATCGTGCGCGCCCAGCTTGAGCGTGCTCAGTCCTCTGCCAGTCAGGCTAAGCGCCAGCTGGGGAGATACCGGCAACTCTATCTGAAGAAGATGGTCTCTGCGCAGGAGTGGGAAAACAGTAAAGATGATTACGCCCAGAAGAATGCCCAGCTAAAGGAGCTAAAGCATCAGCTTAACGCCAAAACCCTGCCAGCGCGCAAGGCGCAGATTAGCAGCCAGGCTTCGCTTGTCGAAGCGGCGCGGCTGGAGCGGGATAAGGCCCGCTGGGATGAGCAGCAAAACGTGATTGTCTCTCCTCATAATGCCCGGGTTTATGATGTGCTTTATCATCCGGGAGAGCGTCCCTTTGCGGGCAGGCCGATAATCAGCTTGCTGCCTGCTGAAAATATCAAAATACGTTTTTTCATACCCGAAAAAGCGCTGGGTGCCATGCAGGTCGGAAAAAAAGTCAGGTTATCGTGTGATGGCTGTAAAGCCATAATACCGGGAGTGATTAGTTTTATTAGTCCTGAAGCCGAGTACACGCCCCCCGTTATTTACAGTACCAAACGCCGGGAAAAACTGATCTTTATGGCTGAGGCTGTTCCGGCGGGTGAACAGATAGCATCAATCAAAATTGGCCAGCCCTTCAATGTGGATATAATTACGGATGAATGAATTCTGTATCGATGTCAAGGCGCTTAATAAACATTTCGGAAGCCATCATGTGGTTAGAAATTTTTCTCTTCAGGTTAGAAAAGGGGAAATTTATGGTTTTTTAGGCCCTAATGGCAGCGGTAAAACGACCTCAATCCGCATGATGTGTGGCCTGATAACGCCGGACTCAGGAAGCGGATCTTGTCTGGGGATGGATATTTTTACCCAGCGTGAAGCGCTCAAAAAGCGTATTGGCTATATGACCCAGTACTTTTCCATGTGGGGTAACCTGACGATCCGCGAGAACTTACTCTTTATTGCCCGGCTTTATAATCTTGAAAAGCGCAAGCTGCGGGTTGAGCGTGTTCTGTCTGATCTGGGGTTAACCTCCCGGCAAAATCAGCTGGCGAAGGTGCTCTCCGGCGGATGGAAGCAGAGAATGGCACTCGCGGCCTGTATGCTCCAGCAGCCTGCGCTGCTGTTTCTGGATGAGCCTACCGCTGGCGTGGATCCTCAGGCGCGCCGCGAATTCTGGCAGATGTTGCACCAGCTTTCCGACCAGGGGATCTCAATCCTGGTCAGCACCCACTATATGGATGAAGCGGAGCGCTGTCATAAAGTGGCCTACCTGTCTTATGGCGATTTACTCGCTAACGGTACGATACCGTCCATTATTCAGGCTCAAAACCTCATCACGGTAAGAACTCAGGGGCCGGGATTGCTGATGCTGGAACGTTGGCTACAGCAGTCTCCTGATATTGAGCAAACGGCCATCTGCGGAAACTATCTCTATGTCACCTGCCGCCACGAAGAGAGCCTTAATCGGCTACTCCCGGAATTGAGTGCTCAGGGCTATGAATTTTGCCGGGTGGATACCCGTCTGGAAGATGCTTTTACCTGCTTAATGAAAAGTCACGATGAAAAAAATTGCGCTTAATCTTTCGCTCATCCGCCTGCTCGGCATGATGATTAAAGAGTTTCACGAGCTGCGACGCGACAGAGTCAGTGTGGGAATGATCATTCTGACGCCCCTCCTTCAGCTCATTATCCTCGGCTACGCCATCAATATGGATCCGCGCAATGTTCCTACCGCGTTACTCAACTATGATGCTGAGCGGATGGGGCAGGTGTTTGTCACTGCGGCACAAAATACGGGCTATTTTTCGATGCGGCTTTTTGCCTCCGAGAAGGAGGCCCGGCAGGCATTTATTCGCGGTGATGTCATTTTTATGGTGACAATCCCTGAAGGGTTTACGCGTAAAATGCTGCGCGGTGAGACACCACAGCTGGTGATTGAGGGTGATGCTATTGACCCGATGGCTATCGGCAATGCGTTGAGTGCCGTTCTGCAGGCGTCGAAAACGATGTTCCAGCGTGAGCTGCCTGAAATCCTCCGTGCGGAGCAGGCCCGTGATGACGTAGATCTGGTGATTCATCGGGTCTTCAACCCGGAGGGGATCACTCAGTACAATACGGTCCCCGGTATCATTGGATTAATATTAAGTTCGACGCTTATTCTAATGACCGCGCTCTCTATCACCCGGGAGCATGAAAATGGGGCTATCGAAAACCTGCTGGTTTCGCCGCTGACCAGCTTTGAAGTCATCACCGGGAAAATAATCCCTTTCGTGCTTATTGGTCTTTTCCAGTCATCGCTGGTGCTGACTTCGTCCGTCCTGCTCTTTGATATTCCTCTCCTGGGGAGTATCTTTTTGCTGTTTGTGGTCCTGCTTATCTTTGTTTTCCTGTGCCTTGCTATCGGTATTGGTATTTCAAGCATTGCGCAAAACCAGCTGCAGGCGCTGCAGATGTCCTCTTTTTATTTTATCCCCTCGATTATGCTCTCGGGTTTTGTCAGCCCTTTTGTGGGTATGCCGGGCTGGGCGCAGGTGATAGGCTCCTGCCTTCCGCTGACCTGGTTTATCCGCCTGGTGAAGGGGATTATGCTAAAGGGCTACACGCTGGTTGAACTGCTGCCGTCCTTGCTACCACTGCTGGGGCTGGCGGTATTTATCATCGGTCTGGGGCTGGCATCTTATCGTAAGACCCTTGACTGAGATCGTGCATAGGCTTTTGGTCCTGAAATCCGTATAATGCGCAGCCACATTCGTCATCGCCGGAGAAATCATCATGCGTCCAGCAGGCCGTAGCGTTCATCAGGTTCGCCCCATCACCCTGACCCGTAATTACACAAAACACGCAGAAGGCGCCGTGCTGGTTGAGTTTGGTGAAACCAAAGTGCTCTGTACCGCCACCGTTGAAGAGGGCGTGCCGCGCTTTCTGAAAGGCCAGGGCCAGGGCTGGATCACCGCCGAATACGGGATGTTGCCGCGTGCCACCCATACCCGTAACGCCCGCGAAGCGGCGAAGGGAAAACAGGGCGGTCGCACCATGGAAATCCAGCGTCTGATTGCCCGCGCCCTGCGTGCGGCGGTCGATCTCAAAGCGCTTGGCGAATTCACCATTACCCTCGATTGCGACGTTATCCAGGCCGATGGCGGTACCCGTACCGCGTCCATTTCCGGTGCCTGTGTGGCGCTGGCCGATGCCCTGAACGGCCTGGTTGCGGCCGGTAAACTGAAAGCCAGCCCGCTGAAAGGCATGGTGGCAGCGGTCTCCGTGGGTATCGTTAATGGCGAAGCGCTCTGCGATCTGGAGTACGTTGAAGACTCTGCGGCAGAAACCGATATGAACGTGGTGATGACCGAAGATGGCCGCATGATTGAAGTCCAGGGCACCGCCGAAGGTGAGCCCTTCAGTCATGAGGAGTTGCTGACCCTGCTGGCGTTGGCCAGAGGGGGAATCGAATCCATTGTCGTCGCCCAGAAGGCGGCGTTAGAAAATTAAAATTGAAGGCGACTGAAGAGTCGCCTTTTTTTTGTCTGTAGAAAAGTGAGGAGCAAATCCATGAAACCGTATCAGCGCCAGTTTATTGAATTTGCGCTTAACAAGCAGGTCCTGAAGTTCGGCGAATTCACTCTGAAATCCGGGCGCAAAAGCCCTTATTTCTTCAATGCCGGGCTGTTTAATACCGGGCGCGATCTGGCACTGTTAGGCCGTTTTTACGCCGAGGCGCTGGTGGATTCCGCGATCGATTTCGACCTGCTGTTTGGACCAGCCTATAAAGGTATTCCTATCGCCACGACAACCGCCGTGGCGCTGGCTGAGCATCATGAGCGCGATGTGCCTTACTGCTTTAACCGTAAAGAAGCCAAAGACCACGGCGAAGGCGGCAGCCTGGTGGGCAGCGCGCTGCAGGGCCGCGTGATGCTGGTGGATGATGTTATCACCGCCGGTACCGCTATCCGTGAGTCAATGGAGATTATCCAGGCCAACGGTGCCACTCTGGCCGGGGTATTGATTGCCCTGGACCGCCAGGAGCGTGGGCGTGCGGAGATCTCGGCGATTCAGGAAGTCGAGCGGGACTACGGCTGTCAGGTAATTTCGATTATCACCCTGAAAGAGCTGATTAACTGGCTGGAAGAGAAGCCGGAAATGGCCGATCATCTGGCTTCGGTACGGGCCTACCGCGAGCAGTTCGGCGTTTAAGACGTTCACCCGGCAGCCTGGCTGCCGGGTATCATGCTTTACAGCAGCTTCGCGCCCTGGGTATTAACATACAGAGCGTAGATCGAGGTACTGGAGGCCATAAACAGGCGATTGCTGGCCCGTCCGCCGAAGCAGAGGTTAGCGCAGCGCTCTGGCAGATGGATCATGCCGATAGCCTTCCCTGCGGTATTAAAGACCCGCACGCCATCGAGCTCCTCCGTTCCCATTCCCCAGCCGCACCACAGATTGCCGTCGACATCACAGGCGATGCCGTCCGCCGTACCCTTGCCGCAGTCGATATGCACCCGCCGGTTCTTCAGCTGGTTATCCACCACGTCCCACGCCAGAATCAGACGATTGGGCGTAGCCCGGCTCTCCACGACATAGAGGATTTTTTCATCCGGGGAAAAACAGATCCCGTTGGGGCCTTTCACATCTCCCACCACCACGCTGAGCTGGCGGGTTTCGGGATCCAGACGATAAACGTTCTGCGGCAGCTCGGGTTTAGCCTGGTGTCCTTCATAAAACCCGGCGATACCAAACGGCGGATCGGTAAACCAGATGGAGCCGTCCGACTTCACCACGATATCGTTGGGTGAGTTAAACGGCTTGCCCTCAAAGCCGTCCGCCAGAACGGTAATGGTCCCGTCGTATTCGGTTCGGGTAATGCGCCGGGTGTCGTGCTCGCAGCTGATGAGCCGCCCCTGGCGATCGCGAGCGTGGCCGTTAGCGAAGTTCGACGGCTGGCGGAATACGCTGGTTTCACCGGTTATCTCATCCCAGCGCATAATGGCGTTGTTGGGGATATCGCTCCACAACAGCATCCGGCTATCGCCAAACCAGACCGGACCTTCAGCCCAGCGGCAGCCGGTGGCAATTTGCTCCACTTTTGCGCTGGAGAGCATATAGCTGCGAAAGCTGTCATCCAGGGCAGCAATGCGCGGGTCGGGGTAGCGGGGCGAGGGTTCCCATGAGGCGAAGCTTTTTGGGCTGAGGAGCAGGGAGGCGGTTGCAATACCGCCTAGTTTTAGCAGTTCACGCCGGGATGTGGCCATCCGGTCTCTCCTTATCTGTAGGGTATCTGGCTTATTATTTTGTTTAGGTACAACGATCCTTCCAGAGGGAGGGTAGAGAATGTGCCGGG
>DATEKR010000038.1:0-3911 GCA_035277345.1 Enterobacteriaceae bacterium
CTTTCCCTCTGTGAAGTCAATCGTTTATTTTCGATTACCTTCAACTGTCAGGCCGGTGTTTATGCCGTTGTGCCGTGTCAGTGGAGGCGCATTATAGGGAGTTATTCCGGGCTGACAAGAGGAAATTTAAAAAAAGTTTCTGTTCGCTCAATTTCCAGGCGAAACGTCCATTTTCTTACCATTTAGCGCACAAGATGAGCGATTTCACGGGCAAAATGAGCCACCTGCTGCCAGTCCGTATAGACCACTTCTTTACGCGTATCCGTTTCCCCGCCCGTCATCTTCATAATCAACCGGATCATAAAGCGGTCAAACCAGCGATAGCGTGGATAACGCAGCGCACCGGCAAAGACCGCACACTTATCTGGCTGCCATGGCGAGTTGAGTAAAAACTTACGCGTATAGCTGTTGGTTTGAGGCGTTCGCTTTTCTGCTTTACGCGCGACCAGATTTACCGAGTAGAACGCGCCCGGCAAACTGTTGAGCGTTTCGGCATGCTTCTTAACAAAGCGATCCAGCGCCGGATGAAAGTGGCCATAGCGAATTGAGGCGCCAATCACCACACGTTCATAGCCGTGCCAGTCAATCTCATCGGTACGGTTCAGGTTAACCAGGTCGGCAGATACCCCCAGCTCTTTCAGCTCAGAGGCAATACAGGCTGCGATCTCTCGTGTTTGACCATCTCGCGTGGAGAAGAGAATTAATGTTTTCATAGTGCGCTCCTGTTAGTCGCGCCAGAACGTGGGAGTGAACAGCACCAGTAGCGTGAACACTTCCAGGCGGCCGAACAGCATATTCACAATCAGGATCCACTTCGCGACCGGATTCATACTGGCAAAGTTATCCGCCACCACGCCCAGTCCGGGCCCCAGGTTGTTCAGAGTCGCCGCGACGGAGGCAAAGGCCGAGAAGTCATCAACGCCGGTGGCGATGATCGCCAGCATACTGACAATAAAGACCAACGCGTAAGCGGAGAAGAATCCCCATACCGCTTCCAGAATACGCTCCGGCAGCGCACGACTGCCCAGCTTAATGCTGTAAACCGCATTGGGATGAACCAGACGCTTAAGCTCGCGGTTGCCCTGCTTAAAGAGAAGAAGGATACGAATGACCTTCAGACCACCGCCCGTCGAACCGGCGCAGCCACCAATAAACGCAGAGCACAACAGCAGGACAGGCAGAAACAGCGGCCATCGGGCGATACTGTCGGTCGTGAAGCCAGCGGTAGTCGCCATCGACACGACCTGGAAGAAGGCCTGATTCAGCGTCGTCATTGCCGAGTCATAGATGTCATGGAACCACAGCACCAGCGTGCAGATGAAGACCAGCGTCAGCTGCACGCCGATAAACATGCGAAATTCCGGATCGCGAGAATAGACCTTCAGGCTGCGGCCGCTAAGCAGCGAAAAATGCAGGCCATAGTTACAGCCGGAGATCAGCAGGAAGATAGCAATAATCGTGTTAATCGTCGGACTGGCAAAATACCCCACGCTGGCGTCATGCGTTGAGAACCCGCCGATCGCAATCGTCGAGAAACTATGACCAATGGCATCAAACGCAGGCATTCCAGCAAACCACAGCGCTAGCGCGCAGGCCACGGTCAGCAAGACGTAAATAAGCCACAGAGTTTTGGCCGTTTCCGCAATACGCGGGCGCATTTTGTTATCTTTTAGCGGACCGGGCATTTCCGCACGATAGAGCTGCATCCCCCCGACACCCAGAATAGGCAGAATCGCCACCGCCAGTACGATGATCCCCATCCCGCCAAACCACTGCAGCATTTGACGGTAGAAAAGGATAGCGTGCGGAAGCGAGTCCAGTCCAACCAGGGTTGTCGCCCCGGTGGTCGTTAAACCCGAAAAGGATTCAAAAAACGCATCGGTTACCGTCAGGTTAGGGTTTTCAGCAAAGATAAAGGGCAGCGCACCCACGCTGCCCAGTACGGTCCAGAACAGAACAACGATCAAGAAGCCTTCGCGGGATTTCAGCTCGCCTTTTTCACGGCGATTCGGCCACCATAAAAGAGAGCCAATCACCAGCGCAGCAAAAAAGGTCTGGGTAAATGCCCGTCCGGCACCATCGCGGTAAATCAGGGCTACCAGCCCGGGAAGAATCATGGTCCCGGAGAACAGAATGACCAGCAGTCCAACGATTCGGGTTATGGCGCGAAAATGCATTTCTGCCGCTTCCTTAAATAGCCAAAAAAAGTAAACCGGGGATTATTCTTCAATCGGCAGCAATTGCAACGCGCCGCGGCTAAAATCGGCCAGTTTTTTCGAAAAGGCCGTCAGTTCAGATTGAGGAAGCGCCACGCGCAGACGAACAGAGGCCTGGTAATCGCTGGAGACAATCTGCCCGGTAAATTGCCCAAGCAGCGCCTCGATACCGGCCAGCTGTCCATACTCGCACTGCAAAGTATATTCGGTTAACGGCGTTTTGCGGGTCGTCGTCAGCAAACTTAGCGCCTGCGATACGCCACCGCCATAGGCCTTCACCAGCCCGCCGGTACCCAGCAGAATACCGCCATAGTAGCGGACCACCACGGCGGTGATCTCACCGACGCCGCAGCCCATAAGCTGGGCCAGCATCGGTTTGCCCGCTGTCCCTGCCGGTTCACCGTCGTCTGAGAAGCCCAGCTGCTGAGAGTTATCAGGTGGCCCGGCGACCCAGGCCACGCAGTGGTGGCGGGCATCGGGATGCGCCGCCCTCACCGACTCAACAAAGGCTTTTGCCGCCTCCACGCCGTCCGTATGCGCCAGCAGCGTGATAAACCGGCTCTTTTTAATCTCTTCAACAAAGGTTACCGGTTCAGCCGGGACCAGCCAGCTCTCCATTACGCCAGCTTCAGGTCACGCGTCATATTTTCCACGCTGTTCTCGTGGATCACCACGTTATCTTCGATACGGATGCCGCCAAACGGTTTCAGTGCGTCAATTTTCTGCCAGTTAAAGTGCTTACTGAACGCCCCATCGCGCCACGGCGCGAGCAGGGATTCAATAAAGTAGATGCCCGGCTCAATCGTCAACACCATCCGCGGCTGAACCACGCGGGTACAGCGCAGGTACGGATACTTCGACGGAGCCGCCAGATGGGTGCCGGTATCATCCTGCATAAAACCAGCGACATCGTGCACCTGCAGACCCAGAGGGTGGCCGATACCGTGCGGCATAAAGGGACCGGTAAGATCCTGCTCGACCATCGCCTCTTCACTCATATCGGTGACGATCTGATGGCGACGCAGCAGTTTGGCAATACGCTGATGGAACTGGATGTGGTACTCGACGTAATTGACGCCCGCCTTCATGGTCGCGATCAGCGCCAGCTGCTCCTCATTCACGTCTTTGATAAGCGCAGCATAGTCATTGTCGCCGCTGGCAGCCCAGGTACGGGTGAGATCGGCGGCATAGCCGTTGTATTCCGCACCGGCATCCAGCAGGAAACTGCGGATTTCAGAGGGCGCACGCTGATCCAGCTTCGTGTAGTGCAGCACGGACGCGTGTTCGTTCAGCGCCACAATGTTCCCGTAAGGCACATCCGTGTCGCGATGACCGGTGGCGGTGAGGTAAGCGAGGTTGATATCGAACTCGCTCATACCTGAAAGGAAGGCTTCATGGGCGGCACGGTGGCCGATGACCGCGGTTTTCTGCGCTTCACGCATACACGCCAGCTCGTAATCCGTTTTATAGGCGCGGTAGTAGTGCAGATAGTCAATTGGCCCTTTCGGGTTGATGTTGCTCGCGGCGATCCCCAGACCCAGCGCACGTTCCGGCACCGGTCCGATATAGGCGATATTGTCGCGTGCGGCAGGAAGCAGGCTGCCAATACCGTCCGCTTTCGGCAGGGCGATAACGTCTATCTCATCGGTCCAGAAGGATTCCGGCAGCGGCTCCACGTTATGCCAGTAATCGACC
>DATEKR010000039.1:0-34749 GCA_035277345.1 Enterobacteriaceae bacterium
CACGCCATGTAAACAATATTTTTCAATGTAAACCACAGTGGTTAACATGTCAAAATTAGGTTTACTTTCTCGGTCTCAAATGTGGTGAAAACCACTGTCGACGGCGATGAATATCGCGCAGCAGTGAGAATAGGGTTCATATATTCATTCTATTTTGCGTGGCAGATTCCAGAGTTACATTCCCGTTTCGCTTTGGGTAGAAAACGCCTTTTATCGGCTGAACTACAGCGCTAAGGTGTTGCGGCAACTGCAAAATCAGGTGCCGGAATTAGCCTTCTGAATGAGCATACTGGCAGCATAAAGTTCATCAACTTGAGGCAGCCACCATGACGACAATCCTAAACTTTACCTGGTCCCAACCCGATATTCCTCTTAGACCATTCCCCAGCTTTATCGAACAGGCCAGAACCTGCTCACGTCTGGCTAGTGCGCTAGGGGAAAGCAGCGACACAGCCTGGAATCAGGCACTCAGCAGCCAACTTCACGCCTGTCTGGCACAGCTTCAGCCAGGGCTACTTGAGCCGATCCCGACAAACCTTATCGACAGCTTTACTGTCGACATGCTTCCCACAGAATCACCGTATTTTGACGCCGACTGCACGGAACTGTGCCGCTACTGTATGGCTCTGAGCAAAGTACTGACTGAACATCGGACCGATGCCGAAACGGCGGATATCCTGTGCGACTTGCTGTGCGGGCTGACCGGTTATTTTGTCGAGGATATGATGGCTCCGCGCTGGGTAAGAGGAGCGGAAGCAGTTAATGAAATTAGGTATGCGTAAAAACGGTTGAGGGGGCGATGCTCCCCTCATATTTTGTGCGACAGGGCGTTAGTTTTCCCATTATCTTTAATATGCTCTGCTACGAGGCAGTCTCGAAAATAATGTCCTGATGCACCGCATAATCTTTTTATGGAATAGACAAACGCAACCCTTAATCAGGGCTGCGAATGTTAAGTTCATAAACGACACATGGCACATCGTAATGCTGTTCTATTGCCTTATAGGTCATGCCTAACCGTTGCATCACACGCTGCGAGGGGATATTTTCAGGGTCGGCAACAGCAACCAGATAAGTTGCGCCAACGCGTTGTGCCGCAAAAATAATAATCGCTTTAGCGGCTTCTGTTGCGTAACCTTTGCCATTATGTTCCGGGACGAGCCGCCAGCCAATCTCTAATGGTGCGCCATCCACGTTTGCCAGGTGCTGGAGACATGCTGCGCCAACGATAGCCCCGGAAGCCTTCTCCTTTATAGCCCACCACGAGAACCCGTATTTGTCCCAACGGGCATGAACACGTCTTATACCGTCCCAGGTCTCTTCAGGTGTTTTGACAATACCCTTGTTGATATAACGCATCACGCCGGAATCGCTATCCATCACTCTTAAACCTTCGTAATGAGAGTCATGATAGGGTTCAAGCCTTAAACGCGCAGTTTCTAAATCCATCTGACATTCCTTTTTACGTGAACGGTGACAATCAACATATCATGAGGTAAGCGACATCAGAGATGATTCGAATATTTTTTACTGAACTGTACTGAAGGAGATAATAGTCTTAATAAGAGCGGCAGAGTTAAAAGACATCCCCTCTTTAAAAAAGCTTTTCCTGCAATTGGGCTATCAGACAGACTCTGAGAGCTTAAAACAGCGAATTAATGAGGCGCATACCGATCTTAGTATTTTGGTTGCTGAGTTAGAAAAAGACGTTTGCGGGGGTTATTGTTGTGAACGTTATCACTCCTGTAAATTAACGTCCGTTTCTGACACAAAATCGACCGCCAGTCTCTTTTCAGTGCTGAGACAGAAAAAAAGTGAGGGCCATCCGCCCTCACCTCTCTCAACGCTTACTTACGACGCCAGGTCGTTCCCTGCGCACCGTCTTCCAGCACGATGCCCATCTCGTTAAGACGGTCGCGTGCCGCATCGGCTGCAGCCCAGTCTTTGGCTTTACGCGCGTCCAGACGCTGCTGGATCAGCGCTTCGATTTCCGCCGTTTCACCGTCATCCGCCTGCGCACCGCTTTGCAGGAAGGCATCCGGCTCCTGCTCCAGCAGGCCGAGTACCGCCGACAGCTTGCGCAGATGCGCGGCCAGGGCGTTGGCGGCTGCGATATCTTCCGCTTTCAAACGGTTTACTTCGCGGGCCATATCGAACAACGCGGAATAGGCTTCCGGGGTGTTAAAGTCGTCATCCATCGCCTCAACAAAGCGTGCCTCAAAAGCCTCACCACCGGCGGGTGCGACGGAGGTATCGGTGCCGCGCAGAGCGGTATAGAGGCGCTCCAGTGAGGCACGGGCCTGCTTGAGGTTCTCTTCGCTGTAGTTCAGCTGGCTGCGATAGTGGCCGGACATCAGGAAGTAGCGGATGGTTTCTGCGTCGTAGTACTTAAGCACATCACGCACGGTAAAGAAGTTATCCAGCGACTTGGACATCTTCTCGCGGTCAACCATCACCATCCCGGAGTGCATCCAGTAGTTAACGTACTCGCCATCGTGGGCGCAGGTCGACTGGGCAATTTCGTTTTCATGGTGCGGGAACATCAGGTCCGAACCGCCGCCGTGAATATCAAAATGGCTGCCCAGCTGTTTGCAGTTCATCGCCGAACATTCGATATGCCAGCCTGGACGACCTTCGCCCCACGGCGATGTCCAGCTCGGCTCGCCCGGCTTGGACATTTTCCACAGCACGAAGTCCATCGGGTTACGTTTGATCTCGGAGGTTTCGACGCGTGCGCCGGCCTGGAGCTGATCCAGATCCTGACGGGAGAGCTGGCCGTAGTTCGGATCGGTTGGCACCGAGAACATTACGTCACCGTTTTCCGCCACGTAGGCGTGATCGCGTTCGATCAGACGGCTGACGATCTCAATAATTTCATGAATGTGGTGGGTGGCACGCGGCTCGCTGTCGGGACGCAGAATATTTAATGCGTCAAAATCCGTATGCATCTCGTTAACCATACGCTCCACCAGCGCGGTAAATTCCTCACCGTTCTCATTAGCGCGCTTGATGATTTTGTCATCAATATCGGTGATATTGCGCACGTACTTCAGCTTGTAGCCGAGAAAACGCAGGTAGCGGGCCACGACGTCAAACGCAACAAAGGTGCGACCATGGCCGATATGACAGAGATCGTAAACGGTGATACCACACACATACATGCCCACTTCACCAGCGTGAATGGGTTTAAATTCCTCTTTTTGGCGCGTCAGTGTATTAAAGATTTTTAACATCGAAGATTCCGTGTAGACGTGTGTGGTGTAAAAGCGACTTATATTACCTGTAATTCAACCCCGAAGCAGCACACTTTGCAAGGTGATCGAACCCCGCGGTTATGCTATAACAAGCCCCTGTATATGGCCCACTCGCGGGTCGAAGCACCACTATAACGGAACAGGATGCAAAAATGGTTACTTTCCACACCAATCACGGCGACATCGTAATTAACACTTTTGATGACAAAGCGCCTGAAACAGTTAAAAACTTCCTGGACTACTGCCGCGAAGGTTTTTACAACAACACCATTTTCCACCGTGTTATTAACGGCTTTATGATCCAGGGCGGCGGTTTTGAGCCGGGCATGAAGCAGAAAGACACCAAAGACGCTATCCAGAACGAAGCCAACAATGGCCTGAAAAACACCCGTGGTACTCTGGCGATGGCCCGTACTCAGGCGCCGCACTCCGCCACCGCGCAGTTCTTTATCAACGTTGCGGATAACGACTTCCTTAACTTCAGCGGTGAAAACCTGCAGGGCTGGGGCTACTGTGTCTTTGCCGAAGTGGTTGAAGGGATGGACGTGGTAGAAAAAATCAAAGCGGTTTCCACCGGCCGCAGCGGTATGCACCAGGATGTACCGAAAGAAGATGTGATCATTGAGCGCGTGACCCTCGGCGAGTAATTCGTGGCAACGCTGTTTATTGCAGATCTTCATCTGTGCACGGAAGAACCGGCGATCACCGCCGGTTTTGTTCGTTTTCTGGGCGATGAAGCCCGCCGGGCCGACGCCCTCTATATTCTCGGCGATCTGTTTGAAGCCTGGATTGGCGATGACGACCCGAATCCGCTGCATACCGAAGTGGCGACCGCCATCCGTGCCGTCGTCGATTCTGGCGTCCCCTGCTACTTTATCCATGGCAACCGCGATTTCCTTGTCGGCAAGCGCTTCGCCCGCCAGAGCGGCATGACCCTGCTGCCGGAAGAAAAGGTGCTGGATCTGTACGGTCGTCGGGTGCTGATTATGCACGGCGATACACTCTGTACCGACGACGTGGGTTATCTCGCATTTCGCGCCAAAGTGCACCAGTCCTGGCTACAAAAGCTGTTTCTCGCTCTGCCGCTGTTTATCCGCAGTCGCGTGGCCGCCAGAATGCGCGCCGGGAGCAAAGCGGCCAACAGTAGCAAGTCGCTGGAGATTATGGACGTCAATCCCCGGGCGGTGGTTAACGTGATGGAAAAGCATCGGGTACAGTGGCTGATCCACGGCCATACTCACCGCCCTGCCATCCATGAGCTTACCGCCAGTGACGCCCCTGCGTTTCGCGCCGTCCTCGGAGCATGGCATACGGAAAGCTCGATGATTAAGGTCACCCGCGACGATGTGGCGCTGATTGTTTTTCCCTTTAGCGGTTAATCCTCGCCTATACTCTCTGTTTATTTCCCCCGGCATACGGCACATTCATGACCGCACAGACACTTGCCCGCAACCTGCGACTCCCCACTCTGTTTCTGCTGGCAGGCGTTGCGCTGTTCGCCGCCCTGTCGCTCTATGCCAACTGGGGCGCGTTTATGCAGTGGTGCCTGAGCGTACAAATCACGCTGCACCGCTACCTGGTGATGTATCTCCTCCAGCTCAATAATCATCAGTACACGGAGGGCCTGTGGTTGCTGACCGGGGCCTTTATGTACGGGGTTTTGCACGCCATTGGTCCGGGACACGGCAAGTTTATCGTCACCACCTGGCTTTCCACCCACCAGGAGAGCCTGACGGCAACCCGGCTGGTGCCTTTTTTTGGCAGCCTGATGCAGGGCGTTAGCGCCATTCTGTTTGTCTTTATTCTGGCGGTGGGCTTTAACCTTGCGGCGGGCGATCTCAGTCAGAGCCGCTGGTACGTGGAGAAAATCAGCGCGGTGCTGATTGGCGGCTTTGGGGCGCTGATTATCTGGCAGGCCCTGAAACGACTGCGTCCGCAGACGCTGCGGATCCGCGGGCTGCGACCTGTGGGAGATCATACCCATTCAGAGGCCTGCGGCTGCGGACATCATGGCGTCGGCGTCGATCTACGCGGCAGCAGCTGGCGCACCCGGATCGGCGTAATCCTTGCCGTGGGCGCCCGTCCGTGCAGCGGGGCGATTATGATCCTGCTCTTTTCTAACGCTCTCGGGATAGTCACCTGGGGGATCGCGGCGGTGATGACCATGTCCCTGGGGACAGCGCTGTCGATTTTCGGCCTGTCGCTGGCGGTGCGCTACGCCCGTAGCCGGACAATCGCCCTGTTTGGCGAACAAAATGGCACCCTGCGCTGGCTGCTGCCGATGGCCAAAGTGGCTGGTGGCATGCTGCTGATTTTGTTTGCCACCGTGCTGTTCCTGACCACCATTCCGGTGAGCAGCAACGGCGACTTTATCGCAGCAGGCTGTTAACGCAGGAAAAACTACCCGGGTCGGGCAAAACACAGGCAGAATACGGCACACCCATCAAGAAAGTGCCTGAGAGAATCAATGACGTCCGGCCATAAAATATCGACGATGACGCGCCGCTGCGGGGTATGCCTGTGAATGCGGCGACCGCTTCCGCCTCCCGGCGGGCCTTTTACTACGCGCCTTTTCGCAATCTCTTTTTCGCCCGCCTGCTGACCGTACTCGGTAACGGTATCGCGCCTATTGCTCTGGCCTTTGCGGTGATTGATATCGGCGGCAGCGTTGCCGATCTCGGCATCGTGGTCGCGGCACGCTCTCTGTTTAACGTCGGCTTTTTACTGCTGGGCGGCGTGCTGGCGGACCGCTACTCCCGCAGCCGGGTGCTGCTCTTCTCCTCCCTGATTGCCGCGCTTTCTCAGGGCATCGTCGCCGGTCTGGTACTGGACGGCTCCGCCACTATTTTCCTGCTGACCGTGCTGAGCGCGATCAACGGCGCGGCGGCCGGTATCTCGATGCCCGCCTCCGCCTCAATGGTGCCACACACCGTGCCGGTGCACGCCCTGCGTGAGGCGAACGCCTTTATTCAGCTCAGTATTTACGGCGGCACCGTTATCGGCGCTTCTCTCGGCGGGCTGTTGATCAGCACCATCGGTCCCGGCTGGGGACTGGCGGTCGATGCCCTGGGGTTTGCCGCCGCGGCACCGCTCTATCTGCGCACGCGTATCGCCGCGCAGAAGTCGGCTGAGTCCACCTCCAATATGCTCCAGGATCTGCGCGACGGCTGGAAGGAGTTTATTTCCCGCGCATGGGTCTGGGCTATCGTGGTCCAGTTTACGGTGATCAACGCCGCCTTTAGCGGGCTGGTGATGGTGCTCGGCCCGGTTATCGCCGATACCTCCTTTGGCCGCGCAGGCTGGGGGCTGGTGGTCGCCGCAGAGAGTGTCGGCCTGATTGTCGGGTCGCTGATCGCCCTGCGCTGGCGTCCCCGTCGCGATCTGCTGATTGGCGTGATTCTGGTCGCGCTCTGCGCCGTTCCCATTGCGCTGCTGGGGCTGGTTCCCTCTACGCCGGTGCTGATGGCGGCGTTCTTCCTCGCCGGCGTCGGCTTCGGCCAGTTTGGCGTCACCTGGGCGCACTCTCTGCAAACCCATATCCCCGCCGATAAGCTGGCGCGGGTCTACGCCTACGACGCGGTGGGTTCCTTTGTGGCTATCCCTGTTGGCGAACTGGCGGCCGGGCCGCTGGCGCACTGGTTTGGCACCACGCATCTGCTGCTGGCCGCCGCCGCTGCGGTGGTGATTGCGACGGCGCTCACCACGCTGACGCCGGCCATCCGCAGGCTGGATAATCGGCCGCAGGCGCACGCCAGCCGCTAATCGGTTGCCGCTGGCCGGAGGGCGTTTTTGCCTTAAAACCGGCTACGCAACCGTTTTCCTTGCCCGTATTCCGTGCTATTCTCTGTGCCCTCGAAAGCTGTCTGAAGCACACCCACAGGAGTTATAAGACGCATGTCTTCGCGCAATCATCCGCCACGCATCGCCATCGTGATGGGGTCCAAAAGCGACTGGGCTACCATGCAGTTTGCCGCTGAAATCCTCGACGCCCTGAACGTTCCCCATCATGTAGAAGTTGTCTCCGCGCACCGCACTCCCGATAAACTGTTTAGCTTTGCCGAAGGCGCAGAGGAAAACGGTTATCAGGTGATTATCGCCGGTGCGGGCGGCGCGGCACATCTGCCGGGCATGATTGCCGCCAAAACCCTGGTACCGGTGCTGGGTGTGCCGGTCCAGAGCGCTGCCCTGAGCGGCGTCGACAGCCTTTATTCCATCGTACAGATGCCACGCGGCATTCCGGTCGGGACGCTGGCGATTGGTAAAGCCGGTGCGGCCAACGCCGCCCTGCTGGCCGCACAGATCCTCGCCACGCACGATGCAGAGCTGCACCAGCGTCTGGCGGACTGGCGTCGCACCCAGACCGACGAAGTGCTGGATAACCCGGACCCGCGGGGTGCGGCATGAAACAGGTATGCGTGCTCGGGAACGGCCAGCTTGGCCGCATGCTGCGCCAGGCCGGTGAGCCGTTAGGGATCGCCGTCTGGCCGGTTGGACTGGACGCCGAGCCGGAAGCGGTGCCGGTCCAGCAGAGCGTGATTACCGCCGAAATTGAACGCTGGCCGGAAACGGCCCTGACCCGCGAACTGGCTCGCCATCCGGCGTTTGTGAATCGCGACGTCTTCCCGATTATTGCCGACCGCCTGACGCAGAAGCAGCTCTTCGACAAGCTTGATCTGCCGACCGCCCCCTGGCAACTGCTGGCTGACAGCGGCGAATGGCCGTCGGTCTTTGCGCGTCTCGGCGAGCTGGCGATCGTGAAACGCCGCACCGGCGGCTACGACGGACGCGGCCAGTGGCGACTGCGCGAGACAGAAACCGACCAGCTTCCTGAAGAGTGCTACGGCGAGTGTATCGTCGAGCAGGGGATTAACTTCTCCGGCGAAGTCTCTCTGGTAGGCGCTCGCGGCCACGACGGCAGCACGGTATTTTACCCGCTGACCCACAACCTGCATCAGGACGGCATTCTGCGGATGAGCGTTGCCTTCCCGCAGGCCAGCCAGCGCCAGCAGGAACAGGCTGAAGCGATGCTGACCGCCATTATGAACGAGCTCGGCTATGTCGGCGTGATGGCGATGGAGTGCTTCGTGACGCCGTCAGGCCTGCTGATCAACGAGCTGGCCCCGCGCGTACACAACAGCGGCCACTGGACGCAAAACGGTGCCTCCATCAGCCAGTTTGAACTGCATCTGCGGGCGGTCGTGGATCTTCCCCTGCCGACGCCGGTGGTTAACAGCCCGTCGGTGATGGTGAACCTGATTGGCAGCGACCTGAACTACAACTGGCTGAAGCTACCGCTGGTGCACCTGCACTGGTATGACAAAGAGGTTCGTCCGGGACGCAAAGTGGGTCATCTCAACCTGAACGACAACGATACGGCCAGGCTTGATGCCACTCTGGAAGCGCTGCGCCCGTTGCTTCCACCTGAGTATGACAGCGGCCTGACCTGGGCTCAGGCGAAACTGCGATAAGCTCTCGATCCAGAAAACAAAGGGCCGTCATCGACGGCCCTTACTGTTTAATGTCGGTCGCGCTTATCGGCGCGCTTCGCCAGCCAGTCGCCCAGGACCTGCACCACCTGAACCAGCACGATCAGCGCCACTACGGTGACGATCATGACCTGGGTTTCGTAGCGGTAGTAGCCGTAGCGAATAGCCAGATCCCCTACCCCGCCGCCGCCGACGATCCCGGCCATTGCCGAGTAGCCGATCAGACTGACAAGAGTTATGGTCAGGCCACGCAGCAGTCCGGCGCTGGCTTCCGGCAGCAGCACGGTGCAGATAATCCGCATCGGACTGGCACCAAAGGCTTCCGCCGCTTCGATAATGCCCTTATCCACTTCACGCAGGGCTCCGTCCACCAGCCGGGCGTAGAAGGCAATCGCCGCGACCGACAGCGGCACGGAGGCGGCAATCGGTCCGATGGTATTGCCGAGCAGGAACTGCGTCAGCGGCAGAAGGAGCACCAGCAGGATCACAAACGGCACCGAGCGGATAATATTGACCAGCACGGTACTGACCAGGTAGACCGCACGGTTCTGCCAGAACAGGTTACGGTCGGTGACAAAGATCAGAAAGCCCAGCGGCAGGCCACCCACGATGGCCAGCACCGTTGAGATACTCAACATCTGGAAGGTTTCGCCAAAGGCGAGGCCTAAGTCAGCGATTAAATCATCCACGGATCACCTCCACCTGTGCGGTACGTTGACGAATATGTTCGACCGCCGCGTCCACCGCCTGGGTATTCTCCCCGGCGCTCAGCTGCACCACCAGGATCCCCAGCGCCCGCTCGCCGATATACTCAATTTTGCCGTGCAGAATATTGACCGACACGCCAAAGCGTATGGCTACATCCGACAGCACCGGCTGCTCGGCGGAATCACCGATAAACAGGATCTTTAACAGCTGGCCGGGCAGGTGCTCCCGCAGCCTTTCCGGCAGCGTCAGGTTGAGGGTATGGGACACCAGCTGCTGGCTGAACGGATGCTGCGGATGCGCGAAGACATCAAATACCGTCCCCTGCTCCACCACTTTACCGCCGGACATGACCGCGACGCGGTCGCAGATACTTTTGATCACGTCCATCTCGTGGGTGATCAGTACGATGGTGATCCCCAGCTGCTGGTTGATCTGCTTCAGCAGCGCCAGGATCGTCGCGGAGGTTTCAAGATCCAGCGCCGACGTGGGTTCATCACAAAGCAGCACGTCCGGGTGGTTAGCGATAGCGCGGGCGATCCCCACGCGCTGCTTCTGCCCGCCGCTCAGCTGCACCGGAAAACGGTTCGCCTTGTCGCTCAGCCCGACCAGCTTAAGGATCTCCGCCACTCTGGGGGCGATTTTGCTGCGCTCCCACCCGGCCGACTTCAGGCTGAAAGCCACGTTCTGCGCCACGGTACGGGTGTGCATCAAATTAAAGTGCTGGAAAATCATACCAATACGTTGACGGGCGCTGCGCAGTTCTTGCCCCTGCAGGGCCGAGATTTCCACGCCGTTAACCCTGACGCTGCCCTGGCTCGGGCGGGTCAGCGCGTTAAGTGTGCGTAATAGCGTGCTTTTTCCGGCACCGCTGGTGCCGACAATACCGAAGATGTCGCCCGCCTGAATATGCAGGCTCACCTCATCCACGGCCCGCGTCGATGCGCCGCTACCGGCAGCAAAGTCGACGCAAACCTTGTCTATCTCAATCATGCAAACCTCAGAAATGCAAAAAGGGGCAGACCAGCTGCCCCGAAGTTCTGCGGAGAACCTTACTGTTTTTCCGCCGCCATCCACTCTGGTTTCTGGAAAGCGTTGTAGACGTTGTTCGGATCGTCGATCACCGCCCGATAGGCCGGGGATTTCACCACCGCAACAATATCCTTCGCAAAGGGCTTGTCGGCATCTTCGCTACGCACGGCGATAATATTTTTCAGATTCTCATCGAGCTGCTCCTGCTTCAGGGCGCTGGAGAGTTTCAGACCGGCGGCAATCGCGAAGTTACCGTTAACCAGCGAGGCGGTCACGCCGTCGAGGGTACGCGGCAACTGCGCCGCTTCCAGCGGCTTAAACACCAGCCCTTTCGGGTTGCTGGCGATATCGCGCTCGGAGGCTTTGGTCGGATCGATATTGTCTTTAATGGTGATCAGGCCCATGGACTGCAGAAAACGCAGGCCGCGTGCCAGGTTGGTCGGGTCATTAGACAGGGTGATGATATCGCCCTTTTTCAGCTCGTCGAGGCTGCTGATTTTGCGCGAATAAAAGCCCATACCCGCCGTTGGCACCGCCAGCAGTCGTGTCAGTTTCAGGCCTTTATCGGCGGTGAATTTATCGAAGTAGAGGCTGTGCTGGAACAGGTTGGCATCGATGCTGCCGTTAGACAGGGCCATATTCGGCTGCACGTAGTCGCTGAATTCGCGAACCACGACTTTATAGCCTTTCTCTTTCAGCGACGGCGCAATCGCCTGCTTCACCATATCCCCGTAGGGCCCCGGCGCCACGCCGAATACGATGGTCTGTGGGTCACTGTTAGCCTGTGCAAACTGGACGCTGCAGGCCAGCAGCAGAATGCCGGTGGCCGCGCGAAGATTCGAACGCAATCCCATAAGTACTCCGTTTTAAATGTTGTGTTGCTGTGCGGGCGCGCGCCGTACAGTGCGACGCGGGTCATTTTCGCCCGATAACTAAGGCTGACCGTTAAGATGGCATAAAGGCGGGACGGGCGTAATTGAAATTAATTCATGATGATGTGAACTATGTCACTGAAAGATGGGCAGTTACGTCAGAAGTAAGATAATGATGCACAAAGAGAAAGGGGATATCCCCTTCACTCTTTATGCATTTTTTCGCTAAGTAAATCTGAAAAAGTATCAAACAGAGCGGCTAAGCCGCCCTGACGTATCAGAAGTCGTAGCGCACACGGACCAGGTTCACATCACCCAGGTTGTCGGTGCTGGAGGTAAACACGTGTTCGTAGTCAACACGGAAACCGTAATCCAGTTTGAAGCTGATACCCACGCCGTTATCGATACGCTGGTAGTTACGGCCGTTAGCATACTCAATACGGTCGCCCATCACGTACGGCTGAACGGATTTCAGCGCGAACTGGCCCACCGGGATGGTGTAGCCCGCAAAGTATTCAATACCCCAGGCATCACCGGCGAAAAAGTTCTGCGCAGAGGATTTATCCCGCACCATAAAGTTCTGGTACCAGCCGCCGCCGAAGGACAGGGTCCAGTTATCCGGGGTCCAGCTCAGTGCGGAGCCGATAATGGTCTGATCCCAGGTTTTGCCGTTTTCGCTGCCCGGGCTACGCACTTCGGCACGGGTGTAGTTCCATGCGGTACCCCAGCTCAGATCGTCGGTCAGATGGTAATCCACCGCCAGGGAGCCGCCGCCTTTACGGCCATAGCGTACGCCTTTACCGACCTGGTAGTCAGAGTCGTTAAACAGGTATGCAGCATAGATATCCGCGTCACCCACGGTTTTCTTATACTTCAGCATCTTGCGTGAACGATAAGAACCGTCGTAGTCGCCTTTCACGCCGTTAGCGGAGGCCTGGCCGACCATGTCGTAGTCCCAGATATCGGTTTTAGCACCGACAACGTCGTAATAGGCGCTGTTCTGCTGACCGAAGGTCAGGGTGCCCCAGGTGTCGCTTTTCAGACCGGTGTAGAGCATGCGGCGGGAGGTGTTGTGCGCGCCTTCAGCATGGTGGTTATCCCAGTCAAGCGCGGCCGGAATATCAACGCCCAGCTCGTAGTAGCTCACCCAGCTGATGTCGTCGAACAGGTAGTAATCTGCTGCGAAGCGGAAGCGGGTGCCGCCGTCGAAGCCGTTACGTTTGTAAGCATTTTTGCCATCAGGGCCGTTCATATTGTTGAACTGCGGACGGATACTGCCGCCCACGGTCAGGTTAAGACGGCTCAGCGGGTTACCTGCCTGAACGTCCTGCTTAAGAACGGTGATTTCTGCCTGAGTTGCGAAAGACGTCGCGGCCACTGCTGCGCCGATCGTCATCGCCAGCGCTGTTTTTTTTATGGACATTAAATTCCCTTGATATAAATAGCCTGCCAATTATTTGGCGTGCAAATACTACCTCTAATTACTGCGGCAGTGTCGGCGGGTTTTTAATGTTTTGTGCTGCTAAATACCAGATAGATAACAATTAATGCTACATAAGTAAAACGCGCCGGTATAAATACCGGCGCGCAATGATAACGCGACTGAATTACTGGTTAAACTGACGGAATAGCGCCCGACCTTTTAATAACCGGCTTCCCAGCCAGCCACCGCACAGGGAAAGCAGAATCGCTCCGCTCACCGGAAGCGCGACCCACACCTGCCAGTCCGGCTCCCACGGGAAATCAAATACCCGGGTTTGCAGCAGCGCCAGGGCGGTTTCCGCCCCGATAGCCGCCACCAGCCCTGAGACCAGCCCCAGCAGGGCAAACTCGCTCCATAAGGTGGCACGCAGCAGCTTTTTACCCGCGCCCAGCGTGCGATAGACCACCAGTTCCTGATGACGCTGGCGCATCCCCACCTGCACCTGAGCCAGCAGCAGCAGAACACCGCACAGGGTGACCAGCACCACCATCACCTCCAGCGCCCGGCTGACCTGCTGCAGAACCTGACTGACCTGTTTAAGGATCGCGCCAATATCCAGCAGGCTGATGGTCGGGAACTCGCGGTTAAGCTGGGTCAGCATGCCGTTGTTGCCCTCGCTGCGGAAGCTGGTCAGCCAGCTCTGAGGCTGATCGTCCAGCGCACCCGTCGGGAAGATAAAGAAGAAGTTGGGCCGCAGGCTTTCCCAGTCCACCTTGCGCAGGCTGCTGACGGTGGCGCTAAAGCTTTGGGTATCGCCCATAAAGGTCAGCGTATCGCCGAGACCAATATTCAGCCGTTTCGCCAGCTCGACCTCCATCGACACTTCCCCGGCCTTCGGCGGCCACTGGCCGGAGACAATCGGGTTATGACCCGGGCGGGCATCCTGCCAGGTCAGGTTCAGCTCGCGGTTAAGCGCCTCATCTTTATTACCGTCCGTGCTCTTGCCGTTAATCTCCGTCATCCGCGCCCGCACGATGGGGTAGAAATCACGCGGGATCACCTGATGCCCGGCGAGGAAGGTTTTCACCGGCGTCACCTGCTCCGGCGCGATATTGATCAGGAAATAGTTCGGGCTTTCCGGCGGGATCTGCTGCTGCCAGCGATCCAGCAGATCGCCGCGCAGGACCAGCAGCAGCGCCAGCAGCATAAACGACAGGGAGAAGGCCGCCAGCTGGCTGAGCGTCGCCCAGGGCTGACGCAGCAGGCGATTGACCGCCAGCCGCAGAGGCAGCGATTTCAGCGTCAGGCGCTTAAGCCCCGCCAGCAGCAGCCAGCCCACCACGCCGCAGAGCAGCGCCAGCACCAGGGTGCCGCCCAGCACCGACCAGAGCAGCGGACTGCTGCCCATCAGCCAGGCCAGCAGCGCCACAACCACCGCGCTTATCACCGGCAGATAGATTTTTAGCGGCCAGACGCTGGCCACCACGTCCCGGCGCAGGACGCGCAGCGGCTGGGTCGCCAGCAGCAGCCGGTAAGGACGCAGCCCCACCAGCAGCGAAATCACCGCCATCGCGCCGGTAGCCCACAGCCACGGCCAGAGGCTGGCGGCGGGCAGCGCCACCGGCAGCACCGGCTTAAGCAGTACCAGCAGCACCTGCTCAAACAGCAGCCCCATCGCCCCGCCGGTCGCTGCGGCAAGCGCCAGCAGCATCAGGAACTGGCCGACAATCAGCTTACGCAGCTGCGCCCGTCCGGCGCCGAGGGTTTTGAGGATCGCCACCAGATCGTAGCGGCTGCGGCAGTAGTGCCCCATCGCCACCGCGACGGCGGCAATCGCCAGCAGCAGGGTTAACAGCGCCGACAGCAGCAGGAACTGCTGAGAGCGCTCAAGAGATTTGCCGAGCGCGCCTTCGTCCTGCTCCAGCCCGTACCAGCGGTGCTCCGGCTTGAGCTGCGGCAGCAGCCACTGTTCGTAAGCTTCCAGCTGCTGCGGGGTACCGCCGAACTTATAGCGCCAGCTAACGCGGCTGCCCGGCTGTACCGCACCGGTTTTCGCCACGTCGGCGGTGTTCATCAGCAGTCGCGGTGCCATTTCAAAGGGATTAAAACCGGAGTCCGGCTCCTGGATCACTTCACCGGCAATACGCAAGGTGGCGTCGCCAACGTCGATGTTGTCACCGGTTTTCAGGTTCAGCAGCGACATTAAGCGCGGCGCCAGCAGCACCGTTCCGGCCTGGGGTTTGACGCCGGGTGGACTGGTCTGCAGCTCGCCGTACATCGGATAGACATCATCCACCGCTTTGACGTTCGCCAGCTGCGGAGTATCTCCGGCAAACGTCATCGTCGTGAAGGTCAGCTGTTCCCCTACCTTCAGCCCCGTTTCCCGGGCCTTGTCGAGCCACTCAGTTGGTACCAGCCGGGAGCTGCGCAGCGCCCGGTCACCGGCCAGAAATTCACGGCTCTGCTGGCTGAGACCTTTTTCCATACGGTCGCTGATATTGCCCAGCGCCAGCACACAGGCAACGGCCAGGCTCAGGGCCATCCAGACGATCAGCAGCGATGGCGAACGCCATTCCCGCCAGAACCAGCGCGCAATCATGCTTCCTCCTGCAGCTGCCCATTCACCAGGCGCAGGCGGCGGTCGCAGCGCGCCGCCAGCTGCGGATCGTGGGTGACGAGGATAAGCGTGGTGCCGTGCTCCCGGTTAAGGGAAAACAGCAGATCGGCAATTTTATCCCCGGTCTGGCGGTCGAGGTTGCCGGTGGGTTCATCGGCAAACAGCAGTCCGGGACGGCCGTTGAAGGCGCGGGCCAGCGCCACGCGCTGCTGCTCGCCGCCGGAGAGCTGAGCGGGGAGATGGTCCAGACGCTTGCCCAGCCCGAGCTGCTCCAGCAGGGCGCGGGCATGCTGACGACTGCTGGCGCTGTTCTCACCGCGCAGCAGCGCCGGGAGTTCGACGTTTTCCAGGGCATTCAGGGTCGGGATCAGCATAAAGGACTGAAAAACAAACCCCACATGCTGTGCCCGCAGCTGAGCACGCGCTTCTTCATCCATCTTGTGCAGCGGCTGACCCACCAGGTTCACCTCCCCGCTGCTGCCGTCATCCAGCCCGGCAAGAATAGCCAGCAGGGTTGATTTACCCGATCCGGACTCGCCAATCAGGGCGATGGTCTGTCCCGGTTTGACAACCAGTTCAACTCCGGTGAGGATGGAAAGCTCATGCTCACCCTGACCGACGGACTTCTTAAGATGATGAACTTCAACAATGTTTTCCGCTGGCATTTGCCGTTCCTGTTCCTGATTCTGTTTAGCGTTCGCGCGGCGGCTGCCGACACGTTATTGATTCTGGGAGATAGCCTGAGCGCCGGGTATCGGATGGCGGCAACCAGCGCATGGCCCGCTCTGCTCAATGAAAAATGGCGCCCGGATACCACCGTGGTTAACGCCAGTATCAGTGGCGATACCGCAGGCCAGGCCCTGGCACGCCTTCCCGCGCTGCTCAAGCAACACCAGCCGCGCTGGGTACTGGTAGAGCTGGGCGGCAACGACGGCCTGCGCGGTTTTCAGCCACAGCAAACGGCGCAAACCCTGCGCACTATTCTGCAGGACGTGAAAGCGGCTAATGCCGCCCCGCTGATTATGCAAATTCGGCTGCCCGCCAACTACGGTCGCCGCTATAATGAGGCCTTTAGCGCAATCTATCCTGCGCTAGCCAAAGAGTTTGATATTCCTCTGGTTCCCTTTTTTATGGAAGAGGTTTATCTGAAACCGCAGTGGATGCAGGACGATGGAATTCACCCTAATCGCGACGCCCAGCCGTTTATTGCCGACTGGATGGCAACGCGACTGGCTCCACTAGTAAACCATGACTCATAAATAATCGGGGCGCCCGACGGGTAAAGTTATGCAAAAATCGGTCTTAATTACAGGGTGTTCCAGCGGTATTGGCCTCGAAAGTGCGCATGAACTGAAGCGCCAGGGCTTTCGCATTCTGGCCGCCTGCCGTAAACCTGAAGACGTCGCACGGATGTCTGAATACGGCTTTACCGGCGTACAGCTCGACCTGGATTCGCCAGAGAGCGTCGAACGTGCGGCGGATGAAATCCTTGCCCTGACCGACAGCCGACTGTACGGCCTGTTTAACAATGCCGGTTACGGTATCTACGGCCCGCTGACCACCATCAGCCGGACGCAGCTGGAGCAGCAGTTTTCCAGCAACTTTTTCGGCACCCACCAGCTCACGATGCGTCTTCTGCCCGCCATGGTTCCCCACGGCGAAGGCCGGATTGTGATGACCTCCTCGGTGATGGGGCTGATATCCACGCCGGGTCGCGGGGCTTACGCCGCCAGTAAATACGCACTGGAAGCCTGGTCAGATGCCCTACGTATGGAGCTGCGCCACAGCGGGGTGAAGGTCAGCCTGATTGAGCCAGGCCCCATCCGCACCCGCTTTACCGACAATGTGAATCAAACTCAGAGCGATAAGCCGGTAGAAAATCCCGGCATCGCCGCACGTTTCACGCTCGGTCCTGAGGCGGTGGTCGCCAAAGTACGCCATGCTTTTGAAAGCGACAGCCCGCGACTGCGCTATCCCGTCACGCTTGTCACATGGGCCGTTGTGGTGCTGAAGCGCCTGCTGCCGGGCAGGCTGATGGAGAAATTTTTGCAGGGGTGAGTTGAAGGTAAGTCGTTCACCCCCATCTCATAATCAGGCACGCCATAAAGAGAATCACCATGTCCGTACAGAATAGCGTCATCATTACCGAAGCCAACCTGCACCAGGTCCTTGAACAGTCGATGACCACGCCGGTCCTGTTCTACTTCTGGTCCGATCGCAGCCAGCACTGCCAGCAGCTGACGCCGGTGCTGGAAAGCCTGGCCGCCCAGTACAACGGTCAGTTTATTTTCGCCAGCGTCGACTGCGACGCCGAGCAGATGGTCGCCTCTCAGTTTGGTCTGCGCGCCATCCCGACGGTATATCTGTTCCAGAACGGTCAGCCGGTCGACGGCTTCCAGGGACCGCAGCCGGAAGAAGCCATTCGCGCCCTGCTGGATAAAGTCCTGCCGCGTGAAGAAGAGCTGAAACTACAGCAGGCCCAGCTGCTTATCCAGGAAGGTAACTACGCCGATGCCCTGCCGCTGCTGCGCGATGCGCGCCAGCTTGCGCCGCAGAACAGCGAAATTGGCCTGCTGCTGGCAGAAACCCAGATTGCCCTGAGCCGTAGCGACGAAGCCGAAGCGGTGCTGAAAACCATCCCGTTGCAGGATCAGGATTCCCGCTATCAGGGCCTGGTCGCGCAGATTGAGCTGCTGAAACAGGCCGCCGATACCCCGGAAATCCAGCTGCTTCAGCAGCAGGTTGAGCAGAATCCGGAAGACGCCGCGCTGGCCAGCCAGCTGGCGCTGCAGCTGCACCAGGTCGGGCGCAATGAAGAGGCGCTGGAACTGCTGTTCAGCCATCTGAAGAAAGATCTCGGTGCCGCCGACGGTCAGGCCCGCAAAATGATGCAGGAGATCCTCGTCGCACTCGGTACCGGCGACGCACTGGCCTCTAAGTATCGCCGCCAGCTCTACTCCCTGCTCTACTAACCTCCCCCGGCCATCTCCCCCCTGCGCTGCTTTTTTTTAGGGGGGAAGTGCCGGTGATTAAACGGTATACTGTCGCTCAGGAAATGTGCGTATTTACCGCTTTAAACAGGAGGTTTACCGATGATCTTTATCGTCCCTATCTTTATTCTCGTCGCGCTGGTGATTGTTGTCTCCGGTGTAAAAATCGTCCCTCAGGGTTATCAGTGGACCGTAGAGCGTTTTGGCCGCTACACCAAAACGTTGCTGCCGGGCTTAAACCTGGTGGTGCCGTTTATGGACCGTATTGGTCGTAAGATCAATATGATGGAGCAGGTGCTTGATATCCCCTCCCAGGAGATCATCTCCAAGGACAACGCCAACGTCACCATCGACGCCGTCTGCTTTATTCAGGTCATTGATGCCCCGAAAGCGGCCTATGAGGTCAGCAATCTTGAGCTGTCGATCCTCAACCTGACGATGACCAATATTCGTACCGTGCTCGGCTCAATGGAGCTGGACGAAATGCTCTCCCAGCGCGACAGCATTAATACCCGCCTGCTGCATATTGTCGATGAAGCCACGAATCCGTGGGGCGTGAAGGTCACCCGTATCGAGATCCGCGATGTACGCCCGCCAGCGGAACTTATCGCTTCGATGAACGCCCAGATGAAAGCGGAACGTACCAAGCGTGCCTATATCCTCGAAGCAGAAGGCGTGCGTCAGGCCGAAATTCTGAAAGCCGAAGGGGAAAAGCAGTCGCAGATCCTCAAGGCGGAAGGCGACCGTCAGTCCGCGTTCCTGCAGGCGGAAGCGCGTGAACGTTCGGCGGAAGCGGAAGCCCGTGCCACTCAGATGGTGTCCGAGGCGATTGCCGCCGGGGATATCCAGGCGGTGAACTACTTTGTGGCGCAGAAATATACCGAGGCGCTACAGCAAATCGGCTCGGCGAATAACAGTAAAGTGGTGATGATGCCGCTCGATGCCAGCAGCCTGATGGGCTCTATCGCCGGGATCAGTGAGCTCATCAAAGACAGCAGCAGCGACCGGAACAGATCATGATAGAGACTCTCCTCGCCAACCCGCATATCGTCTGGCTCAGCCTCGGCGGGCTGCTGCTGGCCGCGGAGATGCTCGGGGGTAACGGCTACCTGCTGTGGAGCGGCGTGGCCGCGCTGGCCACCGGGCTGCTGGTCTGGGTTCTGCCGCTGGGCTGGGAATCGCAGGGGGCGCTTTTTGCCGTGCTGACTCTGCTTGCCGTCTGGCTGTGGTGGCGCTGGCTGGCCCGTCGGGTCAGCCGTCAGAACAGCACCGGCAGCAATGCGCTCAATCAGCGCGGCCAGCAGCTGGTGGGACAGCGCTTTACGCTTGATGAACCTCTGATTAACGGACGCGGACATCTGCGGGTGGGTGACAGCTCCTGGCCGGTGCGCGCAGAAGACGATCTGAGCGCCGGAACCCGGGTTGAAGTGACCGCCGTCGAAGGCATTACGTTGCATATTAAAATTCAAAATAATTAATAACATACAGAGATTCAGGGAATGAAAGCGATAAAAACTCGCCTTGCGTTAGGGTTATGCCTCTCCTTTGCTGCCAGCGCACCCGCGCTGGCGTCTTTTGATATGGATGAGTCTTGTCCGTGGTCGAGCAAAGGCTGTGTTCTGACCAGCGACCCGGTGCTCGCCGTCGACATCGATACCCGTGAAAACCTTTTACGTTTGACGGCTGAACAGCGGGGTTTTCTGCCTCTACAGCAGAACACGCCATCAGATACGGCTACCGCCTCAACAGATCGCTTAGCGGCGCAGTTGGCCGCCCTGGGGCTTGATCCGCAGGCGGCCGCCGAGGCCATCCCGCATCCACGCGAGCAGGAGGATCGCTTCGTTTCCCGAACGCCGGAAAACCTGTCTGACTTTTTCGCCGCCCTGATTGCCGAACCCGCCCTGACACAGGACCAGCGCCACGCTCTGGCGCTTGCCCGACTTGCCGCTGACGGCAGCAGCGATGGCCAGGCGCAAATCGCCGCCCTCACCTTCCCGGACGACAGTATCGCGCAGAGTTTTCGTACTTATCTGCTGGGTGCAAACCAGTTTTACGCTGGCGACTACGCCGCCTCCGGAGAGCGTTTCTCCGCTCTGAAAGCCTCTCCCCAAGCCTGGCTTGCCGGAACGGCCAGCTATATGCTGATGCGTAACGCCCTTAACGCCAGTAGCCAGCATGCCAGTTCAGGTTACGGCAGCTTTGAAATCGGTGAGGTCGACAAAACGCAGGCGCAGCAGGCCAGGGCCGCAGCGGAGTATTATCTGCAAACCTGGCCCACCGGGCAGTATGCGCATTCTGCCCAGGGGATGCTGCGCCGTATCAACTGGTATCTTCAGGACTGGAATACGCTCGCAGTCGAGTATGAGCAGGCGATGCAGCGCGCGGCTACCAGCAGCGAGCTGATCGATCTGGTTGCCGAAAGCGACAGCAAATTAATCAGCAAAGATATTTACTGGAATGACAGCTACTTTATCAACGCGCCGGACGCCCCGCTGCTCACCTTTGTACAGGCGCTGCGACTGATGCGTGCGGTCACCTGTGGTGACACACTCCCCTGCGTGGATCAGGCCTGGCTCGACAGCATTAAAACGGATTTTGAGCGCCACAAGCGTCTCGATCTGTGGAACTATTTGCGCCTGATTCTGGCCTTTACCAAACAAGACTATGCCACGGTGGAAAGCAGCATTACGCTGACCTCTTCGCTGCCCGAGAACAATGTCCTGCTGTTCAGCGAGCAGGTACTTCTTGGAAATAGCCTGATGGCGCAGAAAAAATGGCAGGCGGCGAGCGATGCCTGGAAACACCTCTTTAACCAGAGCAAAGATGCCGGACAGAAAAAGCTACTGCAGGCAAAGCTGGCGGCGGCCCTGGTACAGAATAATGAGATCGCGGCTATATTCGCAGCGGACAGCCCGATAACCCATCTGCGCTACCGTTCGCATGTGCTAAAAACAAAAGCCCCGAATGCCCTGCTCCGCCAGCAGATCGCTGGCGGGCCGAATAATGAAGAGCGCACCATCGCCCTGCATACGCTGCTAATGCGCGACTTAACCGCGGGTCGATATGCCGACTGGCTGCAGGACAAAAAACAGATCGCTGCAATCACGCCGCCGGTTATCGGCGAAGCGTTCGATGATGTGGATTTAGGGATCTTTAACTGGAAAGGGACCCTTAAAGAGAACCAATACTATTGCGCCTCGCTCGACGATACCGTCACGGTTCTCGCCAGCAAGCCGACGGATGCGCACGCCCTCAACTGTCTGGCCGAATTTTATACCAGCACCAACGCACGGGTCACGCTGGATAAAGAAAGATGGCTGAACAAGGATCTCGATAGTGCAACAGAGGTCAAACCGCTTCCCGGCGTCCCGCAGCCCCTCGCGCTGTATCAGCAGGTTATCAGCGATGCCAAAGCCGAACCCGAAGATAAAAGCTACGCGCTTTACAGTGCTATCCAGTGCTATGCCCCATCCAGCTACAACATGTGCAGCAACGAAGAGGTGGACAAGGCCGTGCGTAAAGCCTGGTTCCGTCAACTGAAAACCAGCTATCCGGGCAGCGTATGGGCGCAGGATCTCAAATACTACTGGTAATCATGCTGGTCGCCAGCCTGCTCTCCCCTGCCGCCGGTGCGCAGACGCCCGTTGCGGTGGGCGAACGTCAGGCATTCTGGCTCTGGTCCGGCGTCAGGCCCACGGATGCGCTACAAAACGCGCAGCTGATGTATCTGCATCAGGGGGATATTCTCCTGCACGACGGTATGCCCGTGTTTGAACGCAAAGGTCTGTCGGTCAGTAAACTCACCTTTCCCCGGCTGTGGCTGACGGTGCGTTTTACCACCCTGGACGTGCCGGATGCGATGCTGGAGCGTCTGGGTCGCCTGCTGGTACGCTGGCAGGCGGCAGGTAATACCGTGGTGGGATTACAGATTGATTTTGACGCGGGTACGCACAACCTCGACGACTACGGCGCGTTTCTGCGCCGTGTGCGGGCAGCGCTTCCACCTGCGTTTGCGCTGGGCGTAACCGGTCTGCTGGACTGGGCAAAAACCGGCAGCGTTGCGACGCTAAACACACTCCCGGTGGATGAGCTGGTGGTGCAGAGCTACCAGGGACGTCGTACCGTTCAACGCTACGCCGACTATCTTCCCGCCCTGTCCCGACTGCGCATCCCTTTCAAAGTCGGGATTGTGCAAAACGGTGAGTGGGATAGGCAGCAAGAAGCCCGGCTTAGCACCTCTCCCTGGTATCGCGGGATCGTGGTGTTTCTGCTCAATCCCTGACGCGGTGATGGCAGCAGCCAGCCAGATTATCAATAATCGGGCAGTCGGCGCCGTCATCACCCGGACAGCTCTCCGCCAGCGTCAGCAGCTGGCGCCTCATCTGCTGAAGCTCATTAATATGACGCTCGATCTCCGCGACCTTCTGCAGCGTGCGGGCTTTAACGTCCGCGCTGTGACGGGTAGGATCGTTAAATAAATTCACCAGCTCGCCGCACTCTTCAAGGTTAAAGCCCACCTGCCGCGCCTGGCGCAGCAGCGTCAGCTCGTTCAGATGCTGTGCCGTATAGCTGCGGTAGCCGTTATCTCCGCGCAGCGGCGGCGTCACCAGCCCTTTCTCTTCATAAAAACGAATCGCTTTGCTGGTTAAACCGGTTTTTTTTGCCACATCGCTGATGTTCATATGTCCTCCGGGTTGCCCGCGTCAGCCGCGATGCTGGAGACTCAGTATACCCCACGGTGACGACGTTTATCCTGACAGCCTCATTTAAGCAAAGGTGTTACGCAAATAACCACAATATTTTCCTTGTTTTTCAACTGTGTCAGGTCACATTTTTCTGTTTCAGCACGGTAAAAAATTGACCAAAATCAAACATGCTTTTTATTTGCAATTTTGTCTATAGACGAGGCGACAGACCTTCAATATAAAAGCGAATGATATTAATTATCACTTACATTCAATAATAAAGGTTACCTCCATGTTGCAACGTATTTGCCCGGGCGCGTTCGTACTTTCAGCCCTGTCTTTATTTGTTGCTGGTACCGTATCAGCCGCTTCGACCAGCACACAGCAGACCACAAACTCCCGCGGCGAAACGCTTGTCGTCACGGCAAACCGGGCGGAATCCAGCCTGTGGAACAGCCCGGCGACGATCCAGGTGATCGACAACCAGACGCTGGAAAGAACAACCCGTAACACGCTCGCGGACGAACTACGGGATATTCCCGGGGTTGAGGTAACCGATAACGCCCTGGCAGGACGCAAGCAGGTGCGTATCCGTGGCGAAGCCTCCTCGCGCGTGCTGGTGCTGATCGACGGTCAGGAAGTCACCTATCAACGCGCCGGGGATAACTACGGAGCGGGCCTGCTGATCGACACCTCCGCGCTCGAACGGATCGAAGTGGTCAAAGGCCCGTATTCCGTGCTGTACGGCTCGAAGGCCATCGGCGGCGTGGTGAATTTTATTACCAAAAAAGGCGGCGATAAGCCGTTGGCCGGTATTGTTAAAGCCGTTTATGACTCGTCGACGGCGGGCTGGCAGGAGTCGGCCGCGGCCTGGGGAAGCATCGGCGGATTTGATTACCGTATCAACGGCAGCTATTCGGATCAGGGAGATCGTAAAACGCCCGATGGTCGACTCCCCAACACCCATAACCGTAATAACGGCCAGGGTATCTGGCTGGGCTATAACGTCGATCGCCATAAGATAGGTCTCTCACTGGATCGCTATAATCTCACTACCCAGACTTACTATGACGGCGAGCTTGAGTCCTTCAGCGTCAGACTCCCTAAAGTGGAGCGGGAGAAAATCGGCCTGTTCTACGATTACGCTGTCGACGGTGAATTCCTGAAATCGATCCATATAGATGCCTATAATCAGACCGTCGAGCGCAGGTTTGAAAACGATCTGGTGACGACTCAGGTCATCCCCAGCCCGCTGATCCGGGCGTTGACCATAACAAACCAGACGCGCACCAACGATAAACAGTACACCCAGGGCGTCACGCTGCAGTCGAACTACAGCCTTCCGGCCAGTAATAATCTGGTGCTCGGCGCACAGTACCTGCGCGACAAAATTACCCAAACCAGTAATGGTTATACCCGACAGACGGCCGCCACCGGCTTCTTTGATACTGAAACCTATAAACGCTCCCATAATGAGGCCACTCAGGACAGTACGTCACTGTTTGCGCAGAACGACTGGCAGTTCGCCGATAACTGGACATGGACTCTGGGTGCCCGTCAATCCTGGATATCATCACGCCTGACCGACGGCGAAACGCAAACTACCACCAGCGGCGTCACTGCGACGACCGGCATGGACCGGAATACCACCCGCGATGACGCGCTGGTGGCCGCCTCCAGCCTCCGCTACTCCGGCTTCGATAACCTGGAACTGCGCGCGGCCTTCGCCCAGGGCTACGTCTCTCCAACCTTAGTTCAGCTCTTTACCGAGACCTCTGCAGGCGGCGGCGTAACCTACGGCAATTCAGGACTGACGGCCGAACACTCCAATAACTACGAGCTGGGCGCTCGCTATAAGGGCAATCTGTGGCTGGTCGACGGGGCGGTCTACTACTCCGAGGCCAAAGACTATATCGCCAGCGTCGCCTGCTCCGGTCAGAGCGTTTGCAACGGGAATACCAATACCACCCGCAGCGGCTATTACTACTACGACAACATCGACAAGGCTAAAACCTGGGGCATGGAGCTGACGGCTGAATACAGCGGCTGGGCGGTTTCGCCTTATCTGAGCGGCAACCTGATCCGTCGTCAGTATGAAGGGCCAAATCTGAAAACCCAGAATACCGGGGAGCCGACCGCGACCGGACGGTTCGGGGTGAAACATACCCTGCTGTTGAACGCGCTTAACCTGACTTCCGACATCTATATCCGTGCCGCTTCCAGCGCCAAAGACAGCACCGGCGCAACCGAAACCCGCTACCCGGGCTGGGCGACCCTGAACCTGGCATTTAACAGTGAGTTTGGGCCGGACGACCAATACCAGGTCAACCTGGCGCTGAATAACCTGACCGATAAACGCTATCAGACAGCGCACGAGTCCATCCCTGCGGCGGGTTTTAACGCGGCGGTCAGTTTCGCCTGGAAATTCTGATGATGAAGAAGATTATCCTCGGATTCGTCGTGCTGTGCTGCGCCCTCAGCGCCAGCGCAGCCGAACGGCTGGTGGTGGCCGGAGGCTCGCTGACCGAGCTGGTCTATGCCATCGGCGCGGGTGACCGGGTGGTGGGTGTGGATGAAACCACCTCTTTCCCGCCGGAAACCGCCGACCTGCCGCATATCGGCTACTGGAAGCAGCTGAGCAGCGAAGGCATTTTATCCCTGCGTCCGGACAGCGTTATCACCTGGCAGGATGCCGGGCCATCGCTGGTGCTGGAGCAGCTGCGCACGCAAAAGGTGAAGGTGCTTACGCTGCCACGCATCCCGGCCACGGTCGAACAGATGTATGCCAACATTCATACCCTGTCGGCGGCGCTGGGCGAACAGCAAAAAGGCGATGCACTGGTAAGTTCCCTGCGCCAGCGGCTGGAAACCGTCGCCCTGCGCAATGCGCAAATGAAACCGGTAACCGCGCTGTTTATCCTCTCTGCGGGCGGCAGCGCGCCGCAGGTCGCGGGCCAGGGCAGCGTGGCCGATGCCATTATGACGCTGGCAGGAGCGCACAACGCGGCGCAGCACAGTCAGTACAAGGGCTACAGCGCTGAAGCGCTGATCGCGGCAAACCCGGACGTTATCGTGGTGACTTCCCAGATGGTGCAGGGCGATCTTAACCGCCTTGCCGCTATCGCCGGTATCACCCACACCGCAGCATGGAAGAATCAGAGAATTATCACCGTTGACCAGGCGCTGATCCTTGGAATGGGTCCGCGCATCGCCGATGCCGTCGAAACCCTGCATCAGCAATTCTGGCCGCGTGAAGAGAAGAGTGAAAAATGACAACCACCCTGGATTTAACCCCCCACTTTGCGCTGGAAGGCGGGCAGCCGTTTAAGGATCGTCATGCCACCATGCCGTGGCGCGGCGCGATGCCCATCGCCAAAGAGCAGCAGGAGGCGAGCTGGCAGGCGCTGATAAGCCAGACCGCGCCAGTTCGCAAACGGCTGGTGTACCTGCATATTCCTTTTTGCGCGACGCACTGTACGTTCTGCGGCTTCTATCAGAATCGCTATGAGGAAGACCACTGCACGCGCTATACGGATGCGCTACTGCGTGAGATAGACCAGGAAGCCGACAGCGTTCTGCACCAGTCGGCCCCGATCCACGCGGTCTATTTTGGCGGCGGTACGCCTTCGGCCCTGTCGGCCCACGACCTGGCGCGCATTATCACCCGTCTGCGCGAACGGTTACCGCTGGCACCGGACTGCGAAATCACCATTGAAGGCCGGGTGCTGAATTTCGACGATGGACGAATTGACGCCTGCCTGGATGCGGGCGCTAACCGCTTCTCCATCGGCATTCAGTCGTTCAATAGTCAGATCCGCAAAAAAATGGCCCGCACCTCCGATGGCGCAACGGCCAGAGCTTTTATGGAGGGACTGGTGCGCCGGGATCGCGCTGCGGTGGTCTGCGATCTGCTATTTGGTCTGCCTGGACAGGATGCGGCCATCTGGGCAGAAGACCTGGCGATTGCCCGCGATATCGGCCTTGATGGCGTCGATCTCTACGCCCTGAATCTGCTGCCAAAAACGCCGCTGGGAAAAGCGGTGGAAAATGGCCGCATCACGCTTCCCTCGCCCGCCGAACGTCGGGATCTGTATCTTCAGGGCTGTGACTTTATGGACGCCGCAGGCTGGCGCTGCATCAGCAACAGCCACTGGGCGCGCACGACCCGCGAGCGCAATCTCTATAATCTGCTGATTAAACAGGGTGCGGACTGCCTCGCCTTTGGGTCTGGCGCAGGCGGCTCGGTAAATGGCTATTCGTGGATGATTGAGCGCGATCTCAACGCCTGGCACGAGGCCATCGCCGCAGGCAAAAAACCGCTCATGATGATGATGCGCACCGTCGACCCCGCCTTCCAGTGGCGGCATAAGCTTCAGGCCGGGGTGGAAACCGCCCGCGTGCCGCTCGATGAGCTCACCCCGCATGCCGGACAGCTTGCGCCGCTGCTGAGCCAGTGGCACCGCGCCGGATTGACCCGGGATACTTCCAGCTGCCTGCGCCTGACCGATGAAGGGCGCTTTTGGGCCAGCAATATTCTGCAGTCTCTGCAGGAATTGATTCAACAACTCTCACAGCCAAAAATTAAACAGGAGCAATGATGCAGCCGAATTCTTTACGCGAGTTTTTAGCCACCGACCCCGACGGCACTCTGGAAGCGGTCGCCGATCGTTATAACACCACTCTGCTGGACGTGGTGCAGCATTTACCGGCTTTCACCCTGACCGGCGGCGACAGCTTTGATACGGTCTGGGATACCGTCTGCGAATGGGGCAATGTCACCACGCTGGTGCATACCGCCGATGTGATCCTCGAATTTACCGGCGAACTGCCTTCCGGATTCCATCGCCACGGCTACTTCAATCTGCGCGGCAGAAACGGCATGACCGGACATATTAAGGCGGAAAACTGTGCGCATATTGCCCTGGTGGAACGTAAATTTATGGGGATGGATACCGCCTCGATTCTGTTCTTTAACACGGCGGGCAGCGCCATGTTTAAGATCTTCCTCGGCCGCGACGAGCATCGCCAGCTCTTAACCGCTCAGGTGGATGCCTTCCGTAGCCTGGCAAAAACGCTGTCGGGCGTGACCGCATGAGGCCGTGGCTTATCTTTGGGGCCGGTGGCAGCGGCGTTGGTGCGTTGACGGCTGAACGGGCGCTGGCGGAGCAGCGTCCGATTATCGCCCTGGTACGCAATGCGGATGCCGCCGCTCGCCTGCGGGAAAGAGGCGTGACGGTGATCGTCGGCGACGCCTGCGATCCGGTCGCCGTAGCTCACGCCTGCGCAACGGCGGGCAAAGAGGCGCTGGTGATTTCAACCCTCGGCGGCGAGCACGAGTATCTGGCTAACCGCTGCATTATCGACGCAGCGGAGCAGGCCGGTCTGACGCGGATGATCCTGGTGACCTCCCTGGGATGCGGCGACAGCTGGGTCTGGCTTTCCGCCCGCGCCAGGGCGGCATTTGGTCAGGCCGTGCGCGAAAAGTCACTGGCTGAAAGCTGGCTACAAACCAGCGCCCTCGACTTTGCCATTCTGCGTCCCGGCGGTCTGCTTAACGCGGCGGAAACCGGACAGGCCAGGCGCGTTCAGAATCAGGAGATCCACGGGTTTGTTACCCGGGCCGACGTGGCGGCACATATTCAGGCTCTGGCGGCAGACCCGACGCTGGATCGGCAAATCTACAGCCTGGTCGATCCCGACCTTACGCCTGCGTAGCCCGGAGATTCGCTATTGAAGGATTCACTCTCCTCCATCAGCGTCCTGACTGGACTGGTGATGACGCTGGCCGCTCTGATGCTGGTGGCGCTAAGTCAGGGCGCGCTGAAGATCCCGTTCTATAGCCTGCAGGACCCGCAGTACCGCGATATCTGGCTCAATATCCGTCTGCCGCGTGTGCTGCTGGCGGTGCTGGTCGGGAGCGCCCTGGCGACCTCCGGCGTCGCTATGCAGGGACTGTTCCGCAACCCGATGGCCGACCCTGGCCTGCTGGGCGTCAGCAGCGGATCGGCACTGATGGTCGGGGTGGCGATTGTTTTTCCGCTCGCCCTGCCCGCCGCGCTGATGCACTACGAACTGATGATGTTTGCCGTTCTCGGGAGTCTGGCGGTCTGCACGGCGATCTTTCTGATCGGTCAGCGGCATGCCCACGGCGGTATGCTGCAGCTGCTGCTGGTGGGGATCGCGATTAATGCCCTGTGCGGCTCGGCAATCGGCGTACTGAGCTATGTCGGCGACGAACAGCAGCTACGCCAGCTGACGCTGTGGATGATGGGCAGTCTGGGTCAGGCTCAGTGGTCAACGCTAATGATTGCCGCCTCTTTTGCCGTTCCGGCGATGGTGGCCACACTCTGGCTGGCGACCACGCTCAACCTGTTACAGCTTGGCGATGAAGATGCGCACTACCTCGGGGTCAACGTGAAACGGCGACGCCAGCAGTTGCTGTTGCTGAGTTCCCTGCTGGTAGGTGCGGCGGTATCGGTCAGCGGTATCGTAGGCTTTATCGGTCTGGTCGTGCCCCATCTGATGCGAATGGTGATCGGCGCGGACCACCGCTGGCTGCTGCCCTGCTCCGCTCTGACCGGCGGCGCGCTGCTACTGCTGGCGGATACTCTGGCCCGCACCCTCGTTCAGCCCGCCGAAATGCCGGTTGGCCTGCTGACCAGCCTGATCGGTGGCCCGTACTTCCTGTGGCTGATCCTGAAGAGCCGGAGACGCTGATGCTTAACGCAGAAAACCTGACTTACGCCATCAACGGTCAGCGGCTGACCGATAACGTCAGCCTGCATTTTCCCGGCGGAGAAATCGTGGCGATCCTCGGGCCCAACGGGGCGGGAAAATCGACCCTGCTACGCCAGTTGACCGGCTATCTTCAGCCGGACAGCGGCACCTGTTCGCTACTGGGCAAACCGCTAAGCCAGTGGCGGCCTGCCGACCTGGCGCGCGTCCGGGCGGTGATGCGCCAGAACAACCATATGGCCTTCCCCTTCAGCGTACGTGAAGTGGTCCAGATGGGCCGCCATCCTCACGGGGCGCGACGCGGTGAAGATGAAAGCGAACGGATTATGGCCCTGTGCGGCTGCGACGAACTTGCCGGGCGCGACTATCGCCAGCTATCCGGTGGAGAACAACAGCGGGTGCAGATCGCCCGCCTGCTGGTTCAGCTCTGGGAACCCACCCCGTCACCTAAGTGGCTGTTCCTCGATGAACCCACCTCCGCGCTGGATATCCACCACCAGCAGCAGCTGTTCCGCCTGCTGCGCGAGCTGGTGCTTGAACGCCAGTTTAACGTCTGCTGCGTCCTGCACGACCTCAACCTGGCCGCACGCTACACCGACCGGATTGTTCTGCTGGAAAAAGGCCGGGTGGTGGCAAACGGCCCACCGCAGCAGGTACTGACTGAAGCGGCGCTGAGTCGGCTCTATCGCGCAGAGATTTCGGTGATTGACGATCCTGTTGAGCGGCTGCCACTGGTGATGCTGGCGCGGTAGGCTAAAACCGTATTTTTCTATTCTGTATTTAAAATTCATACCTTAAATTAAATCAATGCAATTAGTGTGGTTTTTTATTTACGCTCATTAGCGCTTCGCTATAACATATGAACGTTTTTGCAAATAATGATAAATGATTTACACACAGGAGATGTTATGAGTGATATGGCGTTTTGCCGTGGCTGCGGAAAGGAAATACATAAAGAGGCCGCTGCGTGCCCGAGTTGTGGAGCACCGCAGAAAGCAGTAGGCACTAAAAATAAAGTGGTGGCGGCATTACTTGCATTCTTTTTAGGCGGCTTTGGTGCACATAAATTTTACCTGGGTAAAACAGGTCAGGGAATACTGTACCTGGTGTTCTTCTGGACCTTTATCCCGGCAATCGTCGCTTTCATCGAGTTTATTATCTACCTGTGCACCTCTGATGAAAACTTTGCACGCAAATACGGCTAAGTAGTCCTTACTCATGCATGTACAGGAAGCCTCGTAATATTGCGGGGCTTTGTTATTTTTGAATGTTCGCGTTTCTCCACAGCACATAAATATTTCAATCAATTTCCACTCGTGCTTGACCTTCCCCTTGATGGAAGGTTTACCCTTGTTCACAGTTTAACTACAGAGGGAGTTTTGTTATGTCTCAGACTATCAGTCTGGCGCTTGAGGGGCTGACCTGCGGCCACTGCGTCAAACGTGTTAAAGAGAGCCTTGAGCAGCGCAACGACGTTGAGCTGGCGGATGTAAGCATCACCGAAGCGCATATCACCGGCAGCGCTGACGCGCAGTCGCTGATCGACACCATTAAACAGGCCGGGTACGACGCGACGCTGAACCACCCAAAGGCTGAACCGCTGACAGAGTCATCAACTCCGTCGGAAGCGCTGACAGCGGTCCCTTCTGCGCTTCCGGCAGCCACGCCCGACGATGACAGCATCCAGCTGTTGATCGACGGCATGAGCTGCGCCAGCTGCGTTAGCCGCGTACAGAAAGCTCTACAGTCTGTTCCCGGCGTCGCCCAGGCACGGGTCAATCTGGCGGAACGCACCGCATTAATTACCGGTCGCGCTTCCGCCAGCGAATTAGTCAGCGCCGTAGAGCAGGCAGGCTACGGTGCCGAAGCCATTGAAGACGATCGCGAACGCCGGGAGCGCCAGCAGGCGACGGCACAGAGCACCATGCAGCGCTTCCGCTGGCAGGCCATTGTCGCCCTCTTACTCGGGATCCCGGTGATGGTATGGGGGATGCTCGGCGACAATATGATGGTCACCGAGGAGAACCGCAGCCTGTGGCTGGCTATCGGAGTACTGACCCTGGCGGTGATGGTCTTTGCCGGGGGACATTTTTACCGCAGCGCGTGGAAAAGTTTACGCAACCGCACGGCTACGATGGATACCCTGGTGGCACTCGGCACCGGCGTCGCCTGGCTCTACTCTATTACTGTCAATATCTGGCCGTCAGCCTTCCCGATGGAGGCGCGCCACCTCTATTACGAAGCCAGCGCCATGATTATCGGCCTGATCAATCTCGGTCATATGCTGGAAGCCAGAGCCCGGGCGCGTTCGTCCAGAGCCCTGGAGGCTTTGCTCGATTTAACGCCCCCCACGGCCCGCGTAGTCAGTGAGGATGGCGATGAAACGATTCCACTGGCGGAAGTACAGACCGGCATGATCCTGCGCCTCGCAACCGGCGATCGGGTGCCCGTTGACGGAGAGATCACTGAAGGCGAAGCCTGGCTGGATGAAGCTATGCTGACCGGCGAGCCGGTTCCGCTGCAAAAAAGCGGCGGCGACAGCGTCCATGCCGGAACGCTGGTACAGGATGGCAGCGTTCTGTTCCGGGCCGGGGCGACGGGAAGCAACACCACCCTGGCCCGCATTATCCGCCTGGTGCGTCAGGCTCAAAGCAGCAAACCGGAGATTGGCCAACTGGCCGATAAAATTTCCGCCGTGTTTGTCCCCGTCGTGGTGCTGATTGCGCTCTTCAGCGCCGCAGTCTGGTATTTCTTTGGCCCGGCACCGCAGATTGTTTACACCCTGGTGATTGCCACCACGGTACTCATCATCGCCTGTCCCTGCGCGCTGGGGCTGGCAACGCCGATGTCGATTATTTCCGGCGTGGGCCGTGCGGCGGAGTTTGGCGTCCTGGTTCGCGACGCCGATGCGCTGCAGCGCGCCAGCACGCTGGATACGCTGGTCTTTGATAAAACCGGCACCCTGACCGAGGGGAAACCTCAGGTCGTCGCGGTAAATACGGTGGATACCTTTAGCGAAGCGCAGGCGATCCGTCTGGCCGCCGCGCTGGAGCAGGGGTCCGCCCATCCGCTGGCGCGTGCCATTTTGCAGAAAGCGGGCGAGCAGACGCTGCCTGCGGTTAGCGGTTTTCGTACCCTTCGTGGGCTGGGCGTAAGCGGCGACGCTGAAGGCCACAGGCTGCTGCTCGGCAACGCCGACCTGCTGAAGGAGCAACAGATCGATACGGCGATGCTGGATGACGCCATCACCGCTCAGGCGACGCAGGGTGCCACGCCGGTGTTGCTGGCGGTAGATGGCAAGGCAGTGGCGCTGTTCGCCATTCGCGATCCGCTGCGGGCAGACAGCGCGGCCGCCCTGCAACGGTTACACCGTGCAGGATACCGGCTGGTGATGCTGACCGGTGACAATCAGGTCACCGCCCGCGCTATCGCCCGTGAGGCGGGCATTGATGAGGTGATCGCCGGGGTCCGCCCGGACGGCAAAGCCGATGCGATTATCGATTTGCAAAAACAGGGACGCCGGGTGGCAATGATTGGCGACGGCATTAACGATGCGCCAGCCCTGGCTCAGGCCGATGTGGGTATTGCGATGGGCGGCGGCAGCGACGTGGCGATTGAAACTGCGGCCATTACCCTGATGCGCCACAGCGTGGCCGGGGTTGCCGATGCGCTGGCAATTTCCCGCGCCACCCTGCGCAATATGAAACAGAACCTGCTTGGTGCCTTTATCTACAATTCACTGGGCATTCCCATCGCTGCGGGTATTCTCTGGCCGCTGACCGGGACGCTGCTGAACCCGGTAGTCGCCGGTGCGGCGATGGCTCTCTCCTCGATTACCGTCGTCAGCAACGCCAACCGACTGCTGCGTTTCACTCCAAAAGAGTAACGCGTTTCCCTCTCTGGCCCCGCCGGAGAGGGAGTTGTCTGATTTGCACCCGACCCGGCGGCGCGCTAGCATGGTGTTTTCCTTTCAGGGAGCGCGTATGGGTCTGTTTAGTCGAATAAAAACCCTGTGGTACCGCCTGTTTGCCGGTAGCTATCCGTGGCCCGCACAGGATGTCTCCTTGCCCGGTGGTCGCGAGCTGCATCTCGTGGGCAGTATTCACATGGGCACCCGTGATATGTCGCCTCTGCCAGCACGGCTGCTGAAAAAAATCCGTCAGGCCGACGCGCTAATTGTCGAAGCTGATGTATCCCTTAACGACAGCCCCTTCCGCGACCTGCCCGCCTGCACAACGCTGGACGAACGCCTGTCCGACGCGCAGATGGCGGAGCTGGAAAAGCGGGCTCAGGAACTGGGTATCTCCCTCTCGGCGTTAACCACTCAGCCCCTGTGGCAAATCGCCATGGTTCTGCAGGCCTCGCAGGCCCAGCAGTTGGGGCTGCGGGCCGATTACGGTATCGATTTTCAGCTGCTGAGAGCGGCCCGTCGCGAGCAGGTGAAGATTATCGAACTGGAGGGGACTGACGATCAGATTACGCTCCTGCGCGAACTGCCCGACGGCGGGCTGGCTCTGCTGGAAGATAGCCTGCACCACTGGCATACCAACGCCCGGCTGCTGCAGTTAATGGTGAGCTGGTGGCTGGAGCATCCACCAACAAACAACAGCGGGCTGGCGGCGCTGCCCAGTACCTTTAGCGAATCCCTGTTTGATGTGCTGATGCATCAGCGTAACCGACGCTGGTGCGAACGCCTGCGGGAACTGCCGCCCGGACGCTACGTCGTCGCCGTGGGGGCTCTGCATCTGTACGGCAGCGATAATCTGGTGGAAATGCTGAAATAAAAAAATGGCCAATATCGCTATTGGCCCGTCAAAGAGGAATTTCATCGTTATTATTATGCCGGGGCCGGGCCCCGGATGTGGTGAATTGTCGCTCAAAGTCATCATCACTGCCAATACTATTGCGCAAGATAGTACTATTTTTTCGCCCACCGACAGGCGTAAGCTG
>DATEKR010000040.1:0-7727 GCA_035277345.1 Enterobacteriaceae bacterium
GCCAGAGAGTAACCACTCTCTGGCCTTTAATATACTCGTCATACCTACGGTGCCGGATAGGTATAAACCTGATGCACCGCTTCAATCTCCGCCAGAACCTCTTCGCTTAACTCCAGGTGCAGGCTCTCGACGTTTGTCTTCAGCTGCTCCATCGTCGTTGCACCCAGAAGGGTGCTGGCAACGAAAGGCTGACGGCGAACAAAAGCCAGCGCCATCTGGGCCGGATCCAGGCCGTGACGACGCGCAATATCTACATAGGCGGCAACCGCTTTCTGCGACTGCTCGCCGCTGTAGCGGGTGAAGCGGCTGAATAGCGTATTGCGTGCGCCAGCCGGCTGTGCGCCGTTCAGGTATTTACCTGTTAAGGTGCCGAACGCCAGGCAGGAATAGGCCAGAAGCTCCACGCCTTCAAACTGACTCACTTCTGACAGACCCACCTCATAGCTGCGGTTCAGCAGGCTGTAGGGGTTCTGAATGGTCACGATACGCGGCAGATCGTGCTTGTCGGCCAGGTGCAGATAGCGCATCACGCCAAAAGCAGTTTCGTTTGATACACCGATATAGCGAATTTTCCCGGCGCGCTGGCACTCGGTCAGCACTTCCAGGGTTTCCAGCAGACTTACGGCCGGATTGCTGTCGCTCCAGGTATAACCCAGTTTGCCAAAGCAGTTGGTCGGGCGCTGAGGCCAGTGCACCTGATAGAGATCGAGGTAGTCGGTCTGCAGGCGTTTCAGGCTGGCATCCAGCGCTTCGCGGATATTTTTGCGATCGAGGATCTGATTCGGGCGGATCCCGCTGTCGCTATTACGACTCGGGCCGCTGACTTTAGAAGCAACAACCAGTTTTTCACGGTTGCCGCGCTTCGCCAGCCAGTTACCCACGTAGGTTTCCGTCAGGCCCTGTGTTTCCGGGCGTGGTGGGACGGGATACATCTCTGCGACGTCAATCAGGTTGATGCCCTGGCTGACGGCATAGTCCAGTTGTTCATGGGCGTCGGCTTCGCTGTTCTGTTCACCAAACGTCATTGTGCCCAGCCCCAGAGTGCTGATCTCCAGCGAGCTGTGGGGGATACGGTGATAGTGCATAGCCGCTTCCTTTTTTATCGACAGGTTCGGGAAGGTCCCGACAAAGGAATATCAACATGGCAGAGGAGAGCAAAAAGGGAAAGGAAAAAAATGAAAAGGGAAAAATCAAAAAGGTCAGCGGGAGGCTGACCTTCTTTAGTTATCGCTCAATGATTTGCGAGACATCATCACGGTTAATCTGCAACTTATTGCCCTGTTGATCTTCATAGCTCACCAGTCCGGTTTCGTCATCGACTTCTGGTTTGCCGTCGGTGAGGATCATCCGGCCGTCTTTGGTCGCCATCACATAATCGCTACTACAGCCGGAAACAACGCATGCCAGCCCGATTGCGGAAATGACCACTGCCCATTTTTTCATTTACTTCTCCTCTTTACGCGGAACCTTATCATTTTAGTAATAACGCGAAAAAACGTGAGGGGAAAGGGCGAAAATCTTAAAAGCCCGCTGGAATGCCCTCTACAGAGGGATTAGTTCCCCCCCAGGAGAAAATGGCGGGCCAGCAGGGCGGCGGTAAAATTCTTCTTCAGATAAAAACCGCGGGGCAGGGTCAGGATGGGTTCGCCGCGAGCGCCTACCGCCTCGGTCAGCGCTTTACCGTTGGCCGCTTTTGGTCGCAGCTGCATTACCTCGCCGTGGCGGGCCGTAATGCGTTCCACTTCGCCGAGGACGATAAGATCCATCAGTTCTTCCCAGTCCATACGCAACTGCCGATCCTCTTCTTCGCTGGGGGTCCACAGCAGAGGTGAGCCGACCCGGCGTTCGGCCAGCGGGATGCTGCGCTCGCCCTCCACCGGGATCCACAGAACGCACTTTAGCTTATGGCGAACGTGGCTGGTTTCCCAGCTGACGCCGCTGTTGCCGGTCAGGGGGGCGACGCACACAAAGGTGGTTTCCAGCGGGCGGCCCTGTCGGTCAATCGGGATCGTTTTTAGTTCCACGCCCAGGGCGGCGAAATCCTGCTCCGGCTTGCTACCGGCGCTGGCTCCCAGCCAGACCTCCAGCAGGAGGCCAGTCCATCCCTTATCGCGCTTTAAATCAGGCGGAATGGGCAGACCGGCAAGCTGTGCCAGCTCGCCAAGGGTGTAGCCTGCCAGCTGCTGCGCCTGGGCCAGCAGAGCGGCCTGAGATTCGGGGGGAGTGCGTAACGGGGACAGCCCGGACATAAAAAAAATCCTGTGGTGAAAAAATAAGCAGAGTTATACACCCTGGTCGACAGAGTTTACCTTTTTCTGTCATCAATGAGTAATCATCTGATTTATTGAGTTTTTTTAATTTTCTTCGCCAGCGTTGCGCAACGGGATGTTGGGTTTTCCAAATCTGGTCACTGACAATAAACAGGATCTTACACCCTGTTATCCACAGAAAAGTGGGATAACTGTGAAAAACCCCCACTACTGTCTCAATTTACAGCCTTGACGTGCGACGAAAATCGAATTTTCATACAAAATGTGCCTAACATAGTGGCACAATCTGTGGATAAAACCGACGCTGTTTGATCTTTCACCAGCCAAAGGATCCTTAGTCCGATGGGCGCGAAAACTGGCGGTGGCTTTGCGGGTATAAATGGTGTAACTTGATGAATATTATTTATTTAATATTTTCTTTTCGCCGGGCTCTTTTTGACGCCCTCAGGGTTTTCCCTGGGTAATCACGGACTTTTTCACAACTCTATCCACAGAAAAAGTGAATAAAATGGCCCTTTTCTTCCTCCCGCTGTTTATAACTCGGGTGAATACTGTGAGTTATTCAAATGTTATTCGGTGAACCTGCACTAAGAGAGTGGTTTACCGTTTTCAACGAGTGTGAAACAATCGTTCACATTAACGATTATTTTGAGGTAGTCCGGTGATTGATGACGATGGCTACCGCCCAAATGTCGGTATTGTAATTTGCAATCGTCAGGGCCAGGTCATGTGGGCCAGGCGCTTTGGCCAGCACTCCTGGCAATTCCCCCAGGGCGGCATTAACCCTGGCGAATCGCCAGAGCAGGCAATGTATCGGGAACTGTTTGAAGAAGTGGGGCTGAGCCGCAAAGATGTGCGGATCCTCGGTTCTACCCGAAACTGGCTACGTTACAAATTACCGAAACGTTTGGTGCGTTGGGATACAAAACCGGTTTGTATTGGTCAGAAACAGAAGTGGTTTCTTTTGCAACTGGTCGGCAACGATACTGAAATCAATATGCAAACCAGCAGCACACCTGAGTTTGATGGCTGGCGTTGGGTCAGTTACTGGTACCCTGTGCGTCAGGTAGTGTCGTTTAAACGCGATGTCTACCGTCGGGTAATGAAAGAGTTCGCCAGCGCCACTATGACGCTTGCGGAAAGCGTATCCGCCAGGCCACAAAGTTCACCCGCTTATCGACGTAAAAGAGGTTAAGCCCCACAGATCATGCTGACCCGGTTGCGAGAAATAGTAGAGAAGGTTGCCAGTGCGCCGCGTCTGGACGAGGCGCTCAATATTCTGGTTACCGACATCTGCCAGGCGATGGATACCGAGGTGTGTTCGGTCTATCTGGCCGATCACGACCGGCGTTGCTACTACCTGATGGCAACGCGTGGCCTGAAAAAGCCACGCGGGCGCACGATTGCGCTGGCCTTTGACCAGGGGATTGTCGGCCTGGTCGGGCGACTGGCTGAACCTATTAACCTTGCCGATGCACAAAAGCACCCCAGCTTTAAGTTTATCCCGTCGGTAAAAGAAGAACGCTTCCGCGCCTTCCTGGGCGTGCCGATTATCCAGCGACGCCAGCTGTTAGGCGTGCTGGTGGTACAGCAGCGCGAGCTGCGCCAGTTCGATGAAAGCGAAGAGTCTTTCCTGGTCACTCTCGCCACGCAAATGGCGGCGATCCTCTCTCAGTCACAGCTGGCTGCCCTGTTCGGGCAGTACCGACAAACGCGCATTCGTGCTTTGCCGGCTTCACCGGGTGTGGCCGTGGCGCAGGGCTGGGTGGATACCACTCAACCGCTGATGGAGCAGGTGTACGAAGCCTCAACTCTGGACACCGTCTCTGAACGCGAGCGCCTTACCGCCGCGCTGGAAGAGGCCGCCGGTGAATTCCGTCGCTACAGCAAACGCTTCTCTGCCGGTTCGCAAAACGAAACCGCCGCTATTTTTGACCTCTATTCGCACCTGCTCTCCGACGCGCGGTTAAAGCGCGAGCTCTTTGCGGCAATCGATGGCGGTTCCGTGGCCGAGTGGGCCGTTAAGACGGTGATCGAGAAGTTTGCCGAACAGTTTGCCGCCCTGACCGACGGTTACCTGAAAGAGCGGGCGGGTGATTTACGCACGCTCGGACAGCGACTGCTTTTCCATCTCGATGACACCATCCAGGGCCCGAATACCTGGCCTGAACGCTTCGTGCTGGTAGCTGATGAACTCTCGGCTACCAGCCTGGCCGAGCTGCCACAGGACCGCCTGGTTGGCGTCGTGGTTCGCGACGGCGCGGCCAACTCGCACGCTGCCATTATGGTCCGGGCGATGGGCATCCCGACGGTGATGGGGGCTGATATACAGCCCGCGATGCTGCACATGCATACTCTGGTGGTCGATGGCTATCGGGGCGAACTGCTGGTTGATCCTGAACCGCTGCTGTTGCAGGAATACCAGCGTCTTATCAGTGAAGAAAATGAGCTGACCCGGCTGGCAGAATATGGCGTCGATCGCCAGGCCGAGCTGAAAAGCGGCGAGCGCGTGAAGGTCATGCTTAACGCCGGTCTTAGCCCGGAGCACGAGCAGCAGCTCGGCAGCCGCATTGATGGCATCGGTCTGTACCGCACCGAAATTCCTTTTATGCTGCAGAGCGGCTTTCCCTCCGAGGAGGAGCAGGTCGCCCAGTATCAGGGGATGCTGCAGATGTTTAACGACAAGCCGGTGACCCTGCGCACGCTGGACGTCGGCGCAGATAAACAGCTGCCCTATATGCCGATTAGCGAAGAGAATCCCTGCCTTGGCTGGCGCGGGATCCGTATTACTCTCGATCAGCCTGAGATCTTCCTGATCCAGGTCCGCGCCATGCTGCGTGCCAACGCCGCCACCGGTAACCTGAGCATCCTGCTACCCATGGTGACCAGCCTCGACGAAGTGGACGAGGCGCGGCGTTTGATCGAGCGCGCCGGGCGTGAGGTCGAAGAGATGATCGGCTATGCCATTCCGAAACCGCGCATTGGCGTGATGCTGGAAGTGCCGTCGATGGTCTTTATGCTGCCGCAGCTTGCCGCCCGCGTGGACTTTATCTCCGTCGGCACCAACGACCTGACCCAGTACCTGCTGGCGGTCGATCGCAACAATACCCGCGTTGCCAGCATTTATGACAATCTGCATCCCGCCGTTCTGCGGGCGCTGGCGATGATTGCCGACACCTCTGAGCAGCATAATATCGATTTGCGGCTGTGCGGTGAGATGGCCGGTGACCCGATGTGCGTGGCGATCCTGATTGGCCTCGGCTTCCGTCATCTCTCCATGAACGGTCGCTCGGTGGCGCGTGTGAAGTACCTGCTGCGGCATATTGACGCTGAAGAAGCGCAAACACTCGCCCGGCGTAGCCTCGATGCCCAGCTGGCAACGGAAGTGCGCCATCAGGTCGCGGCCTTTATGGAACGTCGGGGAATGGGCGGGCTGATCCGCGGCGGGCGTTAAGCGAGCTCTGCAGGGTCGTGCGGGTATACATATCTTTTACATCTTTACCGGCCTCTGTAAGTTCGCCTTATGCTATGATCCGCACCTTTGGAGCGCCGCCCCCTTTGGGCGAGCGTGTATCATGGCCGCTGTCGGTTTCGGCGGAATAACAAGAACGTGTGGTGACAGATGAACAGTGGCTATCTGCATTTCCCTGATTTTGATCCGGTGATTTTCTCCATCGGGCCGGTTTCCCTCCACTGGTATGGAATGATGTATCTGGTGGGCTTTATTTTTGCGATGTGGCTGGCGACCCGACGGGCTAATCGTCCGGGCAGCGGCTGGACCAAAAATGAAGTCGAAAACATGCTGTATGCGGGTTTCCTCGGTGTGTTCCTCGGTGGCCGCCTTGGCTACGTGCTGTTCTATAACTTCCCCGTCTTCCTTGCCGATCCGCTCTATCTGTTCCGCGTCTGGGATGGCGGTATGTCCTTCCACGGCGGCCTGATCGGCGTTATCTGCGTGATGGTCATCTTCGCCCGTCGCACCAAACGCACCTTCTTCCAGGTCGCCGATTTTATTGCGCCGCTGATCCCGTTCGGCCTCGGCGCCGGGCGTCTGGGCAACTTTATCAACGGTGAACTCTGGGGCCGCGTCGACCTGAACTCGCCTTTCGCCATGCTATTCCCGTCTTCGCGCGCAGAAGATCTCGCGCTGCTGCCATCAAATCCGCAGTGGCAGTCGGTCTTCGACACTTACGGAATGCTGCCGCGCCATCCGTCCCAGCTTTATGAAATGGTGCTGGAAGGGATCGTACTCTTTATTATCCTCAATCTGTTTATTCGCAAGCCGCGTCCGACCGGTTCTGTCTCCGGGCTGTTCCTGATCGGCTATGGCGTGTTCCGTATTGTGGTTGAGTTCTTCCGTCAGCCGGATGCGCAGTTTACCGGCGAGTGGGTTCAGTACATCAGCATGGGGCAGATCCTCTCGATTCCGATGATTGTCGCCGGCATTATCATGATGGTCTGGGCTTATCGTCGTCCGCAGCAACAACTTTCCTGAGGGATCATGAAACAGTATCTTGATTTGATGCAGAAGGTGCTCGATGAGGGCACCCCGAAAAACGATCGCACCGGCACCGGCACGCTTTCTATCTTTGGTCACCAGATGCGCTTTAACCTGCAGGATGGGTTTCCACTGGTCACCACCAAACGCTGCCACCTGCGCTCCATCATCCATGAACTGTTGTGGTTCCTGAAGGGCGACACCAATATTGCTTATCTGCGCGACAACAACGTCTCTATCTGGGACGAGTGGGCCGATGAGCAGGGCAATCTCGGGCCGGTATATGGCAAACAGTGGCGTGCCTGGCCGACGCCGGACGGTCGCCATATCGACCAGATCACCACGGTTGTGAACCAGCTGAAAAACGACCCGGATTCGCGGCGTATTATTGTCTCGGCCTGGAACGTTGGCGAGCTGGACAAAATGGCGCTGGCTCCGTGCCACGCGTTTTTCCAGTTCTATGTGGCGGATGGCAAGCTCTCCTGTCAGCTATATCAGCGCTCCTGCGACGTATTCCTCGGTCTGCCGTTTAATATCGCCAGCTATGCGCTGCTGGTGCATATGATGGCGCAGCAGTGCGATCTTGAGGTGGGCGACTTTGTCTGGACCGGCGGCGATACGCACCTGTACAGCAACCATATGGAGCAGACCCATCTCCAGCTGTCTCGCGAGCCGCGTGCGCTGCCAAAACTGGTGATCAAGCGTAAGCCGGACTCGATCTTCGACTACCAGTTCGACGATTTCGAGATTGAAGGCTACGATCCGCATCCGGGTATTAAAGCGCCGGTAGCCATTTAAACTGTCCTGACCTCTGCAACCGGCGCTTCCAGCGCCGGTTTTTTTTCGCGCCGTCTTCCTGTTTTTCTGTATCGCAATGCAAACGAGCAAACAGTTTGCGTAGCTGAACGCAGGCGGGGGAAAACCGCCTCGCTATCACCGCGACCTGCCGCCACACTGCG
>DATEKR010000041.1:0-19741 GCA_035277345.1 Enterobacteriaceae bacterium
CTTTCCCTCTGTGAAGTCAATCGTTTATTTTCGATTACCTTCAACTGTCAGGCCGGTGTTTATGCCGTTGTGCCGTGTCAGTGGAGGCGCATTATAGGGAGTTATTCCGGGCTGACAAGAGGAAATTTAAAAAAAGTTTCTAAGCGGGGATTTTTTCACCGCAACGGGGAGAAAAGCGCCATAAAATGCCCTGCCTGTCGTTTTTGTAATCGAAATCACATCTCTGGTGGCATACTTAGCCGCAGTAAAAAGAACATAAAGAAGGAACGGCATCTATGTCTTTACGCGCACAGCAGCTCGCCGCGCAAAAGAATCTCTCTTATATACTTGCGGAAAAGCTAGCCCGCCACATTCTGGCGGGTGAATTTGCGCCGGGTTCCATTCTGCCCGGAGAGATGGCGCTGGGTGAACGATTCGGCGTGAGCCGCACGGCAGTCAGAGAAGCGGTCAAGACCCTGACCGCCAAAGGTATGGTTCTGCCGCGTCCGCGTATTGGCACTCGCGTCATGCCGCAAAGCAGCTGGAACTTCCTCGACAAAGAGCTGCTGACCTGGTGGATGACGGAAGAGAATTTTGAAGAGGTCATCAGCCACTTCCTTATTATGCGCAGCAGCCTGGAGCCGCAGGCCTGTCTGCTGGCAGCGACACAGGGTAATGCACAACAAAAGGGACAGCTCAATACGTTGATGGAAGAGATGGTGCTGCTGAAGAAGCATTTTGACCGCCAGCGCTGGATAGAAGTGGATATGGCCTGGCATGAGCATATCTATCAAATGAGCGGTAATCCCTTCTTAACCTCGTTCGCTTCGCTGTTCCATTCGGTGTACCGTCACTACTTCTCCTCTATTACCCATGATGAAGTGGTTAAACTCGATCTGCATCAGGCGATAGTCGATGCCATTCAGGAGAGCGACGGTACGCGGGCATTGCTGGCCTGTCAGGCTCTGCTGGCAGCACCCAACGCCCTTCCCCTCGACACACAGGACAAGGCATGACAGAGAAAAAAGCGCGCAGTATGGCAGGACTGCCGTGGATCGCCGCGATGGCGTTCTTTATGCAGGCGCTCGACGCGACCATTCTGAATACCGCTCTTCCCGCTATCGCCCAAAGCCTCAACCACTCGCCGCTGGCGATGCAATCCGCCATTATCAGCTATACCCTGACCGTTGCGATGCTGATCCCGGTCAGCGGCTGGCTGGCAGATCGCTTCGGCACCCGTCGCGTCTTTATGCTGGCGGTTAGCCTCTTTACCCTGGGATCGCTGGCCTGTGCGCTTTCTGGCTCGCTGGCCGAGCTGGTGACTTTCCGTATCATCCAGGGCGTGGGTGGAGCAATGATGATGCCGGTGGCACGTCTCGCCCTGCTACGCGCCTATCCGCGCAGCGAACTGCTCCCGGTTCTGAACTTTGTCACCATGCCGGGACTGGTCGGCCCGATTCTGGGCCCGGTGCTGGGCGGAGTGCTGGTCACCTGGGCCAGCTGGCACTGGATCTTCCTGATTAATATTCCTATCGGCATCGCCGGGCTGCTCTACGCCCGCAAATATATGCCGAACTTCACCACTCCGCGCCGCCGTTTTGACGGCGTCGGTTTTCTGCTGTTCGGCTTTAGCCTTGTACTGTTTTCCTGCGGGATGGAGATGTTCGGTGAGCGGCTGGTCACCAGCTGGATTGCGCTGGCCATTATCATCACCAGTCTGCTACTGCTGGCGGCCTACGTTCGCCACGCCCGTCGCCATCCGACGCCGCTGATTGCTCTGCCAATGTTTAAGATACGCACCTTCTCGGTGGGCATCGCGGGTAACCTCGCCACGCGCCTTGGCACCGGTTGCGTTCCCTTCTTGATGCCGCTAATGCTGCAGGTCGGTTTTGGATACCCCGCTCTGATAGCTGGCTGCATGATGGCACCGACGGCGATGGGCTCAATCCTGGCGAAATCGATGGTCACCCAGGTGCTACGCTGGTGCGGCTACCGTAAGACGCTGGTCGGCGTGACGTTGTTTATCGGCCTGATGATTGCGCAGTTCTCGTTCCAGTCCCCGGCAATGCCGGTGTGGATGCTGATCCTGCCGCTGTTTATTCTCGGTATGGCCATGTCGACCCAGTTTACCGCGATGAATACTATTACCCTTGCCGACCTGACCGACGAAAGCGCCAGCGGCGGCAATAGCGTGCTGGCCGTTACGCAGCAGCTGTCGATCAGTCTGGGTGTGGCGGTAAGCGCGGCGGTATTGCGTATCTATGAGGGAATAGAGGGCACCAGTACTGTGGATCAGTTCCACTATACCTTTATTAGCATGGGGGCGATTACGGTTCTCTCGGCGGGGATGTTTATGCTGTTAAAACCCAAAGACGGCCGCAACCTGATTAAGGAACGGCATTAAACCGAGCCGCGCACCATCAGTTCCGGGGTGAGCTGCAGGCGCTGCTGGGCAAGTTCCGGCTCCGCCATACGGTTGATGAGCACATCAATCGCCAGCTCCCCGAGCTCATCTTTTGGCTGATGGATCGTCGTCAGGGGCGGCGTCATATAGCGCGCCAGTTCGATATCGTCATAGCCGACAATCGCCATATCCTGCGGAATATGCAGCCCGGCCTGGTACAGCGCCTGATAGGCACCAACCGCCATCGCATCGTTGCCGATAAATACCGCATCGGGTCGCGTCGGGTGGGCCAGCAGTTTTTGCATCGCATCAAAACCGCCGCCAAACTCAAAGTCGGCAATCACTTCATAATCTTTCGGAACGCTCAGCCCGCTGCGGGACATCGCCTCCCGGTAACCTTCAAGACGCAGGCGCGCCGGGGTTTTATCCAGAGGGCCGGTGATGCAGGCAATTCGCGTGCGGCCTTTATCAATCAGATACTGGGTCGCTATATCGCCACCCAGCAGAGAGTTATCCTGAATCAGATCGCTGTCTCCCTCAAACGGCGACCAGTCCATCATTACCGTCGGGATCGACGGATAGCGGCGAATAATCTCAACCGAAGGCTGATGGGTTTCGGTGCACAGCAGCAGCAGCCCGTCGACGCGTTTTTGCATCAACATCTCAAGGTTGCGGTTCATCCGCTGCTCGTCGCCTTCGGTATTGCAGAGCACCAGGCTGTAGCCGCGCTCGAAGCAGCTGCGTTCGACGCCGCGAACCAGCTCGGAATAGAAGGGGTTGCTGCTGGCGGTAATCAACATGCCAATGGTGCGGGTCTGCTTCAGCTTAAGACTGCGTGCCAGCGCGGAAGGCGCGTAGTTTAGCGTCTTAATCGCCGCGTCCACTTTTTCAATAATCGCCTCGCTCACAAAGCGATCTTTATTGATGACGTGAGAAACGGTAGAAGTAGAAACACCCGCCAGGCGAGCAACATCCTTCATTGTGGCCAAGATTTACCCCTGCTGACCTAAGAAGTCGTCTATCTCTTTGCGCCATGGAACCGAAGGCTGCGCACCTTTGCGCGTCACGGCAATGGCCGCAGCGGCATGGGCAAAACGAATCGCCTCGGCCAGCGGCTTCTCTTCCAGCAGCGCCGTAATCAACGCCCCGTTGAAGGTATCCCCGGCGGCGATAGTATCAATGGCCTGCACTTTAAAGCCCGGAATACGGCTGCCTTCGCCGTTAACGCTGGCCCACACGCCGCGGCTGCCCAGGGTGATCAGTACGGTTTTGATCCCTTTGTCATGAAGGATCTGCGCCGCTTTTGCCGCGTCGGCTTCATTATCAACGCGAACGCCGGTCAGCTTTTCCGCCTCGGTTTCATTCGGGGTGATGATATCGAGCAGCGACAGGAGCTCATCCGGCAGTTCACGGGCCGGGGCCGGGTTGAGCGCCACCAGCGTCTGGTTCTCGTGGGCAATTTTTGCCGCCGCCAGCACGCTTTCAATCGGCGATTCCAGCTGCATCAGCAGCGCGGAAGCCCCGGCGATACGTTCGCGCTGAGCGTCAACCCGTTCCACCGTTAATGCTGCGTTGGCACCAGCATGAATACCGATGACATTCTCCCCTTCGCCGTTAACAAAGATCAGGGCCACACCGGTGGATTCACCCGCAACGACGCTGACGGGCGCGATGTCGATATTGTCGCTGGCCAGCTGTTTACGCACGCGTTCGCCGGTATCGTCATCACCGGTACAGGCGATAAACGCAATCTTAGCGCCGCTGCGACCCGCCGCGACAGCCTGATTGGCACCTTTGCCGCCAAAGGCGATCTGGTACTGGCTCCCCAGCAGGGTTTCACCCGGTGCAGGGAAGGATTCAAGGTTGAGAATGTGATCGGCATTGATACTGCCAAGGACGACGAGACTGCCTGCAGTTTTCATGTTCAGAATATCCACTAAGATGCGCCACCGGGAACCGGTGGCGCGTGCCCTGCTTTTCTTTTACGTAGTCCTTCAGGTCGTCTGCCCGTGGCGCGACCCGAATGGCTTTCTTACTGCTTGATAACCAGTTTCAGATCCACCGGGATTTTGGCGTAAACTTTTTCGCCTTTCAGTACTTTATCCGCGGTTTCAACGCCGGTGGCGCCGATCTGCTCAGGCAGCTGGGCGATAGTTGCCGCCAGTTTGCCATCTTTAACAGCTTTTTCACCGTCCGGTGTACCGTCGAAGCCAACGACCATTACGTCGGTTTTGCCTGCGGTCTGCAGCGCACGCAGTGCACCCAGCGCCATTTCATCGTTCTGTGCAAATACAGCCTGCACGTCCGGATGCGCGGTCAGCAGGTTCTGCATAACGTTCAGACCTTTAGTACGGTCAAAGTCAGCAGGCTGGCTGGCCAGGACATTAAATTTGTGTGCCGCAACGGCCTGCTGGAAGCCTTCGCCACGCTCACGTGCTGCTGAAGTTCCTGCAATACCCTGCAGCTCAATCACTTTCGCGCCTTCACCGGCCTGCTTAGCGATGTAGTTACCGGCGATTTTGCCGCCCAGCACGTTATCAGAAGCGATGTGGCTGACCACTTCACCCTGAGAGGCCACACGGTCAAGAGTGATCACCGGGATTTTCGCCTGGTTAGCCATTTTCACGGCGTTACCTACGGCGTCGGAATCGGTCGGGTTGATCAGCAGCAGCTTGGTGCCACGAACGGTCAGGTCCTGAACGTTCGCCAGCTCTTTGGCCGGGTTATTCTGGGAGTCGAGGATAACCAGGTCATAGCCCAGTTTGTCCGCTTCTTTCTGCGCGCCATCCTTCAGAGAAACGAAGAACGGGTTGTTGAGCGTGGAGATAACCAGTGCAATGGTGTCTTTTGCCATTGCGTTAGCGCTCACCGTCGCACTCAGCGCCACAGCAGAAACCAGAGTAGCCAGCTTTTTCATGTTCATATTTATGATGTCCTGTATGTGTGAAGTACTTACTGCTTCTTGTTGTCTACCAGCACCGCCAGCAAAATCACCACGGCTTTTACAATCATCTGGTAGTAAGAGGAAACACCTAATAAATTCAAACCATTGTTAAGGAACCCGAGGATCAGCGCGCCGATAAGCGTACCGACAATCCGGCCTTTACCCCCGGCCAGACTGGTTCCCCCTAATACGACTGCTGCAATCGCGTCCAGCTCATAACCCGTCCCCGCCGTAGGCTGGGCGGAAGAGAGACGCGCCACTTCGATAATACCCGCCAGCGAAGCCAATAAACCGCACAGTGAATAGACGATGATTTTGACTTTGTCGACGCTAATCCCGGACAGTCGAGTCGCAGACTCATTACCGCCGAGGGCATAGATATAACGTCCCAGACGCGTGTGATGCAACATATACCAGGCCGCAATAAACACAATCGCCATAATCCAGACCGGCGTCGGAATGCCCAGCGGGCGCCCTATCCCAAACCAGCCAAAGACATCGGCGTTGTCGGTGAAGCCGGTATTAACAGGACTGCCGTTGGTGTAGACCATGGTGACGCCGCGCAGCAGCAGCATCATCACCAGGGTGGCGATAAATGCCTGCACCCGGCCTTTCGCCACAATCACCCCGGTGATCCCGCCAATCGCCGCGCCCAGCGCCAGGGCTGCAGCCACCGCCACCAGCGCATTGACTTCGAAACCGACAATAGAGGCCGCAACCGCACCGGTCAGCGCCAGCAGCGAACCGACGGACAGGTCAATCCCGGAGGTCAGGATCACCAGCGTCATCCCCACCGCCATAATGGCGTTTACGGAGGTCTGCTGCAGAATATTGAACAGGTTATTGACGGTAAAAAAGTTCGGGCTCATGGTCGAGACGATCGCGATCAGCACCAGCAGGGCAATCAGCGATTTTTGCTCCATCAGCCACGCTTTGGTGAAATAACGGCGACCAGTAACAGCCTGGGTAGTCATCTTTTTTACTCCTGATTCACACGATTAAGCTTGCCCACAGCGGCAGCCATCAATACTTCCTGGGTGGCCTGCTCGCGCGTGAATTCACCGCCGAGATGCCCTTCATGCATAACGATAATACGATCGCTCATACCTAATACTTCTGGCATTTCGGATGAGACCAGAATAATGCTCAGGCCATCGGCTTTAAACTGGTTAATTAACTGATAAATCTCTTTTTTCGCCCCGACATCCACCCCACGGGTTGGCTCATCGAGGATCAGCACTTTCGGCCGGGTCATTAAGCCACGGGCGATCGCCACCTTTTGCTGATTACCGCCGGACAGCAGGCCAATGGCCTGTTCCATAGACGGGGTTTTAACATTAAACAGACGGATGAAATCCCCTACCGCCTGCTGTTCATCTTTATGTTTCAGGCCACCGCCGCTGCGGCTAAAGTAGCGAAGGGAGGTCAGGGACATGTTCTCTTTGACTGACATGCCCAGCACCAGGCCATCGCGCTTACGGTCTTCGGAGATATACACAATCCCGTTGGCCAGCCCATCCTGCGGAGAGCGGGTAACAACTTCATGGCCGTCGAGGGTGACGTAACCGCTGGCACGTGGCAGCGCGCCGTAGAGCACTTTCATCAGTTCGGTACGTCCGGCACCCATCAGACCCGCCACGCCAAGGATTTCCCCTTCACGCAGCGTAAAGCTGACGTTATTCACGCCGGAGCCGCACAGGTTATCGACCTTCAGTCGCACGTTACCCGCCGCTTTATCCAGACGCGGATACTGATCTTCCAGCTTGCGGCCAACCATCATCTCAATCAGCGAATCTTCCGTCAGGCTGACGACTTCACGTTCGGCAATAAACTGGCCGTCGCGGAAAACCGTCACGTCATCGCAGATTTCGAAGATCTCTTTCATGCGGTGGGAAATGTAGACAATTCCGCGTCCCTGAGCTTTCAGCTCACGAATAACGCGGAACAGGGATTCTGTTTCGGTATCGGTCAGGGCATCGGTCGGTTCATCCATAACGATGACTTTCGACTCGAAGCTCAGCACTTTGGCGATCTCTACCATCTGCTGATCGCCGATGGACAACTCGCCCACCAGCCGGTCGCTTTTAAAGCGCAGATTCAGCTTCGCCAGCAGCTTATCGGCTTCGGCGTACATGGTTTTCCAGTCGATTTTGCCAAAGCGCCCCACGTACTCACGGCCAAGGAAGATATTCTCGGCAATGGAGAGCTGCGGGATCAGGTTCAGCTCCTGGTGAATAATCCCGATACCGGCTTCCTGGGAGGATTTAGGACCGCTAAACGTGGTCTCTTTTCCCAGCCACAGCAGCGAACCGGCGTCGCGCTGGTAGATACCGGTCAGGACTTTCATCATGGTGGATTTGCCGGCGCCGTTTTCGCCAACCAGCGCCATAACGCGGCCAGCGTAGACATTCAACGCTGCGCCGGAGAGGGCTTTCACCCCGGGGAACGATTTTTCGATCCCTTTTAGCTGTAATAATGCGTCCATGAGGGCCTCAGAAGGTGACGCCAGCACAGAGAATGATATTCGCATACGGGGAACACTCCCCGCTGCGAATTACCGCCTGACTGTCTGCGGTTTTTTGTTTGAACTGCTCATGTGTGATGTAACGAATTTCTATGGTGTTTCCCTGGTGTTTCTGCAGCTGCCCGATATGGCCGAGCAACGTTTCGTGGAGCTGCGGATTGTGCTGCTTAATTTCCGCGGCAAGAATAGCCGATTCAACCTGCATTTCAGCCGTGACCACTTCCAGCACCTGCATAAACGCAGGCACACCCTGGGTTAACGCCATATCAATACGCGTTGTGCTACCGGGAATTGGCAGACCGGCGTCACAAACCACCAGCGTATCAGTATGCCCAAGACGGGAAATGACTGACGAAATATCAGAGTTAAGAACCGTACCTTTCTTCATTGTTTTATTACTCCATTAGCGAAACGTTTCGCTGATGATGAGTTTAATATGAGTAATGAACATAAAACCACCGAAACGTGAAAAAAATGTGATCGCCATCGAAACGTTTCGCGACAGTGCTCATCAGGCTTTAGCCTTAACGTAAATTACTTTTCGAAACGAATAAAAAACCCGCTTAAGAAAGCGGGTTTTCGCGTTTTAAATCTCGACCTGGGTACCCAGCTCAATGACCCGGTTGGGTGGGATCTCGAACTGGTCAGGCGCGCGCAGGGCGTTACGCTGCAGGAGCAGGTAGAGCTTGCCGCGCAGGCGTAGATACCAGGGGCGCTTGCCCAGAATAAGCGACTCGTGAGACATAAAGAACGAGGTTTCCATCATCCGGCAGCTCAGCCCTTCCAGGCCGCAGCGGTGGAATACCTCCTCTACGTTAGGCGTTTCGCGCCAGCCGTAGCTGGCCACCACCCGCCAGAAGGTCGGTGACAGCTGCTCGATCTGCACCCGGCGAACGTTATGCACATAAGGCGCATCTTCCGTGCGCAACGTCAGCAGGATCACCCGCTCATGCAGGACCTTGTTGTGCTTAAGGTTATGCATCAGCGCAAAGGGGATTACTTTCTGGGCGCGAGACATGTAGACGGCGGTCCCCGGCACGCGAACCGGAGGCGACTTCTCCAGCGAGGCGATCATCGCCTCCAGAGAATTACCGTGTTCATGCATACGGCGCAGCAGTCTGAAACGCTCGCTTTTCCAGGTGGTCATAATCACGAACATCACCAGGCCGAGACTTAACGGCAACCAGCCGCCGGAAAGCAGCTTATCAAGGTTTGCAGAGAACAGCGGTACGTCCACGCTCAGGAAGGCCACCACCATCAGCCCCACCAGCCAGCCGCTCCACTGCCAGTTTTTACGGGCAACGGTGGCGCAAAGAATAGAGGTCAGTACCATGGTCCCGGTGACCGCAATCCCGTAGGCGGCGGCCAGGTTGCTGGAGTGCTCGAAGCTGACAATCACAATCACCACCGCGACGTAGAGCATCCAGTTAACAAACGGGATGTAGATCTGCCCTGACTCCATTTCCGAGGTGTGAATAATGCGCATCGGCGACAGATACCCCAGACGCACCGCCTGGCGGGTCAGAGAGAAGACGCCGGAGATCACCGCCTGGGACGCAATCACCGTCGCCAGGGTAGCAATAATTAACATCGGGATCAGGGCCCAGTCAGGAGCCAGCAGGAAGAAGGGGTTTTTAATCGCTTCCGGCGTTTTCAGCAGCAGCGCGCCCTGGCCGAAATAGTTCAGTACCAGCGACGGCAGGACCAGGGAAAACCAGGCCAGGCGGATCGGCAGCTTGCCGAAGTGGCCCATATCGGCATACAGCGCCTCAACCCCGGTGATGGCCAGCACCACCGCGCCAAGCGCAACGAAGGAGACGGCTTTGTACTCAAGGAAGAAGTGCAGCGCCCAGGCCGGATTCAGCGCCTGCAGCACCTCGGGGTTACTGATTATCCCGCGCAGGCCAAGTACGGCCAGGATCAAGAACCAGGCCAGCATAATCGGCGCGAAAAGTTTCCCCACCATGCCGGTGCCGTGTTTCTGGATAGCAAACAGCAGCGTCAGCACCACTATAGAAAGAGGAACAATCCAGGTATCGAGCGAGGGGGCGACGATTTCCAGTCCTTCCATCGCCGACATCACCGATATCGCCGGAGTGATCACCACCTCACCATAGAAGAAGCTGCCACCGATAAGCCCCATAATCACCAGCACGGAGGTCATCCGCGCACTGGTATTGCGCCCGGCCAGCGACATCAGGGTGAGTATTCCCCCTTCACCGGCGTTGTCCGCCCGCATGACGAAGGTCAGATACTTAACAGAGACAACAACGATCAGCAGCCAGAAAATCAGGGACAGAAAACCAAAGACGGCGTCGCGTTCAACGCCAAAACCAAACTGGCCGGACAGACATTCACGAAGCGTATAGAGTGGGCTGGTGCCAATATCGCCATAGACAACCCCAATGGCTGCAAGCGTAACCGCGGACAATGATTGCTTATTATCAGAGCTCATAGACTCGTCTTTCGTTAATCCAATGAAATGTGTGCTTAGTCCCTTCGCCCACAAAAAGGCGCACAGTATGCATGATTAATGGCAAATTCGTCTCTCTATATCAAGCTGGTTTAATCTGGCGCAAAGAAAACATGGCCGTTGTTCAGTCTATTAGCCCGGGTCGAAACGTCTATACTCGCTTCATAAAGCCGTAACCCGGCGACAGGACGCAATTTTATTATGGCTCACCCTAATTTATTGGCTGAAAGAATTTCTCGCTTAGGCGCCGCGCTGGAAAAAGGGCTCTTCGAACGCAGCCACGCGATTCGCCTGTGCCTGCTGGCCGCACTGTGCGGCGAGAGCGTTTTCCTGCTTGGCCCTCCGGGGATCGCGAAAAGCCTGATTGCCCGGCGCCTGAAGTTCGCTTTTAGCCACGCCAGGGCCTTTGAGTATCTGATGACCCGTTTCTCCACGCCGGAGGAGGTCTTCGGCCCGCTATCGATCCAGGCGCTAAAAGATGAAGGACGCTACGAGCGCCTGACCGCCGGCTATCTGCCTGAAGCGGAGATCGTCTTTCTGGATGAGATCTGGAAAGCAGGCCCGGCGATCCTGAATACCCTGCTGACCGCGATAAACGAACGCAAATTCCGTAACGGCGCACTGGAGGAAAAAATCCCCATGCGTCTGCTGGTGGCCGCCTCCAATGAATTACCGGAAGCCGACGGCAGCCTTGAAGCACTATATGACCGTATGCTGATCCGCCTGTGGCTCGACAAAGTGCAGGAGAAATCCAATTTCCGCGCCATGCTAATAAGCCAGCATAACGAGAGCGAAAACCCGGTACCCACTGCGCTGCAGGTCACCGATGAAGAGTTTACCCGCTGGCAGCAGGAGATCGGCGAAGTCAGCCTGCCGGAGGCAGTATTTGAGCTTATCTTTATGCTGCGTCAGCAGCTGGAGAATATACCCGGTGCGCCCTATGTTTCCGACCGCCGCTGGAAAAAAGCGATCCGCCTGCTGCAGGCCAGCGCCTTCTTCAGCGGTCGGGATGCGGTCGCGCCTGTCGACCTGATCCTGCTTAAAGACTGTCTGTGGCACGATGCGCAGGGCATGAACCTGCTTGCACAGCAGCTGGATATTTTGATGACCGTACACGGCTGGCAGCAGCAGGCGATGCTGACCCGGCTGGGAACCATCGTCCAGCGACGTATTCAGCTCCAGCAACAGCAGAGCGACAAGACAGCGGTCAAAGTTAACCGCCACGGGGGCATGTTCAGCCGCCGCCCGCAGTACGATCTTCCGCCTGAGCTGAGCGATGTCACCCTGACGCTGCTGCTGCAAAAGCCGCTGAAGCTCCACGATATGGAAGTGATCCACCTGACGCTTGAGCGCAGCGCCCTGGAGCAGTGGCTGCTCAAGGGCGGGGAGATCCGCGGCAAGCTCAACGGCATTGGCTTTGCCCAGAGCCTGAATCTTGAAGTGGACAGTAGCCAGCACCTGGTGGTGCGCGACGTCAGCCTCCAGGGATCGCGCCTGGCGCTGCCCGGCAGTGCGCAGGAAAATATGCCGGCGGAAATTAAACAGCAGCTGGAGACGCTGGACAACGACTGGCACCAGCAGCACACCCGCTTTAGCGAACAGCAGAAGTGCCTGTTTATTGAAAGCGACTGGCTGGGCCGTATCGAAGCCAGCCTGCAGGACGTGATTGAGCAGATCAAACAGGCGCAGCAATGCTGAACCTGGATACGCTGAATGTGGCACTGGCGGTCAGTGAAGAGGGGTTAATCGAGGAGATGCTGATCGCGCTGCTGGCCTCGCCGCAGCTGGCGGTGTTCTTCGAAAAATTCCCCCGCTTAAAAAACGCCGTTCTGGACGATCTTCCCCAGTGGCGGGAGAACATCAAAAGCCGCATAAAAGAGGCGCACGTCCCGCAGGAGCTGGCGATGGAGCTGGTTTGCTATCAGCAGAGCCAGCTACTCTCCACCGGACAGTTTGTTCTCCAGCTTCCGGCTCTGCTTAAGCAGCTCAATCAGCTGCGATCTCCCTTTTATAGCCAGGCAAAGCAGCTGGTGGAGGGCAACGCGGTCTTCACCCCCGCGCTGCAAACTCTCCTTCTGCAGCGCTGGCGTTTAAGCCTGGTGGTACAGGCCACCGCCCTTAATCAGCAATTGCTGGAGGAGGAGCGCGAGCAGCTGCTCAGCGAGGTGCAGGAGCGGATGACCCTTAGCGGCCAGCTGGCGCCGGTGCTGACCGAAAACGAAAATGCGGCCGGACGCCTGTGGGATATGAGCGCCGGGCGGCTAAAGCGCGGCGACTATCAGCTGATCGTCCGCTACGGGGATTTTCTCAACCAGCAGCCGGAGCTACAGCAGCTGGCGGAACAGCTGGGCCGCTCGCGGGAAGCGAAGTCCATACCAAAGAAGGACGCGCCGATGGAAACCTTCCGCACCCTGGTGCGGGAGCCTGCCAGCGTGCCGGAACAGGTCGACGGGCTACAGCAGAGCGACGATATTCTGCGCCTGCTGCCCACGGAGCTGGCCACCCTCGGTATTAGCGAGCTGGAGTTTGAATTTTACCGTCGGCTGGTGGAAAAACGGCTGCTGACCTACCGTCTGCAGGGCGAAGCCTGGCGGGAAAAGGTGACCGAACGTCCGGTGGTCCATCAGGATGTAGAAGAACAGCCCCGCGGCCCCTTTGTGGTCTGCGTGGATACCTCAGGATCGATGGGCGGCTTTAATGAACAGTGCGCAAAAGCCTTTTGCCTGGCGCTGATGCGCGTCGCCATGGCCGATAACCGACGCTGCTTTATTATGCTCTTCTCAAGCGAGGTAGTGCGCTACGAACTCTCAGGCGCGGACGGGCTGGAGCAGGCCATACGGTTTCTCAGCCAGCGCTTTCGCGGCGGCACAGATATGGCGAGCTGCTTTCGGGCCATCGTTGAGCGCTTACAAAACCGGGAATGGACCGATGCGGATGCCGTGGTGATCTCTGACTTTATTGCCCAGCGGCTGCCGGAAGAGGTGATTACCGCCGTGGGCGATTTGCAGCGTAAACATCAGCACCGCTTTCATGCGGTGGCGATGTCTGCGCACGGCAAACCCGGCATCATGCGCATTTTCGATCATATCTGGCGCTTTGATACCGGGATGCGGAGCCGTCTTCTTCGCCGCTGGCGGCGCTAAAGGTTACAGCAGAGCGGCAACGCTTTCGCGAACCTGAGCAGGCCATACGCCGCACTGAACCTGACCGATATGCGGCAGCTGCAGCAGCAGCATTGTCAGGCGCGACTGGCCGATGCCGCCGCCGATAGTCTGCGGCATCTCGCCACGCAGCAGGGCCTGGTGCCACTCGAGCTGCAGGCGTTCTTCATCATCGGTGATCTTCAACTGACGCTGCAGGGCAGCGGCATCCACGCGGATCCCCATCGATGAAATCTCAAAGGCGTCTTCCAGGATCGGGTTCCAGACCAGGATATCGCCGTTCAGCCCCTCCAGCTCACCTTCACCGGCGGTGCTCCAGTCATCATAATCAGGTGCACGCACGTCGTGACGTGCACCGTCGCTAAGCTTACCGCCGATCCCAATCAGGAACACCGCGCCCAGCTCTTTGGCAATCGCCCGCTCGCGGCCTTTGGCATCGAGACCCGGGAAGCGGGTCAGCAATTCCTGGCTGTGAACAAAGTGGATGGTTTCCGGCAGGAACGGCGTCAGGCCAAATTCTGCGGCCGCAGCCGTTTCGGTGGCTTTAATCCCGGCCCAGATGGCCTCAACCGTCGCTTTCAGCGTTCCGGTGTGGCGTTCGCCATCGCCCATCACGCGTTCCCAGTCCCACTGATCGACGTAAACAGAGTGGATCGCGGAGAGTCGGTCTTCATCGGGGCGAAGGGCTTTCATGTGCGTGTAGAGCCCTTCGCCCGCACTGAAGTCGTGTTGCCCCAGGGTTTGACGTTTCCATTTTGCCAGAGAGTGCACCACTTCAAACTGGGCATCCGGCAGCGTCTTCACTTTTACCTGTACCGCTTTTTCGCAGCCAGAAAGGTTGTCCTGCGTCCCGTCGCCCACGCGGCTTAAGATCGGAGCCTGAACTTCTATCAGTCCAAGCTTCTCTTCCAGCTGGCGGGAAAAATGGGATTTAACGAAACTGATCTGGCGTTGTTTTGCGATGTAAGCGGTTTTCATTTTTTATACTCCTGCGTCCTGTTGGTATTGATTAAGCAACAGAACAGGCATCAAATTCAATAATCAAACAGCAAAAAGCCCTCTTCGATTTTGATTCATTAAAATAAGAAGCTAAAATAGTGTGAATCATCAAACATCATAAGAAAATACTATGGAAAATTATCAGATCGACAATCTGGACCGCGGCATCCTGGAAGCGCTGATGGCCAATGCCCGCACCGCCTATGCCGAACTGGCCAAACAGTTTGGCGTCAGCCCCGGCACAATCCACGTCCGGGTCGAGAAAATGAAACAGGCGGGCATCATTACCGGGGCGCGTATTGACGTCAGTCCCAAACAGCTGGGCTACGATGTGTGCTGCTTTATCGGCATCATTCTGAAGAGCGCCAAAGACTATCCGTCAGCGCTGGCGAGACTGGAAAGCCTGGAAGAGGTGACCGAAGCCTATTACACCACCGGACACTACAGTATCTTTATTAAGGTGATGTGCCGTTCGATCGATGCCCTGCAGCAGGTACTTATCAACAAGATCCAGACTATCGACGAGATCCAGTCCACAGAGACCCTGATCTCCCTGCAGAACCCTATCATGCGTACCATTCGCCCGTAACAGGGCGATTTCATCCCCACGCAATACCCGTAATATCCACAGGTAGATCCCAGCCCTTACACAGCGTAGAATGTGCCTCTCGATGAAATGGGCGGGCGATCATGGCAGACATTACACTGATTAGTGGCAGCACCCTTGGCGGCGCGGAATACGTCGCCGAACATCTGGCAGAACAACTGGAAGACGCTGGTTTCACAACGGAAACCCTGCACGGTCCTGCGGCAGACGAGCTCAGTACTGACGGCATCTGGCTGGTGGTCAGCTCCACGCACGGCGCGGGCGATATTCCCGATAATCTGCTGCCGTTTTATGAGTACCTGCGCGAAGAGAAACCCGACCTGTCGGCCGTTCGCTTTGGCGCTATTGGGATCGGCAGTCTCGAATATGACACCTTCTGCGGCGCGATCGACAAGCTGGACGCAGAAATGAAAGCCTGCGGTGCAAAACAGATCGGCGAAACGCTGAAGATCAACATTCTGGAACACGATATTCCGGAGGATCCGGCGGAGCTTTGGCTGGGATCCTGGAAAAATTTACTCAAATAAGTGTAAAGATCGACCGATCGAGTGTGGATAAGTCTGCTTAAAAGCACTGATCAACCGGTAGTTATCCCAGGAACAACCCTTGCTCAGTTTTTGACTTGTGCATAACTCCGCATTTTGATCCCAGCTTATACGGACCGGGATCACCGATCATTCACAGTTAATGATCCTTACTAAGCTTTTGATCTTAAATTGAGGATCCGGGTTATCCACAGACCCTCTCGATCCTAATAAGAGATCACAATAGAACAGATCTCTAAATAAAAAGATCTTCTTTTTAATAGCCCGGATCCCAGTGCTTTCTCCATCGACTAAAGTTGAGTAGAATCCACGGCCCGGGCTTCACTCCATTTTCAAACCGCGACACCGCGAGGCAATTACCATGTTTTATCCGGATCCTTTTGACGTCATCATCATTGGCGGGGGTCATGCAGGCACCGAGGCCGCGATGGCCGCTGCACGTATGGGCCAGCAAACGCTGCTGCTGACACACAATATCGACACGCTGGGGCAGATGAGCTGCAACCCGGCCATTGGCGGTATTGGGAAGGGACACCTGGTAAAAGAAGTGGATGCGCTTGGCGGCCTGATGGCCCAGGCGATCGATAAAGCCGGCATCCAGTTTAGAATACTAAACGCCAGCAAAGGCCCGGCGGTACGCGCTACCCGTGCTCAGGCGGATCGTGTGCTCTATCGTCAGGCGGTAAGAACCGCGCTGGAGAACCAGCCCAATCTGATGATCTTCCAGCAGGCCGTTGAGGATCTGATCGTTGAAAACGATCGTGTCGTCGGAGCCGTTACCCAGATGGGTCTGAAATTCCGCGCTAAAGCGGTGGTGCTGACCGTCGGGACTTTCCTGGATGGCAAAATTCATATCGGGATGGATAACTACAGCGGTGGCCGTGCCGGCGATCCGCCGTCCATTTCGCTCTCCCGTCGTCTGCGTGAACTGCCGCTGCGCGTAAGCCGTCTGAAAACTGGTACGCCGCCGCGTATTGACGCCCGCACTATCGATTTCAGCGTGCTCGGTGCGCAGTACAGCGATAACCCGATGCCGGTATTCTCGTTTATGGGATCCGTCGAGCAGCATCCGCAGCAGATGGCCTGCCATATCACGTACACCAACGAGAAAACCCACGACGTTATCCGCAATAACCTCGATCGCAGCCCGATGTATGCCGGAGTGATCGAAGGGATCGGCCCGCGCTACTGCCCGTCGATCGAAGATAAAGTCATGCGTTTCGCGGATCGTAATCAGCACCAGATCTTCCTGGAGCCGGAAGGCCTGACCTCTAACGAAATTTATCCAAATGGCATCTCCACCAGCCTGCCGTTTGACGTACAGATGCAAATTGTCCGCTCGATGCAGGGGATGGAAAACGCGAAGATTGTGCGTCCTGGCTATGCCATTGAGTATGATTTCTTCGATCCGCGTGACCTGAAACCGACGCTGGAGAGCAAATATATCCAGGGTCTGTTCTTCGCGGGCCAGATCAACGGCACCACCGGCTACGAAGAAGCCGCGGCCCAGGGCCTGCTGGCCGGTCTTAACGCAGGGCGCTTCTCGGCGGAAAAAGAGGGCTGGGCGCCGCGTCGCGATCAGGCCTACCTTGGTGTGCTGGTCGACGATCTCTGCACGCTGGGGACCAAAGAACCCTACCGTATGTTCACCTCCCGTGCGGAATATCGCCTGATGCTGCGTGAAGACAACGCCGATCTGCGACTGACCGAAGCCGGCCGTGAGATGGGACTGGTGGACGATGCCCGCTGGGCGCGCTTTAACGAGAAGCTGGAAAGCATCGAACGCGAGCGTCAGCGTCTGAAATCCACCTGGGTGATGCCGCAGACCGAAAATATCAACGAAGTGAACGCTCACCTCAGCGCGCCGCTTTCTCGTGAAGCCAGCGGTGAAGATCTGCTCCGTCGCCCGGAAATGACCTACCAGCAGCTGACCCAGCTGACGCCGTTTGCCCCGTCGCTTGCCGATGCGCAGGCCGCAGAGCAGGTGGAAATTCAGGTCAAATACGAAGGCTATATCGCCCGTCAGCAGGATGAGATCAACAAGCAGCAGCGCAATGAAAATACGCAGCTGCCTGCGGACATGGATTATCGTCAGGTGACCGGCCTGTCCAACGAAGTGATCGCCAAGCTGAACGACCACAAGCCGGTCTCTATCGGCCAGGCGTCGCGTATTTCGGGCGTCACTCCGGCGGCAATCTCCATTCTGCTGGTCTGGCTGAAAAAACAAGGCATGCTGCGCCGCAGCGCATAATCAGACGTTTTGCCCGGTGGCGGAAGCTGCCGGGTGACCGTTTCGCTCTCTCAACAGGTAATTACCGTGCTTAACAAACTCTCTCGTCTGCTGGATAAAGCAGGCATTTCGCTGTCCGTTCACCAGCAAGAACAGCTGGTGGCCTATGTCGATATGCTCAACAAATGGAACAAGGCCTACAACCTGACGTCGGTTCGCGATCCGAACGAGATGCTGATTCGTCATATTCTTGACAGCATTGTGGTGGCACCTTATCTGCAGGGAACACGTTTTATCGACGTGGGTACCGGGCCAGGCCTGCCGGGTATTCCGCTCTCCATCGTGCGTCCTGAGTGCCATTTCACCCTGCTGGACAGCCTCGGCAAGCGCGTGCGCTTCCTGAAACAGGTGCAGCATGAACTGAAGCTCGACAATATCACCCCGGTTCAGAGCCGCGTGGAAGACTTCCCGGCCGAACCGCCGTTCGATGGTGTGATCAGCCGTGCATTTGCCTCGCTGAATGATATGGTCAGCTGGTGTCATCATCTGCCTGGCGAGCAGGGCCGTTTCTACGCGCTGAAGGGCCTGATCCCTGACGACGAAATTGCGCAGCTCCCGTCCGGCCTGACTGTGGAGTCCCTGGTTAAACTGGAGGTGCCTCAGCTGGAAGGGGAGCGTCATCTGGTGGTGATTAAGCCAAACTCGATTTAATTTTTATCAAAAAAAGTAGAAAAAGTGCTGTTTTTTTAGTGTTAAAAAAGGGCGCAAAGGGCGGTCGGGGATTGGGTCACATTTAACCTAGCCGTCACGAAGATTTTTCGAACACGCAACGACGCATTTTTTGTTTACCGGGAAGATAGTAAACCCTGAAAATATCAGGCTGCTAAAAATGGCGTTGTAATACGAATAGTTCTTGTTAAATTTTTATTAAGAATGTCAATGAATCGTTTTTATGTTGTATAAGGGGTGTTTTGAAAAGAGTCGGTGAGTTTCATCTTAAATATCAAAAGGATGAAAAGGTGCTAATTCCTGCTTTATCTTTTCGCTTTAGGCCGAAAATGTTCGATTTGTGATCTGGTGCACGCTTTGTAGCCAGTGTTTTCGCGTTATTTGCAATTTTGCATGAATGTTCACAGTTTGGCGAAAAGTTGAAAAATAGCGCGGCGGAAAAATATTTAAACATTTGTTCACCTTTTCGCTACTTATTGTTTGAAATCACCGGGGCGCACCGTATAATTTGACCGCTTTTTGATGCTTGACTCTCAGTCTTAAAGAACGTTTTATACGACACGCGACATACCTCAAAGGTAGCAGGAGTTAAAAACGTGATGTCTTTGTCGCTCTTGAGTCGAAACGTTGCTCGTAAGCTTCTGTTCATTCAGCTAGTGGCAGTGATGGCAAGTGGATTGCTGTTTAGCCTAAAAGACCCCTTCTGGGGCATTTCCGCAGTGTGCGGAGGTATGGCAGTATTACTGCCCGGCATGCTGTTTATGATTTTTGCCTGGCGTCATCAGGTACATACTCCCGCGAAAGGCCTTGTGGCCTGGTCATTCGCCCTCGGCGAAGCGGTGAGAGTGTTAGCGACCTTTGGTCTGCTGGTGGTGGCGCTGGCTGTGTTTAAGGCGGTTTTCTGGCCGCTTATCGTGACGTGGGTTTTGGTGCTGGTACTTCAGATACTGGCGCCCGCTGTAATTAACAACAAAGGGTAAAGGCATCATGGCTTCTGAAAATATGACGCCGCAGGATTACATAAGCCACCATCTGACTAACCTTCAGCTGGACTTACGTACATTCTCGCTGGTAGATCCGCATAACCCCCCAGCCACCTTCTGGACGCTCAATATCGACTCCATTTTCTTCTCGGTGGTGCTGGGT
>DATEKR010000042.1:0-18935 GCA_035277345.1 Enterobacteriaceae bacterium
CTGGTAACAAAATGTGATTACCAAAAACAAACCGCAGGACAGCTTTTTGCTTTCTGCGGTTTGTTTTTGCACAAATCCCATTCTTCGTCTATTTTTTAGTCATCCATTTAAAGCAATTTCATACAGTTAACGCATGCGTCAGGGTCTTGACGATCAATTCCTGGCCGGGATCGGCGCGCTCAGGTTTTGTTAAAAAATGCGCAAGGTTTGTTGCTGGTTTTTAAATGAATTAATAAAAGCGTGTCTCAGATCAAGAAAATACTCCCACAGAGGGGGAGGAATCGCCGCAAAATCCTGTCAAAATAAGCGGGTAATACACGGAAAAGCTCGCTACGGACACGATTCAACAGCCTAAACGCGTACATGAATTGCCCAGCATCGAGCAAAATGGCATTAAATGTTAATGAGATTTTGCCGATGTAAACTAACGTGAGCATACTTTTGTTAAAGTTGACAAAAGGTTATAGAAAGGAGTAAAAGACCCCATCATTTGGCTGTCTAAGTGCTTATTTCGGCAGATAATGTAGGGTTATTTTTTTATTCCTCCCCTTGAAACGATGTGGCGTTCATCTGCCGATAAGAGCAGAGGTTTAAGCGCTACCTTTTTGGTTAAGCAATGCGTATGTCAACATCCACTGAAGTCGTCGCTCATCATTGGGCATTCGCTGTCTTTCTTATTGTCGCCGTAGGCCTGTGCTGCATGATGCTGGCCGGTGCCTGGTTCCTGGGTGGTCGCGCGCGCGCGCGTCACAAGGAAACTCCGTATGAGTCGGGGATCGATTCCGTCGGCACCGCTCGTCTGCGCCTGTCCGCGAAGTTCTACCTCGTGGCTATGTTCTTCGTTATCTTCGACGTCGAAGCCCTTTATCTTTTCGCATGGTCAGTCTCTATCCGTGAAAGCGGCTGGGTAGGCTTTGTGGAAGCCGCAATTTTCATTTTAGTGCTACTGGCTGGTCTGGTGTATCTGGTGCGCGTTGGCGCTCTGGACTGGACGCCCGCGCGCTCACGCCGCGAACGTATCAACCCGGAAACGGACAGTCACTAACCGTTATAAGCAGTAAAAGCGAGGCAATAAGATGGATTATACGCTCACCCGCATAGATCCTAACGGTGAGAACGACCGTTACCCCCTGCAAAAACAGGAGATCGTAACCGACCCCCTGGAGCAAGAAGTTAACCGTAGCGTCTACATGGGCAAGCTCGAACATGCCCTGCACGATATGGTTAACTGGGGCCGCAAAAACTCAATCTGGCCTTACAACTTCGGCCTTTCCTGCTGCTACGTTGAAATGGTGACGTCATTCACTGCGGTGCATGACGTTGCGCGTTTTGGTGCAGAAGTTCTGCGTGCATCACCGCGTCAGGCTGACCTGATGGTGGTGGCGGGAACCTGCTTCACCAAAATGGCCCCGGTTATTCAGCGCCTGTATGACCAGATGCTGGAGCCGAAATGGGTTATTTCCATGGGAGCCTGCGCCAACTCCGGCGGCATGTACGACATCTACTCCGTAGTGCAGGGCGTCGATAAATTTATCCCGGTTGATGTCTATATTCCTGGCTGCCCGCCGCGTCCTGAGGCCTATATGCAGGCGCTGATGCTGCTGCAGGAATCCATCGGCAAAGAGCGTCGCCCACTTTCATGGGTGGTTGGCGATCAGGGCGTGTACCGCGCCAATATGCAGTCGGAACGCGAGCGTAAACGCGGCGAACGTATCGCAGTCACGAATCTGCGGACACCTGACGAGATTTAATTTGCGGCCTGTGGGCGGTGGCACCAACTTCGCAAATCCATATACAACAAAGCGAAGCCACACCTGACAGTCACCACGGACCTTTTGCAATGGTGAACAATATGACCGATTTAACCGCGCAAGACGCCGCTGCATGGCAAACCCGCGATCATCTCGATGATCCGGTGATTGGCGAACTGCGTAACCGTTTTGGGCCGGATGCCTTTACCGTTCAGCCTACCCGCACCGGGGTGCCCGTTGTCTGGGTTAAGCGTGAACAATTACTGGAAGTTGGCGATTTCTTAAAACGTCTTCCTAAGCCGTACGTCATGCTCTTTGACCTGCACGGCGTGGATGAGCGTCTGCGCACGCACCGCGACGGTTTACCGGCCGCGGATTTTTCCGTTTTCTACCACCTGATGTCAATAGACCGCAATCGGGACATCATGCTCAAGGTGGCTTTGTCCGAAAACGATCTGAACGTGCCAACATTTATCAAACTTTTCCCCAACGCCAACTGGTATGAGCGTGAAGTCTGGGATCTGTTTGGGATCACCTTTAATGGCCACCCGCACCTGACGCGCATCATGATGCCGCAGACCTGGGAAGGCCACCCGCTGCGTAAAGACTACCCGGCGCGCGCCACCGAGTTCGATCCGTTTGAGCTGACTAAAGCCAAGCAGGATCTGGAAATGGAGTCGCTGACCTTCAAACCGGAAGAGTGGGGCATGAAGCGTGGCACCGAAAACGAGGACTTTATGTTCCTCAACCTCGGTCCTAACCACCCGTCCTCGCACGGTGCATTCCGTATTGTTCTTCAGCTGGACGGCGAAGAGATCGTCGACTGCGTACCGGACGTGGGTTACCACCACCGCGGCGCGGAGAAAATGGGCGAGCGTCAGTCCTGGCACAGCTACATTCCGTATACCGACCGTATCGAGTACCTCGGCGGCTGCGTGAACGAAATGCCGTACGTGCTGGCGGTTGAGAAACTGGCGGGCATCGTCGTGCCGGATCGCGTTAACGTGATTCGCGTGATGCTCTCCGAGCTGTTCCGCATCAACAGCCACCTGCTGTATATCTCGACCTTTATTCAGGACGTCGGCGCGATGACGCCGGTCTTCTTTGCCTTTACCGACCGTCAGAAAATTTACGACGTGGTAGAAGCGATCACCGGTTTCCGTATGCACCCGGCCTGGTTCCGTATCGGTGGCGTGGCGCACGATCTGCCGCGCGGCTGGGAAGGCCTGCTGCGTGAATTCCTTGACTGGATGCCGAAGCGTCTTGACTCCTATGAGAAAGCCGCGCTGCGCAACTCCATTCTGAAAGGCCGTTCTCAGGGCGTTGCTGCCTATAACGCGAAAGAAGCGCTGGAGTGGGGTACCACCGGTGCCGGTCTGCGTGCTGCAGGCGTGAACTTCGACGTGCGTAAGGCGCGTCCGTACTCTGGCTATGAGAATTTCGACTTTGAAGTCCCGGTTGGCGGTGGCATCAGCGACTGCTATACCCGTGTGATGCTGAAAGTGGAAGAGCTGCGTCAGAGCCTGCGCATCCTTGAGCAGTGCCTCAAAAACATGCCGGAAGGCCCGTTCAAAGCGGATCACCCGCTGACCACGCCGCCGCCGAAAGAGCGCACGCTGCAACATATCGAAACCCTGATCACCCACTTCCTGCAGGTTTCCTGGGGCCCGGTTATGCCGGCCAACGAATCCTTCCAGATGATCGAGGCGACCAAGGGGATTAACAGCTACTACCTGACCAGTGATGGCAGCACCATGAGCTACCGCACCCGTATCCGTACGCCGAGCTTTGCGCACCTGCAGCAGATCCCGGCAGCGATTCGCGGCAGTCTGGTTTCCGACCTGATTGTCTATCTGGGTAGTATCGATTTTGTTATGTCAGACGTGGACCGCTAATTATGCACGAGAATCAACAACCACAAACCGAGGCTTTTGAGCTGAGTGCGGCAGAGCGTGAGGCGATTGAGCACGAGAAGCACCACTACGAAGACCCGCGAGCGGCGTCCATCGAAGCGCTGAAAATCGTTCAGAAACAGCGTGGCTGGGTGCCGGATGGCGCAATTTATGCCATCGCTGAAATCCTGGACATTCCGGCGAGCGACGTTGAAGGCGTGGCAACATTCTATAGCCAGATCTTCCGCCAGCCGGTTGGCCGCCATGTGATTCGCTACTGCGATAGCGTTGTTTGCCATATCACCGGCTACCAGGGCATTCAGGCTGCGCTTGAGAAAAAACTCAATATTAAGCCGGGCCAGACGACCTTCGATGGTCGCTTTACCCTGCTGCCGACCTGCTGCCTGGGCAACTGCGACAAGGGGCCGAGCATGATGATTGATGAGGAAACTCACAGCCATCTGACGCCAGAAGCGATTCCTGAGCTACTGGAGCGGTATAAATGAAAACAGTTATCCGTACTGCCGAAACCCATCCGCTGACCTGGCGTCTGCGCGATGACAAACAGCCGGTCTGGCTGGATGAGTACCGCAGCAAAAACGGTTACGAAGGTGCGCGTAAAGCGCTGACCGGCATGGCGCCGGACGAGATCGTTAATGCGGTAAAAGATTCCGGGCTGAAAGGCCGCGGCGGCGCAGGTTTCTCCACCGGTCTGAAGTGGAGCCTGATGCCGAAAGACGAGTCCATGAACATCCGTTACCTGCTGTGTAACGCCGATGAAATGGAGCCAGGCACCTATAAAGACCGTCTGCTGATGGAGCAACTGCCGCACCTGCTGGTGGAAGGTATGCTGATTTCCGCGTTTGCGCTGAAAGCATACCGTGGCTACATCTTCCTGCGCGGTGAATATATCGAAGCCGCCGTGCATCTGCGCCGCGCTATCGCCGAAGCGACAGAAGCAGGGCTGCTGGGTAAAAACATCCTCGGTACCGGTTTTGATTTCGAGCTGTTCGTGCACACCGGTGCAGGCCGCTATATCTGCGGTGAAGAGACGGCGCTGATCAACTCCCTGGAAGGCCGTCGTGCCAACCCGCGCTCCAAGCCGCCGTTCCCGGCGTCCAGCGGCGTGTGGGGCAAGCCGACCTGCGTTAACAACGTCGAAACTCTGTGTAACGTCCCGGCGATTCTGGCCAACGGCACAGAATGGTATCAGAACATTTCGACCAGCAAAGATGCTGGCACCAAACTGATGGGCTTCTCCGGCCGCGTGAAAAACCCGGGCCTGTGGGAACTGCCGTTCGGTACCACCGCACGTGAAATCCTTGAGGATTACGCGGGCGGTATGCGTGACGGACTGAAGTTCAAAGCCTGGCAGCCGGGCGGTGCGGGTACCGACTTCCTGACCGAATCCCACCTCGACCTGCCGATGGAGTTTGAAAGCATCGGCAAAGCGGGTAGCCGTCTGGGCACCGCGCTGGCGATGGCGGTGGATCACGAAATCGGGATGGTTCCGCTGGTACGTAACCTGGAAGAGTTCTTTGCCCGCGAATCTTGCGGCTGGTGTACGCCATGCCGTGACGGTCTGCCGTGGAGCGTAAAAATTCTGCGTGCGCTGGAGCGCGGCGAAGGCCAGCCGGGCGATATCGAGACACTTGAGCAACTGTGTCGATTCCTCGGTCCGGGTAAAACCTTCTGCGCCCATGCGCCAGGCGCGGTTGAACCGCTCCAGAGTGCGATTAAATATTTCCGTGAAGAATTCGAAGCGGGCATTAAGCAGCAGTTCAGCAATACCCACCTGATCAACGGTATTCAGCCGAACCTGCTTAAAGCGCGCTGGTGAGATAACGATTTTTTTAATTTGGAAGCACGCTAATGGCTACGATTCATGTAGACGGCAAAGAATATGAGGTAAACGGGTCAGACAACCTGCTTGAAGCATGTCTGTCTCTCGGCCTCGATATTCCTTATTTTTGCTGGCATCCGGCGCTGGGAAGCGTTGGCGCCTGCCGCCAGTGTGCGGTGAAGCAATATCAAAACGCGGAAGACACGCGTGGCCGCCTGGTGATGTCCTGTATGACTCCGGCATCCGACGGCACCTTTATTTCGATTGACGACGAAGAAGCAAAACAGTTCCGCGAAAGCGTGGTCGAGTGGTTGATGACCAACCACCCGCACGACTGTCCGGTCTGTGAAGAGGGGGGCAACTGCCACCTGCAGGATATGACCGTCATGACCGGTCACAGCTTCCGTCGCTATCGCTTTACGAAACGTACCCACCGTAATCAGGATCTGGGGCCGTTCATTTCTCATGAGATGAACCGCTGCATCGCCTGTTACCGCTGCGTGCGTTACTACAAAGATTATGCCGACGGTAGCGATCTGGGTGTCTACGGCGCGCATGACAACGTTTACTTCGGCCGCCCGGAAGACGGTACGCTGGAGAGCGAATTCTCCGGTAACCTGGTGGAAATCTGCCCGACCGGCGTCTTCACCGACAAAACGCACTCCGAGCGCTATAACCGTAAGTGGGATATGCAGTTTGCACCGAGCATCTGCCAGCAGTGCTCGCTGGGCTGTAACACCAGCCCGGGTGAACGCTATGGCGAACTGCGTCGTATCGAAAACCGCTATAACGGCACCGTAAACCACTACTTCCTCTGCGACCGTGGTCGTTTTGGTTATGGCTATGTGAACCTGAAAGACCGTCCGCGTCAGCCGGTTCAGCGCCGTGGCGATGACCTGATCACCCTCAACGCCGAACAGGCGATGCAGGGCGCGGCGGATATTCTGCGCCAGTCGAAGAAAGTGATCGGTATTGGCTCCCCGCGTGCCAGCGTTGAAAGCAACTTTGCGCTGCGTGAGCTGGTTGGGGCGGATAACTTCTATACCGGTATCGCCCGTGGCGAGCAGCAGCGTCTGGAACTGATGCTGAAAGTGCTGCGCGAAGGCGGAATTCGTACCCCGGCGCTGCGCGAAATCGAATCCTACGATGCGGTACTGATCCTCGGCGAAGACATTACCCAGACAGGCGCTCGCGTCTCCCTGGCTGTGCGTCAGGCGGTGAAGGGCAAGGCGCGCGAAATGGCAGAGGCGCAGAAAGTCGCCGACTGGCAGATTGCGGCCATCCTTAACATCGGCCAGCGCGCGAAGCATCCGCTGTTTGTCACCAACGTTGACAGCACGCGTATGGATGATATCGCGGCCTGGACCTACCGTGCTCCGGTTGAAGACCAGGCGCGTTTAGGCTTTGCTATCGCTCACGCGCTCGACAACAGCGCCCCGGCGGTTGAAGGGCTGAGTCGCGATCTGCAGAACAAAATCGACGTGATTGTCCAGGCGCTGGCAGGGGCGAAGAAGCCGCTGATTATCTCCGGCACCAACGCCGGCAGCGTGGACGTGATTCAGGCGGCGGCTAACGTGGCGAAAGCCCTGAAAGGCCGTGGTTCTGATGTTGGCGTCACCATGATTGCCCGTGCGGTTAACAGCGTGGGTCTTGGACTGATTGGCGGCGGTTCGCTCGACGACGCGCTGGCTGAACTGGAAAGCGGTTCCGCTGATGCCGTGGTGGTGCTGGAGAACGATCTCCATCGTCATGCTTCCGCGACCCGCGTTGATGCCGCGCTGGCAAAAGCGCCGCTGGTGATGGTTATCGACCATCAGCGCACGGCGATTATGGATCACGCGCATCTGGTGCTGTCGGCGGCAAGCTTCGCCGAAAGCGACGGGACGGTGGTGAACAACGAAGGTCGCGCACAGCGCTTCTTCCAGGTTTACGATCCGGCCTACTACGACAGCTCGGCGATTATGCTGGAAAGCTGGCGCTGGCTGCACTCCCTGCACAGCACCGTAGAAAACCGTGAGGTTGACTGGACCCTGCTGGATCACGTGATTGACTCTGCGGTGCAGGCTCTGCCGCAACTGGCCGGTATCAAAGATGCTGCGCCGGATGCCTCTTTCCGCATTCGCGGTCAGAAGCTGGCCCGTGAACCGCACCGCTACAGTGGCCGCACCGCGATGCGCGCCAATATCAGCGTGCATGAACCGCGTCAGCCGCAGGACAAAGACACCATGTTCGCCTTCTCGATGGAGGGTAACAACCAGCCGACCGCCGCGCGCTCGCAAATTCCGTTTGCCTGGGCTCCGGGCTGGAACTCCCCGCAGGCGTGGAACAAGTTCCAGGCTGAAGTGGGCGGTAAACTGCGCCATGGCGATCCGGGCGTGCGTCTGATTGAAGCGTCTGAGAACGGTCTGGACTATTTCACCACTGTTCCGCAAGGATTCCAGCCGCAGTCCGGCAAGTGGCGTATCGCGCCTTACTACCATCTGTTTGGCAGTGACGAGATGTCCCAGCGTTCGCCGGTCTTCCAGCAGCGTATGCCGCAGCCGTATATCAAGCTCAACCCGGCGGATGCCGCGGCGCTTGGTGTCAATGCGGGTGCGAATATCGCCTTTAGCTACGAAGGCCAGACAATCAGTCTGCCGCTGGTGCTCTCCGAAGGGCTGACAGCAGGGCAGGTTGGTCTGCCGATGGGTATGCCGGGCATCGCGCCGGTACTGGCGGGCAGCAGCCTTGAAAATCTGCAGGAGGCACAGGCATGAGCTGGTTAACTCCGGATCTTATCGACATTCTGTTAAGCATTCTGAAGGCTGTCGTTATTCTGCTGGTGGTCGTCACCTGCGGTGCCTTTATGAGCTTCGGTGAACGTCGTCTGCTCGGTCTGTTCCAGAACCGCTACGGACCGAACCGCGTTGGCTGGGGCGGTTCGCTCCAGCTGGTTGCGGACATGATCAAGATGTTCTTTAAAGAAGACTGGACCCCGAAATTCGCGGACCGCGCCATCTTTACCCTTGCACCGATGATTGCCTTTACTTCGCTGCTGCTGGCCTTTGCTATCGTGCCGGTGAGTCCGAACTGGGTAGTTGCCGACCTCAACATCGGGATCCTGTTCTTCCTGATGATGGCCGGTCTGGCGGTGTACGCCGTGCTGTTCGCCGGCTGGTCGAGCAACAACAAATACTCGCTGCTGGGGGCGATGCGTGCGTCTGCGCAGACCCTGAGCTACGAAGTGTTCCTCGGCCTCTCCCTGATGGGCGTGGTGGCGCAGGCCGGTTCATTCAATATGACCGACATCGTCAACAACCAGGCGGACATCTGGAACGTCATCCCACAGTTCTTTGGCTTTATCACTTTCGCTATCGCGGGCGTTGCGGTGTGTCACCGTCACCCCTTCGACCAGCCGGAAGCCGAGCAGGAACTGGCGGACGGGTATCACGTTGAATATTCCGGCATGAAGTTCGGTCTGTTCTTCGTGGGCGAGTACATCGGTATCGTCACCATTTCAGCATTGATGGTTACGTTGTTCTTCGGTGGCTGGCATGGCCCGTTCTTACCGCCATTCATCTGGTTCGCGCTGAAAACCGCGTTCTTCATGATGATGTTCATTTTGATTCGCGCCTCATTACCACGTCCGCGTTATGACCAGGTAATGTCCTTCGGCTGGAAAGTGTGCCTGCCGCTGACGCTCGTCAACTTGTTGGTAACGGCGGCTGTCATTCTCTGGCAGGCGCAATAAGGGGTGAAGAAACCATGACCTTAAAAGAACTATTGGTAGGCTTCGGCACCCAGGTCCGCAGTATCTGGATGATCGGCCTGCACGCGTTTGCAAAACGCGAAACTCAGATGTACCCGGAAGAGCCGGTGTATCTGCCGCCGCGCTACCGTGGCCGTATCGTGCTGAGTCGCGATCCGGACGGTGAAGAGCGTTGTGTTGCCTGTAACCTGTGTGCGGTAGCCTGCCCGGTAGGCTGTATCTCTCTGCAGAAAGCAGAAACCAAAGATGGCCGCTGGTATCCGGAGTTTTTCCGCATCAACTTCTCGCGCTGCATCTTCTGCGGTATGTGTGAAGAAGCGTGCCCGACCACCGCTATCCAGCTTACGCCGGACTTCGAGCTGGGCGAGTACAAGCGTCAGGATCTGGTGTATGAAAAAGAGGATCTGCTGATTTCCGGTCCGGGCAAATACCCGGAATATAACTTCTACCGGATGGCAGGTATGGCAATCGACGGCAAAGACAAAGGCGAGGCGGAGAACGAAGCCAAACCTATCGACGTCAAGAGCCTGTTACCTTAAGGAGAGGGCAATGGAGTTCGCATTTTATATCTGTGGCCTTATCGCCATCCTGACCACGTTTCGGGTGATCACGCACACCAATCCGGTGCATGCGCTGCTGTATCTGATTATCTCGCTGCTGGCCATTTCCGGCGTCTTCTTCTCGATGGGCGCTTATTTCGCCGGTGCGCTGGAGATTATCGTCTACGCGGGTGCCATCATGGTGCTGTTCGTGTTTGTGGTGATGATGCTGAACCTTGGCGGCGCCGAAGTCGCCCAGGAACGTCAGTGGCTGAAGCCGCAAATCTGGATTGGCCCGGGTCTGCTCTCTGCTGTACTGCTGGCCGTTATCGTTTACGCCATTCTCGGGGTTAACGACCAGGGCATCGACGGAACGCCAATCAGCGCGAAAGAAGTCGGTATCACCCTGTTCGGGCCGTATGTCCTGGCGGTAGAGCTGGCGTCAATGCTGCTGCTGGCGGGCCTGGTTGTCGCCTTCCATATCGGTCGTGAAGACCGTAGTGGTGAGGTGCTGAGCAACCGCTCGGATGACCGCGCGAAACGTAAAACGGAGGAGCAAGCATGATCCCCTTACAACATGGACTGATCCTCGCCGCGATCCTGTTTGTTCTCGGCCTGACCGGTCTGATTATCCGCCGCAATCTGCTGTTTATGCTGATCGGGCTGGAAATCATGATCAACGCTTCCGCGCTGGCCTTTGTGGTCGCCGGTAGCTACTGGGGCCAGGCAGATGGCCAGGTGATGTATATCCTCGCGATCAGCCTTGCGGCTGCGGAAGCGAGCATTGGCCTGGCGCTGCTGCTGCAGCTCCATCGTCGCCGCCAGAACCTGAACATCGATTCAGTAAGTGAGTTGCGTGGATGAACATGCTTGCCTTAACCATTATTTTTCCGCTGATCGGCTTTATGCTGTTGGCATTCTCACGTGGGCGCTGGTCTGAAAACCTGTCTGCTACCGTGGGTGTCGGCTCGATTGGCCTTGCGGCCTTAGTCACAGCCTATGCGGGTATCGATTTCCTGAACAACGGCAAGCAGGCGTTTAGCCTGCCGCTGTGGACCTGGATGTCGGTCGGTGACTTCAATATCGGCTTTAGCCTGGTCCTGGACGGCCTGTCTCTGACCATGCTTTCCGTGGTCACCGGCGTGGGCTTCCTGATCCATATGTTCGCATCCTGGTATATGCGCGGTGAAGAGGGCTACTCCCGCTTCTTCGCCTACACCAACCTGTTTATCGCCAGCATGGTTATCCTCGTGCTGTCCGATAACCTGCTGTTGATGTACCTGGGCTGGGAAGGCGTGGGCCTCTGCTCCTATCTGCTGATCGGCTTCTACTACACCGATCCGAAGAATGGCGCTGCGGCAATGAAAGCGTTTGTCGTGACCCGTGTGGGTGACGTCTTCCTCGCCTTCGCGCTGTTCATTCTCTACAACGAACTGGGCACGCTGAACTTCCGCGAAATGGTCGAACTGGCGCCTGCGCACTTCGAGGCCGGCAATAATATGCTGACCTGGGCGACGCTGATGCTGCTGGGTGGTGCCGTCGGTAAATCGGCACAGCTGCCGCTGCAGACCTGGCTTGCGGATGCAATGGCCGGTCCGACACCGGTTTCTGCGCTGATCCACGCCGCCACCATGGTGACCGCGGGCGTCTACCTGATTGCCCGTACGCACGGCCTGTTCCTGATGACCCCGGAGATTCTCCATCTGGTGGGCATTGTCGGGGCTGTGACCCTGGTGCTTGCAGGCTTTGCCGCGCTGGTGCAGACCGATATCAAACGCGTACTTGCTTACTCGACCATGAGCCAGATTGGCTACATGTTCCTCGCCCTCGGCGTGCAGGCATGGGACGCGGCGATTTTCCATCTGATGACGCACGCATTCTTCAAAGCGCTGCTGTTCCTGGCGTCCGGCTCGGTGATCCTTGCCTGCCACCATGAGCAGAACATCTTTAAGATGGGCGGCCTGCGTAAGTCGATTCCGCTGGTATACCTGAGCTTCCTGATTGGTGGTGCGGCCCTCTCGGCGCTGCCGCTGATTACCGCTGGCTTCTTCAGTAAGGACGAGATCCTTGCGGGCGCGGTAGCAAATGGTCATATCAACCTGATGGTGGCGGGTCTGGCAGGGGCGTTTATGACCTCCCTCTATACCTTCCGTATGATTTTCATCGTCTTCCACGGTAAAGAGCAGATCCACGCGCATGCAGGGAAGGGGATTACCCACCACCTGCCGCTGATTGTGCTGATGGTGCTGTCCACCTTTGTTGGCGCGCTGATTGTGCCGCCGCTGCAGGGCGTACTGCCTGCGACCACCGAGCTGGAACACGGTAGCGTGATGACCCTGGAGATTGCCTCCGGCGTGGTGGCGATTGCCGGTATCCTGCTGGCCGCGTGGCTGTGGCTGGGTAAACGCACGCTGGTGACCTCCATCGCCAACAGCGCACCTGGCCGTCTGCTTGGCACCTGGTGGTATAACGCCTGGGGCTTCGACTGGCTGTACGATCGCGTGTTCGTTAAGCCGTTCCTCGGCGTCGCGTGGCTGATTAAACGCGACCCGCTGAATGCGCTGATGAACCTGCCCGCGCTGCTGTCGCGCTTTGCCGGTCGCGGCCTGCTCTACAGCGAGAACGGACAGCTGCGCTGGTACGTTGCTTCTATGAGCGTGGGTGCGGTGGTCGTGCTGGTGCTGCTGATGGTCCTGCGCTAGTCGTAACGTGAATTTTATCGAATTCGTTGAAAATCAGGCCCCTGCTGGGGGCCTTAAAAAGGAATGTAAATCGCCATGTTACTACCCTGGCTAATATTAATTCCCTTCATTGGTGGATTCCTGTGCTGGCAGACCGAACGCTTCGGCGTGAAGGTGCCGCGCTGGATCGCGCTGATCACCATGGGACTGACCTTCGCGCTCGCGATGCAGCTGTGGCTGCAGGGCGGCTACGGACTGACACAATCCAGCGGTCTGCCGCAGTGGCAGTCGCAGTTTGAACTGCCGTGGATCCCGCGCTTTGGTATCTCTTTCCACCTTGCTATCGACGGCCTGTCGCTGCTGATGGTGGTGCTGACCGGTCTGCTTGGCGTGCTGGCGGTACTCTGTTCCTGGCGTGAAATCGAGAAGTATCAGGGGTTCTTCCATCTTAACCTGATGTGGATCCTGGGCGGCGTTATCGGCGTGTTCCTCGCCATTGACCTGTTCCTGTTCTTCTTCTTCTGGGAAATGATGCTGGTGCCGATGTACTTCCTGATCGCACTCTGGGGCCACAAGGCCTCCGACGGGAAGACGCGTATTACCGCGGCCACCAAATTCTTCATCTATACCCAGGCGAGCGGCCTGGTGATGCTGATTGCCATCCTGGCGCTGGTATTCGTGCACTATAAAGCCACCGGCGTGTGGACCTTCAGCTATGAAGAACTGCTGAATACGCCGATGTCTCACGGTGTGGAATACCTTCTGATGCTCGGCTTCTTTATCGCCTTCGCGGTAAAAATGCCGGTGGTGCCGCTGCACGGCTGGCTGCCGGACGCGCACTCTCAGGCACCGACGGCCGGTTCCGTTGACCTGGCGGGGATTCTGCTGAAAACTGCGGCCTACGGTCTGCTGCGCTTCTCGCTGCCGCTGTTCCCGAACGCGTCCGCCGAGTTTGCGCCGATTGCCATGTGGCTCGGTATCATCGGTATCTTCTACGGCGCGTGGATGGCCTTTACTCAGACCGATATCAAGCGTCTGATCGCCTACACCTCCGTGTCGCATATGGGCTTCGTACTGATTGCTATCTACACCGGCAGCCAGCTGGCGTACCAGGGCGCGGTCATCCAGATGATTGCTCACGGCCTTTCCGCCGCGGGTCTGTTCATCCTGTGCGGCCAGCTGTATGAGCGTCTGCACACCCGCGATATGCGCATGATGGGCGGTCTGTGGAGCAAGATTAAGTGGCTGCCTGCGCTGTCGATGTTCTTTGCGGTGGCGACCCTCGGGATGCCGGGTACCGGTAACTTTGTCGGCGAATTTATGATTCTGTTCGGCAGCTTCCAGGTGGTGCCGGTGATTACCGTTATCTCCACCTTCGGACTGGTCTTCGCCTCCGTCTACTCGCTGGCGATGCTGCATCGCGCCTACTTCGGTAAAGCGAAGAGCGAACTGGCCAGTCAGGATTTGCCTGGGATGTCACTGCGTGAACTGCTGATCGTTCTGCTGCTGGTGGTACTGCTGGTACTGCTTGGCGTCTATCCGCAGCCGATTCTGGATACCTCGCACTCTGCGATGGCGAATATCCAGCAGTGGTTTGTTAATTCCGCAACTATTACAAGGCCGTAAATCGCCATGACAATAACTGCACAACACCTGATTGCGCTGCTACCGCTGCTGATCGTCGGCTTGACGGTGGTGGTTGTAATGCTCTCCATTGCGTGGCGACGCAATCACTTTCTCAATGCCACGCTGTCGGTACTCGGCCTTAACGCCGCGTTAGTCTCGCTCTGGTTTGTGGGCCAGGCGGGCGCGATGGACGTCACTCCGCTGATGCGCGTTGACGGCTTTGCCATGTTCTATACCGGCCTGGTCCTGCTGGCGAGCCTCGCCACCTGTACCTTTGCCTACCCGTGGCTGGAAGGCTACAACGACAACCAGGAAGAGTTCTACCTGCTGGTGCTGATTGCCGCGCTCGGCGGTATTCTGCTGGCGAATGCCAATCATCTGGCGGCGCTGTTCCTCGGTATTGAACTGATTTCGCTGCCGCTGTTCGGCCTGGTGGGCTATGCCTTCCGGCAGAAACGCTCTCTGGAAGCCAGTATCAAATACACCATCCTGTCCGCCGCAGCGTCGTCATTCCTGCTGTTCGGTATGGCGCTGGTGTATGCGGAATCCGGCAGCCTGTCGTTTGTCGCACTGGGCAAGAGCCTGGCCGACAACCTGCTGCACGAGCCGCTGCTGCTGGTGGGTCTGGGCCTGATGATTGTGGGTCTTGGCTTTAAACTGTCGCTGGTGCCGTTCCACCTGTGGACGCCTGACGTTTATCAGGGTGCACCTGCGCCGGTCTCCACCTTCCTGGCGACCGCCAGCAAGATTGCTATCTTTGCGGTGGTGATGCGTCTGTTCCTGTACGCGCCGGTTGGCGACAGCGAAGCGGTTCGCGTGGTGCTGGGCGTGATCGCCTTTGCCTCCATCATCTTCGGTAACCTGATGGCGCTGAGCCAGACCAACATCAAACGTCTGCTGGGCTACTCCTCCATCTCCCATCTGGGCTATCTGCTGGTGGCATTGATTGCCCTGCAGAGCGGCGAGATGTCGATGGAAACCGTTGGCGTTTACCTGGCCGGTTATCTGTTCAGCAGCCTCGGTGCCTTCGGTGTCGTGAGCCTGATGTCCAGCCCGTACCGTGGCCCGGATGCAGATTCGCTCTACTCCTACCGCGGCCTGTTCTGGCACCGTCCGATTCTGTCGGCTGTCATGACGGTGATGATGCTCTCTCTGGCGGGTATCCCGATGACGCTGGGCTTTATCGGTAAGTTCTACGTGCTGGCCGTCGGTGTACAGGCCAACCTGTGGTGGCTGACCGGTGCGGTGGTGGTGGGTTCGGCTATCGGCCTCTACTACTACCTGCGTGTGGCGGTGAGCCTGTATCTGACTGCACCGCAGCAGCTGAACCGCGATGCGCCATCCGACTGGGCCTACAGCGCGGGCGGTATCGTGGTACTGATCTCCGCCCTGGTGGTGCTGGTGCTGGGTATCTACCCACAGCCGCTCATTACCCTGGTCAGACTTGCCCAGCCGCTGATGTAAATCAGTCCGGGCAATAAAAATGCCGGTCACCTCAGGGTGGCCGGCATTTTTTTCTCTATTAGTCAGACAATTAATTTTCTGAATAAATAACATTGTCTGCTCTTAATTATAATTTCTATATATTCCCGCACCATCCTCCGCGCTATATACCATTCTGATGATCTATTTGTACGCGTCTTGTTTTTAATTGATTTTGCACAAAAACTGCATCGCTATATATGAAATTATACAGCGATATATCCTGACAAGATGACTACCATCATGCTGACACGTCGTTTATTTCTCCAGGCGCTGAGTTCCGCATTTCTTCTTCAAATCAGTCCTGTAAGGGCAGAAGAGCGGGCCAGTGGCCTGTTTCCGATTGGCAAGATCCCCGGGCCCGAACAGATCCTGCGGGTGGTGAGCGCGGGCGCGCCTGCCGATCTGCTACTGCTGGCCGCCGCGCCGGAAAAAATGGTCGGCTTTTCCTCCTTTGATTTTTCCCTGCGGGCCGGTGGGATTGTGCCCGATAAGATCCGGCGTCTGAAGAAAATAGGGCGGCTTGCCGGGCGGGCCAGCACGCTTTCCCTTGAGTCGCTGATGGCGCTGAAGCCCGATCTGGTGATCGACTGCGGCTATTCGGATGAAACCTGGCTCTCCCAGGCGCGTCGGGTTAATGCCCAGACGCAGATCCCCTGGCTACTGATCGACGGTACGCTACGTGATTCGCCGCAGCAGCTGATGGCCGTCGGCCAGGCGCTGAATACCGAATTTCGTACCACGCCGCAGGCGGTGCTGGCCCGCCAGTTTATCGGGGAGGCGCTGGTATTCTCCCGTACCCCAGCCGCCGGGATTAGCTTCTATGCCGCACGCGGTGCTCGCGGGCTGGAAACCGGTTTGCAGGGCTCGCTGCACACTGAAGCCGCGGAGCTGCTCGGCTTGCGTAACGTGGCGAAAATTCCGGGTCGTTCCGGGCTGGCGCTGGTTTCTATGGAGAATCTCCTGCAATGGCAGCCGGATATTATCCTTGTTCAGGATGCCACCACCGTGCAGCATCTGCGGCAGGATCCGATCTGGCGCGGCGTTAACGCGGTCGCGCAAAACCGTATTCTTTTTCTCAGCGGACTGCCCTTTGGCTGGCTTGATGCGCCGCCGGGCATCAACCGTCTGCTGGGTCTGCGTCGTCTTCATGCCTGGCTGGATGCGGATATTCAGCGGGGCTTTAAAGAGGAGATGGGCCGCTTCGCAGATCTGTTCTGGCACCAGCCGCTCAGCGATGCGCAGTATCAGCAGATCGCAGGTGGGCAATGAAAACCTCAACCCTCAGCCTGCTGCTGGGCGCCATCTTACTCCTGTGTATTGCCGGGGCGCTGGTCTCCGGGGCCTATTCGCTGACGATCCATCAGCTGACAGGGGTGATATTTAAAGGCGCAGAGGTGAGCACCCAGGACCAGATTGTCTTCTGGCAAATACGTCTTCCACGGATTCTGGCCGCGCTGTTGCTTGGTGCGGCGCTGGCGGGAGCGGGCACCACCTATCAGGGTATGTTCCGCAATCCGTTAGTGTCGCCTGATATTCTCGGCGTGGCGGCGGGGGCCGGACTGGGGGCTTCCACGGCGATTCTGTTTGGCTTGCCCATGTGGCTGATTCAGCTATACGCCTTTAGCGGCGGGATGCTGGTTGTCACCGGCGTCTGGCTGATTACCCGGCGTATCACCCGGCACGATCCGGTCCTCGCGCTGGTGCTGGTGGGCATTGCGCTGGGCACCCTCTGCGGTGCCGGGATTTCGCTGATTAAAATCCTCGCCGATCCCTACACCCAGCTTCCGACGATCACTTTCTGGCTGCTTGGCGGGTTATCGACGCTGACGGTGGAGGATCTCTGGTATTCGGCTCCGGTGATTCTGGTCGGCGCGACGCCGCTTCTTCTGCTGCGCTGGCGGATGAACCTGCTGACGCTGTCGGACGATGAGGCACGGTCGCTGGGGATTAACGTCACGCGCCTGCGGCTGGGGCTTATCGTCTGCGCAACGCTGATCACCGCCAGCACGGTGGCGATTGCTGGCGTTATTGGCTGGATTGGGCTGATCGTGCCGCATATCGGACGCCTGCTTATCGGGAGCAATCACCAGAGGCTGCTCCCGGTGTCTATGGCCATCGGCGGTCTCCTTCTGCTGCTGACCGATACGCTTGCCCGTAGCCTCAGCAGCACTGAAATTCCGCTCGGTATTCTGACCGCATTCATCGGCGCGCCGTTCTTTTTGCTGCTTTTGCTGCGGGGAGGCGGGCGATGACAAGGTTAAGGGTGCGTCAGGTCTCGTTGGGGTATGGGGTACAGCCCATCCTGCGTGATGTTAATTTTGCGCTTTGTGCCGGGAGCATCTGCTGCCTGCTGGGTGGCAACGGCAGCGGAAAAACAACCCTGATGCGCGCCATTCTCGGCGTGCTGCCGCTGATGAACGGCGAGATTCTGCTCGACGACACACCGCTCTCCCGCCTCTCTGACCGGGCGCGTGCCACAGCCCTGGCCTGGGTTCCGCAGGCGCATAGCGGGGCATTTACCTTTAGCGTGCTCGACAGCGTTCTGATGGGGCTGGCATCACAAATGGGCGTATTTTCCATCCCCGGTAAGCGAGAACGCGACCAGGCATATCAGCAGCTGGAGGCGCTGGGCATCGACCGTCTGGCCAACCGGCAGTGGAATGCCCTGAGCGGGGGAGAGCGTCAGCTGGTCCTGATCGCCCGAGCCCTGGTGCAGCGCCCGCGTGTATTGCTGCTGGATGAACCCGCATCCAGTCTCGACTTCGGGCATCAAATCAGCCTGCTGGATCGGCTGCAGACGTTGAAAAAATCAGGGATGACGTTGCTGATGGCGACGCATCATCCTCTCCACGCCAGAGCGATAGCCGATAGCGTCGTGCGTATCGAGCCGGACGGCCTGGTGACGCAGGGCGACCCGCAAAGCCAGCTGGATACCGAACGGCTGGCGGTGCTTTACCAGGTGACGCCTGAGCAAATCCACCACCACCTCTACGGTGCTTCTCCATAAGGAACTGCGATGCTTATTGATGAGATTAACTTTGCCGAACTCTATCGCCAGCAGCTGGCGCTGGCGAAACGCACGGAAAAATCCCCTGAGCACTGGGATAAACGGGCAGAAAAAATGGCGGAAAACTGCGCGTCGCCGCAGGACAGCTATTTGCAGCAGCTGCTGAGTAAAATTGATTTGCAGGGCGCCAACTCCCTGTTTGACATGGGATGCGGCCCGGGAACCGTCGCTCTGGCGCTGGCGGATAAACTCGGCAGCATATACGGCGTGGACTACAGCCAGGGCATGCTTGACGTGGCCGCCCGGCGTGCGGCAGAGCAGGGGGCCACGCACGTTCAGTGGGTCCGGCGCGCATGGGAACAG
>DATEKR010000043.1:0-2952 GCA_035277345.1 Enterobacteriaceae bacterium
GGCGGGCTTCAAAGCGTGCTTTGGCTTCTGCAGCGCGTTTTTCTTCCTGGGCAATAGCGTGAATCTCCGCTTTCTCCTGACGGAAATACTGCACCAGGGGAATATTACTCGGGCAGACCCAGGCGCAGGCGCCGCACTCGATACAGTCGGCAAGATTATGGGCCGTTGCTTTATCGTGCTGCTGACCTTTACTGAACCAGTACAGCTGCTGCGGGAGCAGGTCGGCCGGGCAGGAGTCGGCGCAGGCGCTACAGCGAATACAGCCTTTCTCTTCCTGCGCTTCGCCGCCCATCTCGCTGACCGAAGGGGCCAGCAAGCAGTTGGTAATTTTGACTACCGGCACATCCAGCCACGGCAGGGTAAAGCCCATCTGCGGGCCGCCCATAATCACCATCTGCTCGGGTGACGGACAGAATCCGGCAAATTCCAGCAGGTGGCGCACGGGCGTTCCCAGCCGCGCCCAGACGTTGCCTGGTCGGCTAACGGCTTCACCGGTCAGGGTGACCACGCGTTCGGTCAGCGGCTCGCCGTCGATCACCGCACGCTTAACGGCAAAAGCGGTCCCGACGTTCTGCATCAGAATGCCAATATCGGAGGAGCGACCGCCGTGCGGCACCTGTTTCCCGGTCAGGATCTGGGTCAGCTGTTTTGCGCCGCCGGACGGGTATTTGGTTGGGATCACCCGCAGAATAATATCGTGCGCGTCACTCAGCACCGCCCGCAGCATGGAGATCGCCTGAGGTTTATTATCTTCGATACCGATAATTACCTCACGCGGCTGCAGGACGTGGGCCAGAATACGTATCCCTTCGACGATCTGCGCCGCACAGTCCTGCATCAGGCGGTCGTCTGCGGTGATGTAGGGCTCGCACTCTGCGGCATTAATAATCAGCGTTTCGATCTTATCGCCGCCGCCGCGCAGCTTGTTGCCGGTAGGGAAGCCCGCACCGCCAAGACCGGCCACGCCGAAATCATGGATACGGGCAATCAGCGCCTCACGGCTCTGGCGTTGATAGTCGGGCCAGCCGTCACGGTCTACCCAGCGGTCTTCGCCGTCGGCGTCGATAATTATACTCATCTCCGCCAGGGCAGAGGGATGGGCGGTGCTATGAGGAGCAATAGCGGTGACGGTGCCCGATGTTGGCGCGTGAACCGGCAGCATCCGGCCGTGGCCACGGGTCAGCGGCTGACCGCGCAGGACCTGGTCGCCGGGCTTCACGCACAGCTCACCCTCAGCGCCGATATGCTGCTTCAGAGGAATCACAAAACGGCTGGCCAGCGGAACCTGACGCAGCGGCGTGCCGTTCGACTGGGTTTTCATTTCCGGCGGATGGATCCCGCCGTTAAAGTCCCAGATTCTGTCTTTGCGCAGAGCGGAAAATAGCTTAAACATGTTGTTCCACGGGAATAATACGTACCGGAATGGTTTGCAGATCCCATTTCCAGCTTTCAGTGGTCGTGGCCGCCGGTTGCAGCGTAATGCACTGGGTCGGGCAGGGGGCCACGCACAGATTGCACCCGGTGCACAGGTCGCTAATCACGGTGTGCATGGCGCGGGTTGCGCCCACAATGGCATCGACCGGACAGGCCTGAATACATTTGGTGCAGCCGATGCAGTTATCTTCATCAATGATGGCCAGCAAGCGCGCAGGCTGCTGGGCTTCTTCGTCTCCGATGGGCTGCGGATCGACATTTAATAGCGTGGCGATTTTTAGCATCACCGCTTCGCCGCCTGGCGCACAGCGGTTAATACTTTCGCCCTGGCCCGCGACGGCTTCCGCGTAAGGGCGACAACCCGGATAGCCGCACTGGCCGCACTGACTTTGCGGCAGCAGTTCGTCCAGTTTTTCAACCACCGGATCGTCCTCCACCTCAAAACGGCGGGAGGCGTAGCCCAGGATCGCACCGAAAATTAATCCAAGCACGCTGAGCGTAATAATGGCCAGCCAGATTGCGCTCATTACAGTTTCACCAGCCCGCTAAAGCCCATAAAGGCCAGCGACATCAGCCCGGCGGTAATCAGCGCAATGGCATTACCGCGAAAAGGCGCGGGGACGTCGGATACCACCAGACGCTCGCGAATCGAGGCAAACAGCACCATCACCAGCGAGAAGCCGACCGCAGCGGCAAAACCATACAGCGCAGACTGCATAAAGTTGTGGCCAAGGCTGATATTCAGCAGAGCCACGCCGAGCACCGCACAGTTAGTGGTGATCAGCGGCAGGAAGATCCCGAGCAGGCGATAGAGCGCCGGGCTGGTCTTGCGAACCACCATTTCAGTGAACTGCACCACGACGGCCACCACCAGAATAAAGGCCATGGTGCGCAGATAGATAAGATCGAGGGGGATCAAAATCCAGGTGTCGATAAGCCACGCGCAGATCGACGCAATGGTCATCACGAACGTGGTTGCCAGCCCCATGCCCATCGCCGTTTCCAGCTTTTTGGAAACGCCCATAAACGGACACAGACCGAGGAACTTCACCAGCACAAAGTTATTGACCAGTACGGTTCCGATAAACAGCAAAAGATAGTCAGTCATTATTCGACCTGAAACGAAAAAAGCCGCCTATTATCGGTCAAACCGGGGCGGGCGACAACATAGCAGATGTAAGGTTATTACGGATTAACAAAGGTGCGTTTCACGCGCTCAGAGCGCTTCAGATAAGGCACGATCGCAGCCGCTGCCAGCAGCGGGAAAATCAGCTGTCGCAGAGCGAACTGGTCGGGCACCTGAGAAAAAGCAAAGGTTTTAAGCGCCAGCAACACCGAAATCAGCAGCCAGAGAATATAGTGCTTCGGCACAATCCGGCGGCGCTTAAAGAAGGCGATGCTCAGCCACAGGGTGTAATACCACATGGCGACCGCAATAGCGCAGGAGATAAACCACAGTGCGTCCTGCGCCCGCAGGGCGGCGAAGCTTTGCGGCGTTAAGATCGCGTTAGCAAAAAG
>DATEKR010000044.1:0-4040 GCA_035277345.1 Enterobacteriaceae bacterium
CACGTTGGCCGCCGGCACGATAGCCCGGCGGAAACCGTGCTTGGCGGCTTCGGAAATACGTTCCTGGCCGCTCGGCACCGGGCGGATTTCACCGGCCAGCCCCACTTCGCCAAAGACCACCAGGTCCTGCGGCAGCGGGCGGTCGCGCAGGCTGGAGACCATCGCCAGCAGCAGCGCCAGGTCGGCACTGGTTTCGGTAACTTTCACCCCGCCAACGACGTTAACAAAGACGTCCTGATCGGCCATCTGTAGCCCACCGTGACGGTGCAGCACCGCCAGCAGAATGGCCAGACGGTTTTGTTCCAGCCCGACGGCTACACGGCGCGGGTTGCCCATCATCGACTGATCGACCAGGGCCTGGATCTCCACCAGCAGCGGGCGCGTGCCTTCCCAGACCACCATCACCGAGCTGCCGGAGGTGACTTCATCTCCACGGCTCAGGAAGATGGCCGACGGGTTGCTGACTTCGCGCAGCCCCTGTTCGGTCATGGCGAAAACGCCCAGCTCGTTGACCGCCCCGAAGCGGTTTTTATGGCTACGCAGGGTGCGGAAGCGGGAGTCGGCATCGCCGTCCAGCAGCACAGAGCAGTCAATGCAGTGCTCCAGCACTTTTGGTCCGGCAAGCGACCCGTCTTTGGTGACGTGGCCGACCATCACAATCGCCACGCCGCGCGTTTTGGCAAAGCGGGTCAGATACGCGGCGGTTTCACGCACCTGGGCGACGCTGCCCGGCGACGACTGAATATCCGCCATATGCATCACCTGGATGGAGTCGATAACCATCAGCTTCGGCTGCTCTTCCTCAGCAATCATGCAGATTTGCTCGATGCTGGTTTCCGAGAGCATATTCAGATTAGCGGTCGGCAGGCCAAGACGGTGGGCGCGCATCGCCACCTGCTGCAGCGACTCTTCCCCGGTAACGTAGAGGGTTTTCATCTGCTCGGCGAGCTTGCACAAAGTTTGCAGCAGGAGGGTCGATTTACCGGCACCGGGATTACCGCCAATCAGAATGGCGCTGCCCGGTACCACGCCGCCGCCCAGCACCCGATCAAACTCTTTAAACCCGGTGGAGAAACGAGGGAGCTCGTCGAGGCTGATATCCGCCAGCTTCTGCACTCTGGCCACGCCGCCACTACCGGCATAGCCGCTAAGACGTTCATTGCGGGCAACCGTCGGCGACGCCGCGACGCGCACTTCGGTGATGGTGTTCCAGGCGTGACAGGCGCTGCACTGCCCCTGCCAGCGCGGATAGTCCGCACCACACTCGTTACAGACAAATGCGCGTTTTGGAGCTTTCGCCACGTTAACCTCTTATTTTTTATTCAGACTGCCGGACAGGATACAGAATACCCCCATCAGATCCGCATGGCGGATAGTGACTTCCGACTTTTCATTCACCTTCGGCTTGGCGTGGAAGGCGATCCCCAGGCCAGCCGCCTTGATCATCGGCAGATCGTTCGCGCCGTCGCCGATCGCCACGGTCTGTGCATGAGGGATCTCATGCTGTTCTGCCAGCTTTTTCAGGGTGTTCACTTTATATTGCGCATCGACGATATCGCCGATGACTTCCCCGGTAAGCTTGCCGTCCATGATCTCCAGCTGGTTGGCTACCGCAGCGGTCAGGTGCAGCTTGTCGCGCAGGTAGTCGGCAAAGAAAGTAAACCCGCCGGAGGCGATGGCCACTTTCCAGCCCAGGGATTCCAGCTTCAGCACCAGCTGGGTCAGGCCCGGCATCAGCGGCAGCTTTTCACGCACCTGCTGGAGGATATTGGCATCCGCCCCTTTCAGGGTGCCTACACGCTGGCGCAGGCTGGCGGTAAAGTCCAGCTCGCCGCGCATTGCCCGCTCGGTGACTTCCGCCACCATCTCGCCGGTCCCCGCCAGTTTGGCAATTTCATCAATGCACTCGATCTGGATCGCGGTGGAGTCCATATCCATCACCAGCAGCCCTGGACTGCGCAGGTGCGGAATTTTACCCAGCGGAACCACATCCAGCCCCGCATCGTGGGCCAGGCGCGTTGCACGCGGCGTCAGCGACCCGGCCAGACGGAGCACCTGATAGTCGTCCACGTCCCAGGCGGAAACAATCACCATCGCCGCACCCAGCTTGCGCTGATACTGCGTCAGCCGCGACTTATCAAGCTGGCGTCCGTACAGCAGCCAGCCGCTGCGGCCCGCGTGATAATCCAGCGGCATCACCTCGTCGCCACTTAAAGAGAGCGGTAACCCTGGCCACTGAGACACATCATCAGGCAGGTCGCACCAGGTCAGACTGTTAGGCATTGAAGCTCCTGTAGGGGAATATGCAGGGTAAAAACTCCGCATGAGGCTACCCTGTAAGCGCAGCTTCTGGCAACATTAAGCTGCAAATTTTCAACAGGTGGAATATGGCCCGAGCAAAACTGAAATTCCGGCTGCATCGCGCCGTCATTGTCTTGATCTGTCTCGCCTTGCTGGTCGCCCTGATGCAGGGTGCCTCCTGGTTCAGCCAGAACCATCAGCGGCAGCGTAATCCGCAGATGGAAGAGCTGGCGCGTACCCTTGCCCGCCAGGTGACGCAGAGCCTCGCCCCGCTGATGCGGACCGAGTCGCCCGATGCAAACCGCATTAACGCCATCCTGACCCAGCTGACCGAAGAGAGCCGTATTCTCGACGCTGGCGTCTATGACGAGCAGGGCAGCCGGATTGCCAGCGCCGGTGAAAGCGTCGATGTGCGCGACCGCCTGGCCCTCGACGGCAAAAAAGCGGGTGGCTACTTTAACCAGCAGATCGTTGAGCCTATCGATGGCAAAAACGGCCCGCTGGGCTACCTGCGCCTGACGCTGGATACCCATACGCTGGCCACCGAGGCCAAGCAGGTGGATAACACCACCAATATTCTGCGCCTGATGCTGCTGCTTTCCCTCGCCATCGGCGTTGTGCTGGCACGTACCCTGCTGCAGGGCAAACGCACCCGCTGGCAACAGTCGCCTTTCCTGCTGACCGCCAGCAAGTCCATTCCCGAAGAGGAAGAGAGCGAGAAGAAGGATTAGTGATAAAGTAGGCGGATGATTCGGAAAAGGAACTCTGCTATGACGACGCTTCGCCTGCTCATCTCTGATTCGTACGATCCCTGGTTTAATCTCGCGGTGGAAGAGTGCATCTTCCGCCAGATGCCCGCCACCCAGCGCGTGCTGTTTCTCTGGCGTAACGCCGATACGGTGGTCATTGGCCGCGCGCAGAACCCGTGGAAAGAGTGCAACACGCGGCGGATGGAAGACGATAACGTTCGTCTCGCAAGGCGCAGCTCAGGCGGCGGTGCGGTGTTCCACGATCTCGGCAACACCTGCTTCACCTTTATGGCGGGCAAACCGGAATATGATAAAAGCATCTCCACATCCATTGTCCTTAACGCCCTGAACGCGCTCGGCGTGACGGCGGAAGCCTCCGGCCGTAACGATCTGGTGGTGAAGACCCCCGAGGGCGATCGCAAAGTCTCCGGATCCGCCTATCGTGAAACGATGGATCGCGGGTTCCATCACGGCACGCTGCTGCTCAACGCCGACCTGAGCCGTCTGGTCAACTACCTCAACCCCGACAAGAAAAAACTGCAGGCGAAGGGCATTACCTCCGTGCGTGGCCGCGTGGCGAACCTCGTGGAACTGCTGCCGGGCATCACCCATGAACAGAGCTGTGACGCCGTCCGCGAGGCCTTCTTTACGCATTACGGCGAGCGCGTGGAGGCCGAGGTCATTTCACCGGACAAAACGCCCGACCTGCCGAACTTCGCCGAAACCTTTGCCCGCCAGAGCAGTTGGGAGTGGAACTTCGGCCAGGCACCGGCGTTTTCGCACCTGCTGGACGAGCGCTTTACGTGGGGCGGCGTGGAGCTGCACTTTGACGTGGAAAAGGGGCATATCACCCGTACCCAGGTCTTCACCGACAGTCTGAATCCGGCCCCGCTGGAAGCGCTGGCAGCGCGGTTGCAGGGCTGCCTGTACCGCGCCGATATGCTCCAGCAGGCGTGCGATGCCCTGCTTGCGGACTTTCCGCAGCAGGAG
>DATEKR010000045.1:0-4183 GCA_035277345.1 Enterobacteriaceae bacterium
AAATAAATTTTAAGGAGCTTTTATGAATCCTGAATTGTTACGGGTAACACAACGAATCACCGCCCGTTCGCACGACACCCGCAGCGCCTACCTTGCCCGTATTGAGCAGGCGAAAAGTGAGACGGTCCAGCGCTCTACGCTTGCCTGCGGTAACCTGGCCCACGGTTTTGCCGCCTGCCAGCCCGACGATAAAGCCTCGCTGAAAAGCATGCTGCGCAACAATATCGCCATCATCACCTCCTACAACGACATGCTCTCCGCCCATCAACCCTACGAACGCTACCCGGACATCATCCGCCGTGCGCTGCACTCGGTTAACGCCGTCGGGCAGGTTGCGGGCGGCGTACCGGCCATGTGTGACGGTGTCACGCAAGGGCAGGACGGTATGGAGCTGTCGCTGCTGAGCAGGGAAGTGATTGCCATGTCGGCGGCGGTGGGGCTGTCTCACAATATGTTCGACGGGGCGCTTTATCTCGGCGTCTGCGACAAAATCGTGCCGGGGCTGGCGATGGCTGCGCTGTCGTTTGGTCATTTACCGGCTATCTTTGTGCCGTCAGGGCCGATGGCCAGCGGTCTGCCGAATAAAGAGAAAGTCCGCATTCGTCAGCTGTATGCCGAAGGTAAAGTGGACCGAATGGCGCTGCTGGAGTCGGAAGCCGCCTCCTATCATGCGCCAGGCACCTGTACCTTCTACGGCACCGCCAATACTAACCAGATGGTAGTGGAATTTATGGGCATGCAGCTGCCGGGGTCGTCCTTTGTACATCCGGATGCACAACTGCGCGAAGCCCTGACTACGGCGGCAGCTCGCCAGGTGACACGCCTGACCGGTAACGGCAATGAGTGGATGCCGCTGGGCAAAATGGTCGATGAGAAAGTCGTGGTCAACGGCATCGTGGCCCTGCTGGCGACCGGCGGTTCAACTAACCACACCATGCACCTGGTGGCGATGGCGCGTGCGGCGGGCATCATCATTAACTGGGATGACTTCTCTGACCTGTCGGCAATTGTGCCGCTGATGGCGCGTCTCTACCCGAACGGTCCGGCTGATATTAACCACTTCCAGGCGGCCGGTGGCGTGCCGGTGCTGATCCGTGAACTGCTGAAAGGCGGTCTGCTGCATGAAGACGTGAATACCGTGGCCGGGTTCGGCCTGTCACGCTATACCCTCGAACCCTGGCTGAACGACGGCGAGCTGGACTGGCGCGACGGTGCCAGCGCCTCGCTGGATGATGCTGTTATCGCCACCATTGAGAAACCGTTCTCGAAACATGGCGGCACCAAAGTGCTGAGCGGCAACCTCGGCCGCGCGGTGATGAAAACCTCGGCGGTCCCGGTCGAAAATCAAGTGATCGAAGCCCCGGCGGTGATTTTTGAAAGCCAGCACGACGTTTTACCTGCCTTTGACGCGGGTTTACTGGACCGGGATTGCGTGGTTGTTGTGCGACATCAAGGGCCTAAAGCGAACGGCATGCCAGAATTACATAAACTCATGCCGCCACTTGGTGTATTATTGGACCGCTGTTTCAAAATTGCATTAGTTACCGATGGACGGCTCTCCGGCGCATCAGGTAAAGTGCCGTCAGCGATTCATGTGACACCGGAAGCGTATGACGGCGGGTTGCTGGCAAAAGTGCGCGACGGCGACATCATTCGTGTTAACGGCCAGACGGGTGAGTTAACACTGCTGGTGGATGAAGAAATTCTGGCGGCACGTCAGCCACATATTCCTGACCTGAGCGCGGCGCGCGTGGGAACAGGGCGTGAAATGTTCGGCGCACTGCGGGAAAAACTTTCCGGTGCGGAACAGGGCGCGACCTGCATCGACTTTTAAGACGACAAGATTTGTACATTCAGGCGAGAGAATATTTCTGATGAAAAACTGGAAAACAACTGCTGAAACAATCCTGAAAACTGGCCCTGTAGTGCCGGTGATCGTAGTCAACAAACTGGAACACGCCGTGCCGATGGCAAAAGCGCTGGTTGCCGGTGGCGTACGCGTGCTGGAAGTGACGCTGCGTACCCCGTGCGCCATGGATGCTATCCGCGCTATCGCCAAAGAAGTGCCGGAAGCCATTATCGGTGCCGGTACCGTCCTGAACCCGCAGCAGCTGGCGGAAGTAACCGAAGCGGGTGCACAGTTTGCCATCAGCCCGGGTCTGACCGAACCGCTGCTGAAAGCGGCTACCGAAGGCACTATCCCGCTGATCCCGGGTATCAGTACCGTGTCTGAACTGATGCTGGGTATGGACTACGGTCTGAAAGAGTTCAAATTCTTCCCGGCGGAAGCCAACGGCGGCACCAAAGCGCTGCAGGCTATTGCCGGTCCGTTCGCGCAGGTGCGTTTCTGCCCGACCGGTGGCATCTCTCCGGCCAACTACCGCGACTACCTGGCGCTGAAAAGCGTCCTGTGTATCGGCGGCTCCTGGCTGGTTCCGGCGGATGCGCTGGAAGCCGGTGACTACGACCGTATCACTAAGCTTGCGCGCGAAGCCGTAGAAGGCGCGAAGCTGTAAGCATTAAAAAAACCCGGCGATTTGCCGGGTTTGCCATATCACCAACGGGCCTGCGTTTACGCGGCCCGTTTTTTTTAGCCTTTGACGACCACCGCTGCCGCCGCGTTTTTGGCACGCTCAACCGCATCTTCAACCGTATCGGCAACGGCCAGCGCCACGCCCAGGCGACGTGTCCCCTCGATCTCTGGCTTGCCGAACAGGCGCAGCTGCAGGCCAGCCCCGACGGCCGCGTCGATATTGCCGAAGGTCACATTCTGGCTGGTCAGTTCCGGCAGGATCACCGCCGAGGCGGCCGGGCCATACTGGCGAACGCCACCGACCGGCAGGCCGAGGAAGGCGCGAACGTGCAGGGCAAATTCCGACTGGTCCTGGGAGATCAGCGTGACCATGCCGGTGTCGTGCGGGCGAGGGGAGACCTCGCTGAAGACCACCTCATCGCCGCAGACAAAGAGTTCCACGCCAAACAGTCCGTAACCGCCGAGGGCCAGCACAACCTGGCTGGCAATCGTCTGAGCGCGCTCCAGGGCCAGCGGGCTCATCTGCTGTGGCTGCCAGGATTCACGGTAGTCGCCGTCTTCCTGGCGGTGGCCGACAGGGGCGCAGAAGTGAACGCCGTCGGCGGCGCTGACGGTCAGGAGCGTAATCTCAAAATCAAAATTCACCACCCCTTCAACAATTACCCGACCGGCACCGGCGCGGCCACCCTGTTGGGCATACTCCCAGGCGCGGGCAAGTTGATCGGCGGTGCGGATAAAGCTCTGGCCCTTGCCGGAGGAGCTCATGACCGGCTTGATGATGCAGGGCAGGCCAATTTCCTCTACCGCCTGGCGGAACGCCGCTTCGCTGTCGGCAAAGCGGTAGCTGGAGGTTGGCAGGGAGAGCTCTTCTGCGGCCAGGCGACGAATACCTTCCCGGTTCATGGTCAGGCGGGCGGCGCGGGCGCAGGGCACCACTTTCTGGCCACCCTGTTCCAGTTCGACCAGCATATCGGTGGCGATGGCTTCGATTTCCGGCACGATGTAATCGGGTTTTTCCTCGGCGACCAGCGCTTTCAGCGCGTTACCGTCCAGCATATTGATCACGTGGGCGCGGTGGGCCACGTGCATTGCCGGGGCGTCCGCATAGCGGTCTACCGCAATGACTTCCAGCCCGAGACGCTGGCACTCAATCGCCACTTCTTTTCCCAGCTCCCCTGAGCCCAGTAACATTACGCGTGTTGCCGCAGGACGCAGCGCCGTTCCTAATACCGTCATAGCCGTTTTCCGATAGCAAAAAAAGTTCGGCACAGTATAAACGAAATCGTTTGCGTCTGTCTTTTAACACTTGCGCTTGTCGATGTCGCGCGCTATTGTACTGTACAAATAAACAGTAATGAGGCTGCATCATGACGGTTGAAGTGAAATACGTGGTCATTCGCGAAGGTGAGGAAAAGATGTCATTTACCAGCAAAAAGGATGCGGACGCATACGACAAAATGCTCGATATGGCGGATGTGCTGGGAAGCTGGTTGGGTACCGCACCTGTCGAACTGGAGGATACCGCGCGCGAGGCTATGGCGCTGTGGCTGGCCGAGCGCAAAGATATCCTTAGCGCGATCCTCAAGTCGGGTCAGCTGCCTTCTGCTGCTGAAGAAACTCACGCAGAAACGGAATCGGCAAAGACTGATG
>DATEKR010000046.1:0-3752 GCA_035277345.1 Enterobacteriaceae bacterium
CTCCAGAGAAGGATGGCAATCAATCCAATGAGCGTCGCTTTCTTTTGGGGCATAACCCTGTACCTCTGTTTACATTTTGATCACGATCGAGGGCGTCTGGCACGGCGATCTGTTAAATCCTGGTTAAATACAGTCTTAAAACTATGCCTCCCGGAAGGGGCTGTAAATACGTCAAAGAGTGCAATAATTCCGGAATGTGATCGTTATCTGAATTCATATAGAAAATTACTACGTCGAATAAATAATTTTATCGTGATGTATTTAAACGATTTATTTTCTACCCGTGGTATAAATCTACTATTTATGCGTATTTACATTGTATTTTATCTGTATACAAAAAACATTCCTTTGTTGACCTCCCTCGCGTACATATGCAAATTTTTAACAAACGCCGCGTGCTTGTGCGCTGCAGACCGTCAAGGTCGTGAATTCCCACTCTGGAGGTTAACGTGTTTACATTTGAAGGTATCTATACCCCGGCCATTACCCCGTACGCAGCCGACGGCAGCATTGATTTTGCACGTTTCTCCGATGTGCTGGAATCCCTTATTGAAGCACGCGTGCACGGCATTATCATCGGCGGCTCTACCGGTGAGTATTACGCCCAGAGCACTGAAGAGCGTTTTGCGCTGGTGGAACATGCCCGCAAAGTGACAGCCGGGCGCACGGCGCTGATCGTCGGGACCGGCGCTATCCGTACCGAAGATGCGGTCACCTATGCAAAACACGCCCGTGAAAACAAAGCGGATGCCATTCTGGTGACCTCGCCGCCGTACGCGCTGCCGACCGAACTGGAAAACGCGCATCATGCGCTGACCGTCGATAAAGCGGCCCAGCTGCCGATTATGCTTTACAACTATCCGGGACGGATGGGGGTCACCATGGGTGAAACCTACTTCCGCGAGGTGAGCCGCTCTGCCAACGTAGTGGCGATTAAAGAGAGCTCCGGCGATTTTAATAACCTGCATTTGCTGGCCTGTCAGTTCCCGAAAATCGGGCTCTCCTGCGGCTGGGACGACCAGGCCCTGGAGTTCTTTGCCTGGGGCGCACGCAGCTGGGTCTGCGCCGGGTCTAACTTTATTCCGCGTGAACATATTGCGCTGTATAACGCCTGCGTGGTGGAGAAGGACTTCGACAAGGGCCGTAAAATTATGGCCGCGATGATGCCGCTGATGAATTTCCTCGACGGCGGGAAGTTTGTGCAGTCCATTCGCTATGGCTGCGAGCTGGCGGGCCTGCACTCCGGTCCGGTACGCGCGCCGCTGCTCGGACTGGATGAAGAAGAAAAAGCACAGCTGCAGGCCGTGATTGCCGACGTGAAGCGCAACGTGGCTGCCGTTTCGGCCGTATAAGGAGGGGAGATGATACAGCTGAAAACCCTGGCCGATGTCACACGCCTGGCCCGTGAACTGCCGCTCCCGGATAAGGCATTTATCAACGGTCGTTTTGTCCCGGCAGCCTCGGGCAGAACCTTGCTGACCACCAACCCGGCGACCGGAGAGCCGCTGACGGCTATCGCGGCCTGTGACGGTGCAGACGTTGACGCGGCAGTACGCGCCGCTCGCACGGTCTTCGACGCCGGAGACTGGAGCAAGCTGGCACCCGCCGAGCGCAAAACAGTGCTGCTCAAGCTGGCAACCCTGATGGAGCGCGAACTAAGCCCGCTGGCGGTGCTGGAAAGCCTCGACAGCGGCAAGCCGGTAAGTGAATGCATGGCGGTGGATGTGCCTGAGACCATTCATATTATCAGGTGGTATGCCGAAGCTATCGATAAGCTCTATGACCAGACGGCCCCGGTTGGTAACTGCGCGCTGGCGCTGGTGGTGCGGGAGCCCATTGGTGTGGTGGGCTGCGTCCTGCCGTGGAACTTCCCGCTGCTGATGCTGGCCTGGAAAATTGGCCCGGCGCTGGCGGCAGGCTGTTCGGTGGTGGTAAAACCCGCCGAACAAACCTCCCTGACCGCGCTGCGTGTTGCCGAGCTTGCACACGAAGCGGGACTACCGGCGGGCGTGCTGAATATTGTCACAGGAACGGGCAAAGAGGTCGGGGAGCCGATCGGCCTGCATCCGGATATCGACGTGGTGAGCTTTACCGGATCTACGGCGACCGGGCGACGCTTTCTGCACTATGCCGCCGACTCCAATCTGAAAAAGGTGGTGCTTGAATGCGGCGGTAAAAACCCGGCGATTGTATTTAATGATGCCGAGGATCTGCACAGCGTTGCCGGGCACGTGCTGAACGGTGCTTTCTGGAACATGGGCGAGAACTGCTCCGCGACGTCACGTTTGCTGGTGCAGGAAGAGGTAAAAGAGGCGCTTCTGGCTATCCTGGCAGAGCAGCTCGGCAGCTGGCGGATGGGTGAACCTCTGGATCCGGACAACAATCTGGGCACGCTAATTTCCTCGGAGCATTTCAGCAAAGTCAGCGGCTATCTCGATACCGCCCGCCAGGAAGGGCTGCGGATTCTGCACGGCGGCGCGACAGAGCAGGGGATCTACGTTCAGCCGACGATTATTGACGGGGTTACGCCACAGAGCGCGCTGTTCCGGGAAGAGATCTTTGGCCCGATCCTCTGTATTACCACGTTCAAAACGGAAGCTGAAGCCATTGCCCTGGCTAACGACACGCCTTATGGCCTGGCGGCGTCGGTTTATACCGGCGCGCTTAACCGGGCGATCCGCGTTTCCCGGGCCGTTCGTGCCGGTACGGTGACGGTGAACTGTTTTGGCGAAGGCGATGCGACGACGCCGTTCGGCGGCTATAAGCAGTCCGGTTTTGGCGGGCGTGATAAATCGGTTTTCGCTCTCGATCAATACACCGAGCTGAAGACAATCTGGATCGATGTCTCCGGTGGCGAAGCCTGAATTAACGCCTTCTGACGCGATGTGATGAAGTGAAAGAGTGTGATGCCGTAAGGCAGTAAATTTTTGTATTATTTTTGCTGTATACAACCTTTTTCTGTAGGTTGAACGGCATAACACTCAGGATACATGCGTTATTACAGGAGGCAGCAGTGGCAACGGGTAAAGCAGCGTTATATGAGGACTTAAAGCGTCAAATCTTAACGATGGAACGCGATCCGGATGAGTTACTGGACGAAGCCAGCCTGACGGTGCAGTACGGTTTATCCCGCACGCCGGTCAGGGAGGTTTTTCAGCGCCTGGCGGGAGAAGGGTATCTTGATATCGTCGAGAAACGCGGCGTGCGGGTGATCCCCATGAGCCACGCCACGCTGCGTAATTTCTTCCTGGTGGCACCGATGATCTATGCGGCCATCGGTCGGCTTGCCGTTCAGCACTTCAAGCCCGCTCAGTTGAAGGCGCTCAAGGAAACCCAGAAACGCTTTCGCAAGGCGGTACAGACCCGGGATGCCGAGGCGCTGGCGCTGGAGAATAATCGCTTTCATGAAATTATGGGCGAAATGGCCGGTAATCCGTATCTGCAACCAAGTCTCGGACGGCTGCTTATCGACCACTGCCGCATAGGGCACACGTTTTTCCGCCCGCGCAATGACGATATGGAGCAGCGTCTGCACCTTGCCGCCGATCACCACGATGCTTTTATCCTGGCCATTGAGGCGCACGACGAACAGGCGGTTGTCGATCTGGTATTTGAACACTGGGAATTATCCCGTGAAAATATGGAAATTTTTATCGCGCCGCAGGCGCTGAAAGCCGACGATTTGATTCAGTCGTCCGACTGAATCTCCATGATTTAAACGCTGCTGACATCCGTCGGCAGCGCCTCTTATG
>DATEKR010000047.1:0-3280 GCA_035277345.1 Enterobacteriaceae bacterium
GCGGCAGCGACAAGCATATAGCCTATGCCGCCAGCAAGGCCGCACTCGATAACCTGACCCGCTCCTTTGCCCGCAAGCTGGCGCCGGAGGTGAAGGTCAACGCTATCGCGCCGTCGCTGCTGCTGTTTAATGAGGCCGACGACGCCGAATATCGCCAGAAAGCGCTGAACAAATCGCTGATGAAAATTGCGCCTGGAGAAAAAGAGATCATCGACCTGATCGATTATCTGCTCACCAGCTGCTACGTCACCGGCCGCACCTTCGGCCTCGACGGCGGTCGTCCGCTGCGTTAGTGAAAACGACTCCAGCAGGCGATCAGGATCCACGCGCTCAGGCTCCAGCAGACCACCGCGCCGGTTAGCGCCAGCGGCAGACGCAGAAAACCGGTGAAATACCACAGCGACAGCAGATAGAGAAAATAGGGAATAATCGACCACATACCGAAAACGATAGTGGCGCGCAGCGCCTCTATCCCGCGTTCGGTGGCGACGATATAGTGCGCAATCAGCGCAAAGGTCGGAAACAGCGGGATCAGCCCGGCGATATAGTAATTTTTGGTTTTTGCCAGTATACCTATCAGTACCACCACCAGCGCGCCAAGCGCTGCTTTAATCAACAATCCCATCCTGTTTTGCCCTAAGATTTCATTACCACAGCAAGCAGCATAGCGGAAGTGTATCAATTGATGAACGAGTAATAGCAGCCGCCCTGCGGGCGGTGTATGTTCTTTTCTTTTGCCAAAGCCTGTGGCGTATGAACAAAATCGTTTTTGTCGAAGATGACCCTGAAGTGGGCGCACTGATCGCCGCGTATTTAAGCAAGCATGATATGGATGTGGTCATTGAGCCGCGTGGAGACTGCGCCGAAGCCCGAATTGCGGCGGAAAAACCTGACCTCGTCCTGCTGGATATTATGCTGCCAGGTAAAGACGGCATGACCCTCTGCCGGGATCTGCGCGGCCAGTGGCAGGGCCCCATTGTCCTGCTTACCTCGCTGGACAGCGATATGAACCATATCCTCTCTCTGGAAATGGGCGCCAGCGACTATATTCTCAAAACGACCCCACCCGCCGTGCTGCTGGCCCGTTTGCGCCTGCATCTGCGTCAGCATCTGTCGTCGCTGCAGGCCGGGCCCTCCCCGAGCGCGCTGACGCCGCATAAGGCGCTGCGTTTCGGCACCCTGGCGATTGACCCGGTTAATCGCCAGGTATTGCTGGCCGGTGAAGACATTCAGCTTTCTACCGCCGATTTTGACCTGCTTTGGGAGCTGGCAACCCACGCCGGGCAAATTATGGACCGCGATGCCCTGCTGAAAAATCTGCGCGGCGTCAGCTATGACGGGCTGGATCGCAGCGTCGACGTGGCCATTTCGCGGCTGCGGAAAAAGCTGCTCGATAGCGCCACCGAGCCTTACCGCATTAAGACCGTGCGCAATAAAGGCTACTTGTTCGCCCCCCACGCCTGGGATAACTAAGCGTTCACCGGATCGGTTATGAAAAAACTTTTCGTTCAGTTTTATCTCCTGCTGTTTGTCTGCTTTCTGGTGATGACCATGCTGGTCGGGCTGGTGTATAAATTCACCGCCGAGCGAGCTGGTAGACAGTCGCTCGACGATCTGATGAAAAGCTCTCTCTACCTGATGCGCAGTGAGCTGCGGGAAATTCCGCCCCATGAATGGGGCAAGACGCTGAAAGAGATGGATCTCAACCTCTCCTTCGATCTCCAGGTCGAACCGCTTTCCCGCTATCACCTCGACCCGGCCTCGATGCGCCACCTCCGCGCCGGAGATATCGTCGCGCTTGACGATCAGTACACCTTTATTCAGCGGATTCCGCGCAGCAACTACGTGCTGGCCGTCGGTCCGGTTCCCTATCTGTTCTTCCTCCACGAAATGCGCCTGCTGGATATCGCCCTGATGGCGTTTATCGCCATCTCCCTGGCGCTACCGGTCTTTATCTGGGTGCGCCCGCACTGGCAGGAGATGCTGAGACTTGAAAGCGCCGCCCAGCGCTTTGGCGACGGACATATGACGGAGCGCATTCATTTCGACAGCAATTCCAGCTTCCTGCGCCTCGGCGTGGCGTTTAACCAGATGGCCGATAACGTCACCGCCCTGATCGCCAGTAAAAAGCGGCTGATCGACGGCATCGCTCACGAATTGCGTACCCCGCTGGCGCGACTGCGCTACCGGCTGGAGATGAGCGATAATCTGACGGAAGAGGAGTCGCAGGCCCTGAACCGCGATATCAGCCAGCTGGATGCGCTGATTGATGAGCTGCTGACCTACGCCCGTCTCGACCGTCCCCAGAATGAGCTGATCCTCAGCACTCCCGACCTGCCCGCCTGGCTTAACACCCACGTGCAGGATGTCCAGGCAGTCAATCCCCAGCGCATCGTTACCGTCGGCCTGCTGGATGTCGCCGACTACGGCGCGCTGGATATGCGCCTGATGGAGCGGGTGCTGGATAATCTGCTGAATAATGCCCTGCGCTACAGCCGTGAACGGGTTGACGCAAGGCTCACCTGCCATAACGGTTACGCCTCTCTGACCGTGGATGATGACGGACCGGGGATCGACCCCGATGAGCGTCAGCGTGTCTTTGAGCCCTTTGTGCGCCTCGACCCCAGCCGGGATCGCGCCACCGGCGGCTGTGGTCTCGGGCTGGCTATCGTTTACTCTATTGCCCAGGCGATGGAGGGCGAAGTGACCTGCGAAGCCAGCCCGACCGGCGGCGCACGCTTTCGTTTTAGCTGGCCGGTCAGCCGCCCGGTGCCGCCGTTAATCCCTGCCTGACAACGTCTTGCGCCGCTGCCTCAGTCGGCGTAAAGTAAAAAACCATTGAGTATGTTGTAACTAATGAGGTTCGCAATGGCGCGATACGACAGGGTTGAACGGCTTAACGATACCTTCCGGCAAATAGAGCGGGAGCTGGTAACACTTAAAGCATCGCTTGCAGAGCAGCGGCTGCTGGCCGCACGAGTGTTTGAGCTGCCCGAGGTCGCCAAAGGCGATGAGCATTCGCCCCTGGATAAAATCCACGTCCGCCAGCGCCTGGGGCAAGAGGCGCAGACGCTCGCCCTCGCCCATTTCAGCCATCTGTTTATCCAGCAGCAGTCGGAAAAGCGCAGCAGCAAGGCCGCCGTGCGGCTGCCGGGCGTGCTCTGTTTTCAGGTCGACGCAACGCAGCAGCAGACGCTGATGGCGCAGATCCAGCATATCAACGCCCTGAAGAGCACCTTCGAACAGATCGTCACCGTCGAATCCGGCCTGCCCTCCGTTG
>DATEKR010000048.1:0-5362 GCA_035277345.1 Enterobacteriaceae bacterium
AAATAAAACAGGCGCTATTTTCAGCGCCTGAGAGAGAAACTTCAACGTTTAACGCAAAAACATTCGTGCTGCTTAGAAAATATCGTTCAACATCACGCCCACACCGACGCGGGTCTGGTTGAAGTTGTAATCGATAAGCGACTCGCCGTAACCGCTGTAAACCTGGGTGTAGAGGCGCACGTGTTTGGTCATAGGATAGCTTAAGCCCAGTTCTGCGCCACCGTAGCCGGTGTTCCAGTTGTATTGGCCTTTAGCGCTCAGCACTGCGTCACCGATCTGATAGCCAACCTTAAGCTGATAATAACCCATATATTTGGTGATATCCGGGTTATCGTCGGTATCGCCCACGACGTACCACGGTTTGACTTCCACCATGAAATTGCCGTTCTGCGCCATCAGGCGTGTATAGGCGCGGTTCCAGCTGCGTGAGGTGGGATCGGAACGGCCGTTGGAATCATGGTTGAAACCGAATTCAACGTCACGCAGGGTCCAGCCGGCAAACTCATAATCGGTTGCGAAGCCGAGGAACAGCTGCGGCTCGTAGTTGGTTTCACGAAACGGCGACGATTCTCCACGGTTAGAGAGCTGCCACCAGGATTTCTGGGTATAAGAGGCACCGAGCACCGAGTTAGGCCCGGCGATGCCGCGCCAGAACGGAAACGCGAGGCTTAGCTGGAACTTCACTTCGTCTTTACGCGCATTATCCGACCAGTTGTAAGAACTTATCGCCTCTTTGTTGAGATCGTTGGTCTGGGTGTAAATGACGTAGTTGGTGTCATACGGATAAAGGGTGAACGGATTGTCATGCTCCTGAAGCAGGTTGGCGATGATACTGCCGCGAACGGCTGGCGCATCGTGCACCTTTTTAACCGTGGCTTCCTGCGCATAGGCTGTGAGGGGCAGCGAAACCGCCGCAATTAACCAACCCAGATACGTCCGCATCGGTGGTGTTCTCCTGCAAAGATATAGAATGAGTGAATAGTTATGTGCCGGACATTCTACATACTTCCGCGCCAACTTCCGCCTGTTCGTTTCTGAAAGTGGAATTCCTTATTGCAGAAGCATAAAATCAACATTTTATTAACAATAAGGATGCCGTTTCTCATGTCTGCCACGCTTACCGCCGACGAAGCTTTGAAACTTGTGGGCGAGATTTTTGTTTACCACATGCCGTTTAACCGTGCGCTTGGACTGGAGCTGGAGCGTTATGAGAAAGCCTTTGCCCAGCTGAGCTTCAATAATCAGCCGATGATGGTGGGCAACTGGGCGCAAAGCATATTGCACGGCGGCGTGATTGCTTCCGCGCTGGACGTCGCGGCAGGCCTGGTCTGCGTGGGCAGTACGCTGACGCGCCATGACACCATTAACGAGGATGAACTGCGTCAGCGTTTATCGCGCATGGGAACCATCGATTTACGCGTCGACTACCTGCGTCCGGGGCGCGGAAACCGCTTCACCTGCACCAGCAGCCTGCTCCGTGCGGGCAACAAAGTGGCCGTCGCCCGCGTCGAGTTACATAACGAAGAACAACTGTATATCGCCAGCGCAACGGCCACTTATATGGTGGGTTGAAACGGCAAAATCGCGTAAAATCGCCTCACTACTTTGTAACGGATTATCCTGATGGATGCTAAACAGACGCGGCAGGGCGTTTTACTCGCCCTTGCCGCTTATTTTATTTGGGGCATCGCGCCTGCTTATTTCAAATTTATCCACTATGTTCCCGCCGATGAGATCCTCACTCACCGCGTAATCTGGTCGTTTTTCTTTATGATCGCGCTGATGAGCATTAGCCGTCAGTGGTCAGGCGTTAAAACGCTCCTGAAAACGCCGAAGAAGGTCTTTCTGCTGGCGCTGTCTGCCGTACTGATTGGCGGCAACTGGCTGCTGTTTATCTGGGCGGTGAATAACCATCACATGCTCGAAGCCAGCCTCGGCTACTTTATTAACCCGCTGGTGAATATTGTGCTGGGGATGATTTTCCTCGGCGAGCGCTTCCGCCGAATGCAGTGGGTGGCCGTGATTTTAGCCTTCTGCGGCGTGCTGGTTCAGCTCTGGACCTTCGGCTCGCTGCCGGTTATCGCCTTAGGCCTGGCGTTCAGCTTTGCGTTCTACGGGCTGGTACGTAAGAAAATCGCCGTTGAAGCGCAAACCGGTATGCTGTTCGAAACCCTGTGCCTGCTGCCGGTGGCCGCGATTTACCTGTTTGGCATTGCCGACAGCGCCACCAGCCACATGGGCAATAACCCCTGGACGCTTAACGTTCTGCTGATGGCGGCGGGCGTGGTCACCACGATCCCGCTTCTGTGCTTCACCGGCGCAGCTACGCGCCTGCGCCTCTCGACGCTCGGCTTCTTCCAGTACATCGGCCCGACGCTGATGTTCCTGCTGGCGGTGGTGTTTTACGGCGAAGTGCCGGGTGCGGATAAGATGGTGACGTTCGCCTTCATCTGGGTCGCACTGGCGATTTTCGTGGCGGATGCAATTTATACCCAGCGCAGGGTGCGTAAAGGCTTGTAGCGCCTTTTTGCCGGATGGCAGCTGCGCCTTATCCGGCCTACACGTTCTGTAGGCCCGGTAAGCGTAGCGCCACCGGGCGGATCCTCAAAGCCAGTTCTTCCGTTTAAAGTACAGATACGGCGCCAGCCCGGCGAGGATCATAAAGATAATCGCTCCCGGGTAGCCAAAGCTCCACTTGAGCTCCGGCATAAACTCAAAGTTCATCCCATAGCTTGAGGCCACAAGCGTAGGCGGCAGGAACACCACGGATACCACCGAGAAGATCTTGATGATGCGGTTCTGCTCGATGTTGATAAAGCCCATCGCCGCCTGCATCAGGAAGTTGACCTTCTGGAACAGGGATTCGTTGTGCGGCAGAAGGGATTCGATATCGCGCAGGATCTCACGCGCCTGTTCCAGCTGGCCACCCGGCAGGCGCGCTTTACGCACCAGGAAGTTCAGGGCGCGCTGGGTATCCATCAGACACAGGCGCACCTTCCAGCCGATATCCTCCAGTTCCGCGAGCGTTGACAGCGCTTCGTCATATTCATCGCCCTGATGGCCTTCCATGATCACGCGGCTCAGCTTTTCCAGGTCGCTGTAGATGTTTTCAATCTCATCCGCCAGCTGTTCAATTTTGGTTTCGAACAGGTCGAGCAGCAGCTCGTAAGCGTTACCGTCGACCATCGCCTGACTGCGGGCGCGCATACGGTAAAGACGAAACGCAGGCAGTTCACGCTCGCGCAGGGTAAACAGGCGACCATCGCGGATGGTAAACGCCACGGTGGAGTTCCCCGCGTGATCGTCGGCGTCTTCAAAGAAGAAGAAGGAGTGAATGTGCAGACCGTCTTCGTCTTCAAAAAAACGCGCAGATGCTTCGATATCTTCCAGTTCCGGACGGGTCGCGAGGCTTTGCCCCAGCTCAGATTGTACGCGAAGGCGTTCATCGTCGTCCGGCTCGACCAGATCCACCCATACGGTATCAATGAGGGGCTGTGACTCTTCGGCTTCAAGCCGAGTCAGTCGGTTTTTTTCGAGTTGAAATGCGCTCAACATGACCGGGACTCCCAATGCAAAAAATATCGGACAGTTCGGTGGGCACACAGAAACGATTTGGGTTTCAGACCATTAAACAGCCTGACTCAGCGCGACGGGAATAATGCAGGTCGCTGACAACCACTAAGGCCATCAGCATGAGGAGATAGCCTTAGGAGTTGTTCCTGGATGACAGGGAATTGAGCCAGTATCTACTGGGTGTGTCCAAGGCGAATGTCCTCTTAGCGTAATCGTGCGCGCATGTTACGCCAGCAATAACTGCGGCGTCAACACGCAACGGAACGCGGAAGGGCATTAATTGACCTCCAGCGTATAAGGCTAGCAGATTATTACAAAATAGTGATATTTTTCTGAAAGTTACACAGTTTCCAGCTTCGCATACGCGGCCACCAGCCATTTGATCCCCTGCCCCTGGAACGCCACCTGCAGGCGGCTGTGTTCACCGCTGCCTTCAAGATTCACAATAGTGCCTTCCCCGAATTTCGAGTGGCGCACGCGCTGGCCCAGCTTGTACCCGGTGTCGTTTTCGGAGATTGGTGCACCCATACGCTGATGGCTGACCGGACGGCTGATGCTGGCGCGCAGGCGTACCTCCTCCACGCACTCTTCCGGCAGTTCACCGATAAAGCGCGAAGGACGGTGATACACCTCTTTACCGTACAGGCGGCGGGTTTCGGCGTAGGTGAGCGTGAGCTTCTGCATTGCACGCGTCACGCCCACGTAGGCCAGACGACGCTCTTCTTCCAGGCGTCCGCCTTCATCCAGCGACATCTGGCTCGGGAACATCCCCTCTTCCATCCCGACGATAAACACCTGCGGGAACTCCAGGCCTTTCGCGGAGTGCAGGGTCATCAGCTGAACCGCATCCTGCCAGGTGTCCGCCTGCCCTTCGCCCGCTTCCAGCGCGGCGTGGGAGAGAAATGCCTGCAGCGGCATCAGATCTTCATCTTCTTCGTTGTAGCTGAACTGGCGCGTTGCCGTCACCAGTTCCTCTAAGTTCTCAATACGGGTCTGGCCCTTCTCGCCCTTCTCCTGCTCGTACATCGTTCTCAGGCCGGAGTCTTTAATGACGCGGTCGGTCTGCACGTGCAGCGGCATATCGGCGGTTTCCTGCGCAAGAGCGTCTATCAGCTCAAGGAAGCGTTGCAGCGCGCTGGCCGCACGACCGGCGAGGGCTTTTTCCTGCAGCAGCTCGCGGCACGCCTGCCACAGCGTAAGCTGACGATCGCGCGATGCCTGACGCACCACGTCCAGCGTGCGATCGCCGATGCCGCGCGTGGGCGTATTGACCACGCGTTCAAACGCTGCGTCGTCGTTACGGTTGGCGATCAGGCGCAGATACGACAGCGCATCTTTAATTTCCTGACGTTCGAAGAATCGCATCCCGCCGTAAATACGGTACGGCATACTCACCTGCAATAGCGCCTCTTCCAGCACGCGCGACTGGGCGTTGCTGCGGTAGAGAATGGCGCACTGCTCCAGCGCGCCGCCGTTGTCCTGCCAGGTCTTGATGCGGTTCACCACGAACCGTGCTTCGTCGAGTTCGTTGAACGCACAGTAAAGTGAGATCGGCTCGCCGTCGACGCCGTCGGTCCACAGCTTTTTGCCCAGACGCCCGTTGTTGTTCTCGATCAGGGCGTTAGCCGCGCTCAGAATGTTGCTGGTTGAACGGTAGTTTTGCTCCAGACGAATGGTTTGCGCACCGGGGAAATCGTTGAGGAAGCGCTGGATGTTTTCCACCTGCGCCCCACGCCAGCCGTAGATAGACTGGTCATCATCGCCGACGATCATGACTTTGCCGGTATCG
>DATEKR010000049.1:0-5120 GCA_035277345.1 Enterobacteriaceae bacterium
ATACGGGCCACTTTGCCCTCGAAACGCACGTCGGACAGATCGCGAAGCGTATCCGCCAGGTTATCGGCGGCGAGGCATAATCGCCCCGACGAAAAAAGGCCGCCATCCCTCAGGGGTGGCGGCCTGCGTTAAGATCGATAAACGCAACGTTCTCAGGAGAGAACCATGAAAATACCGTGCGATTAATGTGAGCCCCTGCGACGTAAACCCGCCTTTTCCCCCTTATTATCAGCGCTGCTTATTAACTCCCCGGTAGCCTGGCCCTGCACTGTCAACACTTGCCTCCGGGAATGATCAAGAAACCATCAAGGTGGCTCCCTATGAGTAAACGTCGGGTGTTGATTATTGAAGATGATGCGGATGCGGCGAACGTGCTCGACGCCTATCTGAAGCGTGAGAATTACGATGTCGCCGTCTCCGGCGACGGACTGGCAGGACTGGAGCTATCCCGCAGCTGGAAGCCCGACCTTATTTTACTGGATGTGATGCTGCCATCGATGAACGGGACGGAAGTGCTGGCCGCCGTGCGCCGCAGCGGCCAGACGCCGGTGGTCATGATTACCGCCATGGGGGATCTACCAGACAAGGTCGGTGCCCTGCGCTACGGTGCCGATGATTATATTGTTAAACCCTACGATCCCCGGGAAGTTATCGCGCGGGTGCAGGCGGTACTGCGCCGGTATCAGGCCAGCAACGGCGGCCTGGCGGAGGTGCTGCGCTGGCAGGGACTGGAAGTGGATACCAGCGCCATGACCGTCACGGTCACCCGTGAAGGCCAGCGTCAGCGGCTCCTGGAGCTGACGCCAACCGAGTTTTCTCTGCTGAGCACGCTTATGCACTCTCCGGTACGGGCCTGGTCGCGACAGGCGCTGCTCGACCACTGCCTGCCGGACAGCGATGCGCTGGAGCGCGTCGTGGATACGCATATTTATAACCTGCGCAAAAAGCTTGAGACGGCAGGCATCGACGACGTTCTGCTCAACGTGCGCGGCGTTGGCTATCGGTTCCGCCAGCCATGAATACCCCCTCTCGCCCGTCCCTGTGGCGCTGGATCGCCATCCGCGTCTCGGTGTTTTCCATCGCCACCGTGATTGTTTTTGTCGCCTCCATCTGGCTTCGCTATGCGCTCCAGGCCGCGTGGCTGAAGCAGCAAATGCCTGCGGCGGTCCGGCTGGAGTACGAGCAGATCAAAGCCAGCCCGCCGACGGACCCGACCCGTTACCACCAGATCGTCGATCAATGGTGGGGCATCAGCTATGTTGACCCGAATATTGCCTCCGGGGACTGGATGACCATCGGGATTCTGGTGCTCTTTCTGATCCCCGGTCTGGTGCTTCTCGGGCTAAAAACCGCCCGCCCGCTGGTAGAGCAGTTTAACCGACTGATCGCCGCCGCCCGCGCCGTCGCCAGCGGCGATTTCACCGCCCAGGCGCAGCCGTTAAAAGACGCTCCCACGGAGATGATTGCCCTGGTGCGCGACTTTAATCAGATGGCCGATCAGCTGGCGCGCTATGACCGGGAAGTCCGTGCCTCCCATGTGGCGATGGCCCATGAACTGCGTTCTCCGCTGACGGCCGCAATGGGGCGTCTGCAGGGAATGATGGACGGCGTTTTTACGCCGGACGAGCAGCAGCTGGGCATGGTAATGAAACAGCTCCAGTCGATGAGCCAGCTGGCGGATGCGCTGCAGCTGCTCTCGCTGGCCGATGCGGACCACCTTATGCTGGATATCAGCCGCGTCAATCTGAGCGAGCTGGTTAAAGAGAGGATCGCGTGGCTGCGCCCGCGTGCGGATCGGGCCGGGCTGGCTATCCTTCTCACTGCCCCGCCCTCCTGCCTGCTGGAGGCCGATGCCAGCCGAATCGGCCAGGCGATCACCATCCTTCTCGAAAATGCGCTGAGCTACGCCGCCGAAGGGGAACAACTGCTGATCGACATCCGACAGACCGATGCCTGGATTGAAATGGTCTTCCGCGACTTCGGCCCCGGTGTTTCAGCGGATTTTCTTGAGGCGATGTTTGAGCGTTTTACCCGGGCCGAAACCTCGCGCGCGCGCCATTCCGGCGGCAGCGGGCTGGGCCTGTCGATTGCCCGCGCGATCTGTCTGGCCCATCACGGCGAGATCCGCGCCGCGCTGGCAAAACCTTGCGGCCTTGAAATCACGGTCAGGCTACCGACTATTTCAGCCACCTTGACGCGCTCTTGATAAACCTTAAAAAGAATCTGGATTTAGCCGGCCTTTAATCGTCTCATCTCCCTCAAAAGCAGGCACGATGATGCGATTCAATACCGCCGTGATCTTCACCTTACTGCTGCTGGTCGGCTGCGATGACGCCCCGACGGCACATAACCCCGTCCCGAGGCCGGTTAAAACCCTGACCGTCTCCGATGCGGATAGCGAGAACGGGCTGCGTCGGGTCGGCGAGATCCATGCCCGGGATGAAATTGCCCTCGGGTTTCGCCTGAGCGGACGTCTGCTCACCCGCACCGTTGAGGCAGGCGATCGCGTGCATGCCGGTCAGGTCCTGGCAACCATTGAGAGCCAGACGACCGAAAATCAGCGCCTTTCAGCAAAAGCCGACCTGGCCAGCGCCCGTGCGGCCGAACAGGTTGCGGCCTTAACCCTGCGGCGGATGAAGCTGCTGATCCCCGGCGGCGCGGTCTCAGTCGCCCAGCTTGATACGGCTCAGGCGGAGTGGCAGGCTGCGGCATCCCGCCGAAAAAGCAGTGAGGCCAGCCTGAAAATAGCCGAGGAGAATGTCAGCTGGTCGCAGCTGATCGCCCCTTCAGACGGGGTGATCACCGCCGTTAGCGCCTCCGCCGGGCAGGTGGTCAGCGCCGGTCAGACGGTGGCCACCCTGGCGGCCGGGGATCGGCGGGACGCCGTCTTCTGGCTCCCTGCGGCAGATGAGCTGCACGACCGGCAGGGCGAGGCGTTTACCGTATCTCTGCTCGCCACGCCCGCCGTCACGGCGCAGGGAATATTGCGGGATATCAGCCCTCAGGCCGATCCCGGCACACGGACCTGGCGCGTGCGCATGACGCTGGTTGCGCCGCCGCCCTCTCTGGCGCTGGGTGCCAGCGTGCAGGCCACATTTTCGGGTGCAGGTAAGCCCGCCATCGCACTACCGGCCTCCTCCCTGACCCGCACGGGCACAAAACCTGCGGTCTTTGTGCTGGACAACGCCCGCACCCGGTTAACGCTGACCCCGGTCGCGCTGGCGGGATTTTCCGCGCAAGAGGTTTTTATCGCCAGCGGCCTTCGTCCCGGCGATAAAGTGGTCATCGCCGGGGTCAGTAAGCTGCGCGATGGTGAAATCGTTTCACCCGGGGAGGAAAAGCCATAATGTTCCCGAACCTTTCCGCATGGGCGATCCGCAATCAGCAGTGCGTGGTGTTTCTGATGCTGATGATTCTGGCCATCGGCGTGAAATGCTATGAGCAGCTGCCACGCACCGAAGATCCGGCCTTTACCATTAAAACCTCGGTGGTTTCGGTACGCTGGCCCGGCGCGAGTATTCCCGATACCATCAACTTTATTACCGATCCGCTGGAGAAGCGTCTGCTGGAAACACCCTGGCTGGATTATGTCGAAAGCGAAACCCGGCGCGGCAGCACCACTCTGTACGTAAACCTTCGCGACGATACGCCCCCGGCGGAAGTCAGCAACGTCTGGTATCAGGTGCGGAAAAAAATGCAGGATGCCGCCTTTACGCTGCCAGCGGGCGCGGTCGGGCCGATGGTCGATGATGAATTTGATGACACCTGGGGTTCCATCTATGCCTTTACCCAGGAGGGTTTCAGCCCTCGGGAGCTGCGCGATCGGGTGGAAAACCTGCGTCATGACCTGCTCTCTCTGCCAGATATGGGAAAAATAAAGCTGCTGGGCGAGCAGGAAGAGCAGGTGGTGGTAACGTTTTCTCCCCGTAAAATGGCCGGTATGGGACTGACGCTGCAGGAGATAGCCGATGCCCTGGAGGCACAGAACGCCGTGATTGCCGCCGGGACGGTGCGTACCGATACTGAAACCATCGCCCTGCGCGTCAGCGGCGCATTTACCTCGGAAGAGAGCCTGCAGAATATTACCCTGCACGTTAATCAGCGCTTTATTCCCCTGACGGATATCGCCACCGTTAGCCGGGAAATCAGCGAACCGCCCGATCCGCTTTTTCGCGTCAACGGTCGGCCTGCCATCGGCCTTGCCGTCTCGATGGCGTCTACCGGCAATATTCTTGATTTTGGCCGTGCCCTTAACGCCAGGATGGACGCCATCGCTCAGAGCCTGCCTCACGGGATCGAAATGACCCGGGTGGCGGATCAGTCGGCGGTTGTCGGCCTGGCGGTGGATGACTTTATGCGCGTGCTCGGCGAAGCCATTCTGATTGTGCTGGCGGTTTCGTTTGTCTCCCTCGGCCTGCGGGCCGGGCTGGTAGTCGCCGCCGCGATCCCGCTGGTGCTGGCGATGACCTTTGCCTTTATGCTGCTGTGGGGCATTGGCCTGCAGCGTATCTCCCTCGGCGCGCTGATTATTGCGCTGGGGCTGCTGGTGGATGACGCCATGATCACCATTGAGGCGATGGTCAGCCGCCTCGAAGCGGGCGACAGTAAAATTAACGCCGCGACCTGGGCCTTCGGCACCACCGCCTTTCCCATGCTGACGGGTACCCTGGTCACCATCGCCGGGTTTATCCCGGTGGGTTTCGCCGCCTCCAGCGCCGGAGAGTACTGTTTTACGCTTTTTGCCGTCATGCTGATTGCCCTGCTCTGCTCCTGGGTCGTCGCCATTGTTTTCTCCCCGCTGACCGGCGTCTGGCTGCTGTCAGATAACGCGTTGCAGCGGCATGCCCGGCAAGGCTGGCTGCGGAGACGCTATCAGGGATTACTGGGCTGGATCATGTCCCATCGCCTGCGCACGCTGCTGCTGGCGCTGACGGTGCTCGCCGCCTCGGTTGGCGCATCCACGCTGCTTCAGGGCGGATTCTTTGCCGCCTCCGACAGGCCGGAGCTGCTGGTAAACCTGACGCTTCCGGCTAACGCCAGCCAGCAGGAGACCGAACGTCAGACGATACGGCTGGAGAAAGCCCTGAAAGACAATCCCGATATTGCCCATTTCTCTGCTT
>DATEKR010000050.1:0-2659 GCA_035277345.1 Enterobacteriaceae bacterium
AGAATTTCCAGCACCTGTTCCGGCGGGCGGCCAATTCTTGCCTGACCCTGATGGATAACAATCGGTCGCTCGATAAGCTTTGGATTGTCGATCAGCGCCTGAACGAGCGCCGTTTCTGACAGCGTCGCGTCTGCAAGATTAAGCGTTTTGTACAGCTCCTCTTTCTGGCGCATGAGTTCGCGGGCGCTGTTCATGCCCAGCATCTGCAGCACCTTGCTTAGCGTGGCCGCGTCCGGCGGCGTCTCCAGATAGAGGACCACGTCCGGCTCGATGCCGTTTTCTTTTAGCAGATTCAGGGTTTCACGGCTCTTTGAGCAGCGGGGGTTATGCCAGATCTGTACGGCGTCGGTCATTTTTACTCCTGATCACATCTTTTCATAGGGACGGAAGCGCTGCTGTAGCCCGCGCAGCTGGTCGATACGCGCATCATAACGGGCCTGTTGCTGGCTGCCGAGTTTGACCTGCGAGCTGGCGCTGCTCAGCAGCGAAATCGCCTGGTCGAGGCGGCCTGCCAGCGCCAGGCCTTCGGCGCGGGCGGCAAGTTCCTGGTCGCGATGGCCGAGGGCGCTCTCCACCTGAGCCAGCAGATCCCAGCCGTTGCTGTCTTCTTTATTACTGAACGTATAGCGATTGAGCACGCTGGCGGCCTCCGACAACTGGCCACCTTTAAACAGGGCGTTGGCGAAGTTCAGCTGCAGGACCGGGTTAACGCGCACGTCTTTACTGTTGCGCAGGCGGGCGATGGCCTCGGTGGCTTTGTTCTGCCCGAGATCGATATCGGTCGCAAGGTCCAGGTACCAGGGGTTATTCGGCTCGGCGCTGAGCAGGGGCTGCAGCGCTGTCCGGGCTTCCGGATACTTGCCCGCTTCCATCGCCTGCAAGGCGCGGCCATACCGGGCGGCCTGCTGTTCACGCACGTTACCTTTTGCCCAGTTATCCAGTTGGTCGCTGGTCAACTGATTGCGACCGGAGTTATACATCCCCAGCGTGCGGGCCTTGGCCAGATAGAACTCCGTCGAAGACTGAACGACCACGGATCGCATCTGATTGGCGCGGTTGCGTGCATCGGAGAGTCGGCTTTCCGGCAGCGGGTGCGTCAGCAGCATTTCCGGCGGGCGGGAGGAGTAGCGTGACTGATCCAGCAGTTTTTCGAGGAATGTCGGCATCGCCTGCGGATCAAAGCCTGCGCGTTGCAGCACCTGAATACCGATACGGTCTGCTTCCTGCTCATTCTGCTGGGTAAAGCTGATCATCCCCTGCTGCGTTCCTGCCAGGGTACCGGTCAGGGCTGCCATACCCGCCTGCGGGTTGGCCATCGCCAGCAGAATGGAGCCCAGCGCACCGGCCCAGGTCAGAGGAGCACTGCGTTTCTGGTCTTCCATCGCACGCGCCAGATGGCGCTGGGTGACGTGGGAGATTTCGTGCGCCATCACCGACGCCAGCTGACTTTCGTTGTCGGAATAGCGAAACAGCGCCGAGTGCAGGACCACGTTGCCGCCGAAGAAGGCAAAGGCGTTGATCTCGTCGTTGTTGATTAAATAGAAGTGGAAGGGCGTCTTCACCGAGTCGGCAGAGTTGACCAGGCGCGCTCCCAGCCCGTTAATATACTGTACCAGCAGCGGGTCGTTAATCAGCGGTGCGCTGCCGCGCAGCTGACGAACGAAGTAATCGCCCATCTGCATTTCCTGGCCGATGGAGAGCGTGCTCCCGGCCGTGGTGCCCATATCCGGTAGCGTATCTGCAGAGTGCGCAAACGCCGGAGCCATCGGGCCGAGTGTCAGCGTGGCGATCAGGGTTGCCACCAGCGTTTTTTTAAACTGCCTGAACATAACCACTGTCCTGTGTTGTGCGTTGTGTCTGTTGGACCCGCATCCGGGGATAACGTTTCATCCCGGTCAAGCTGCGAGTGTAGCCGCAGGCGACAGCGTTGAAAATCCTCTTCACCCAACTTTTCATGTTTGTCTGCTTGTTGATAAAAAGCGAAGTCTTTTTTGTGACAAGTAGATACAATTCGATCTCTTAGCACAGCCTGGCGTTCGAAGAAGGAATTTATGCTTGAGATGTTAATGCAGTGGTATCGCCGCCGATTCAGCGATCCGGAGGCGATTGCGTTGCTGGTTATTCTGGTTGCCGGCTTTGGTATCCTGTTTTTCTTTAGCGGTCTTCTGGCTCCGCTACTGGTGGCACTGGTGCTGGCCTATCTGCTGGAGTGGCCGACGGTGAGGCTGGAAAGGGCAGGCTGCTCCCGTCGCTGGGCAACCTCGCTGGTGCTGGTGGTCTTTGTCGGCATTCTCCTGCTGCTGGCCTTTGTGGTTGCGCCCGTTGCCTGGCAGCAGGGCATTAACCTGATCCGCGATATGCCGGGCATGCTCAATAAGCTCTCGGACTTCGCCGCCACGCTGCCGCGACGCTATCCGGCGCTGATGGACGCCGGCATCATTGATGCGATGGCGGAAAATATGCGCAGCCGCATGCTGGGGATGGGCGACTCGGTGGTCAAATACTCCCTGGCGTCGCTGGTGGGCCTGCTGACGCTGGCGGTCTACCTGGTGCTGGTGCCGCTGATGCTCTTCTTCCTGCTGAAAGATAAAGATCAGATGCTGAACGCGGTACGCCGCGTGCTGCCGCGTAATCGCGGCCTGGCAGGCCAGGTCTGGAA
>DATEKR010000051.1:0-3084 GCA_035277345.1 Enterobacteriaceae bacterium
CAATGGTCTGCTGGAGCATTTTAATGCGCTGCTCCATGCTTGCCGCGTAGTCGCGGGTCTTCGTTTTTTCCTGAGTCAGTTCATAGCTGATGTTCAACGCGGCGATGAAGACCAGCTGCTCAGTATTTGTGACTCTAGTGCGTTCTTTGAGATCTTGCAACCGCTGATTCAAATCGTCCGCAGCCTGATTCAGGGCATCCCTTTGTTCAGGTGGACAATTCACTCGCAGTGAACGGCCAAAAATCTGGAGATCGACGGGTTGTGCAGACATGCCACCTTCCTGCTGATTGACTGCGCTGCCTTCGCTTACTGCCCCGGGGGCTGCGAAGGGGCGACACTATAGCTACCCTGATGTGAAGATACAAGCCCTTTTCTGGTATCACCAGGGTCCAAAGTGGTAGCATATCATGAATATCCTCCCTTTGATGACGAATGCGTATGTCTATACAGAACGAAATGCCTGGTTACAAGGATTTAAACCAGTTACTGAACCAGCAGGGAGTCGGTTTAACCCCTGCCGAAATGCACGGTCTGATCAGTGGCATACTGTGCGGCGGAAACAGCGACAGCTCATGGCAGCCGCTGATCCACGACCTGACGAACGAAGGGCTGGCCTTTGGTCATGAGCTGGCGGAAGCGCTGCGTAAAATGCACGCGGCAACCAGCGATTCACTGGAAGACGATGGCTTCCTTTTTCAGCTTTATCTGCCTGAAGGCGACGATGTCAGCGTGTTCGATCGCGCCGATGCGCTCGCGGGCTGGGTCAACCACTATCTGTTGGGGCTGGGCGTAACCCAACCTAAACTGGATAAAGTGACCGGCGAAGCGGGTGAGGCCATCGACGATCTGCGTAATATTGCGCAGCTGGGCTACGAAGAAGACGAAGATCAGGAAGAGCTGGAGATGTCCCTCGAAGAGATCATTGAATATGTTCGCGTAGCGTCACTGCTGTGCCACGACAACTTCACGCGCTCGCAGCCCACCGCGCCGGAAGTGCGCAAGCCAACCTTACATTAAGAAAAACAACGCACAGGAGGGTGTCATGGTTATGTCTACTCAAGAGTATTCTCGCCGTCGTCAGGCGCTGCTGGCAACGATGCAGCCGGGCAGCGCCGCGCTGATTTTTGCCGCGCCCGAAGTGACGCGCAGCGCCGACAGTGAATACCCCTATCGCCAGAGCAGCGATTTCTGGTACTTCACCGGGTTTAACGAGCCGGAAGCGGTACTGGTGCTGATCAAAAGCAATGACACCCACAACCACAGCGTCATTTTTAACCGCGTGCGCGATCTGACCGCAGAAGTCTGGTTTGGTCGCCGCCTCGGCCAGGAGGCTGCGCCTGCGAAGCTGGGCGTTGACCGTGCGCTGGCGTTCAGCGAAATCAACCAGCAGCTTTACCAGCTGCTGAACGGTCTGGACGTGCTCTACCATGCTCAGGGCGAATACGCCTACGCCGATGAGATCGTCTTCACCGCGCTGGACAAGCTGCGTAAGGGCGCGCGTCAGAACCTGTCCGCGCCCGCCACGCTGACCGACTGGCGTCCGGTGGTGCACGAGATGCGCCTGTTTAAGTCAGAAGAAGAGCTGAACGTGATGCGTCGGGCCGGCGAAATCAGCGCGCTGGCGCACACCCGCGCGATGGAAAAATGCCGTCCGGGGATGTTTGAATATCAGCTCGAAGGTGAAATTCACCACGAATTTAACCGTCACGGCGCGCGCTTCCCGTCCTATAACACCATCGTGGGCGGCGGCGAAAACGGCTGCATCCTGCACTACACCGAAAACGAAAGCGAACTGCGCGACGGTGAACTGGTGCTGATCGACGCCGGGTGTGAATACCTCGGCTATGCCGGAGACATTACACGCACCTTCCCGGTGAACGGCAAATTCTCGCCCGCGCAGCGCGAAATCTACGATATCGTGCTCGAATCACTGAATACCGCCCTGACGCTGTTCCGTCCGGGGACCTCAATTCAGGAGGTCACCGGGGAAGTGGTTCGCATCATGATTACCGGCCTGGTGAAGCTGGGCATCCTGAAAGGCGACGTGGACACACTGATTACCGAAAATGCCCATCGTCCGTACTTTATGCACGGCCTGAGCCACTGGCTGGGGCTGGACGTTCATGATGTCGGCGCATACGGCCCGGATCGTTCACGCGTGCTGGAGCCGGGTATGGTGTTAACCGTCGAGCCGGGGCTGTATATCGCGCCGGATGCCGATGTGCCAGACGCATACCGTGGGATCGGCATTCGTATAGAAGATGACATCGTCATCACCGAAACCGGCAACGAAAACCTGACCGCGAGCGTCGTGAAAAATGCCGACGACATCGAGGCGCTGATGGCGGCGGCACGCGGATGAGCGTGATTATCGTTGGCGGAGGCATGAATGGCGCCACGCTGGTGCTGGCCATTTCGCATTTGACCCAGGGCCAGCTGCCGGTGCATCTGGTCGAGGCCGTGGCGCCGCAGACGACGAACCATCCCGGGTTTGATTCGCGAGCCATTGCGCTGGCGCAGGGGACGTGTCAGCAGCTGTCACGCATTGGCATCTGGCAGGCTATCGCCGAGTGTGCTACAGCGATCAAGACCGTTCACGTTAGCGACCGCGGACACGCCGGGTTTGTAACCCTGGATGCCCATGATTACCGCATTGATGCTCTGGGCCAGGTTGTCGAACTGCACGACGTCGGGCTGCGGCTGTTCCGTCTGTTGCAGGACGCGCCGGGCGTAACCTTGCACTGCCCGGCCCGCGTGGCGAACGTGAGCCGCAGTGAAGAGGCGGTCAGCGTGACGTTAGAGAACGGTACCACGCTTGAAGGCCAGGTGCTGGTGGCGGCGGACGGTTCACGCTCCGCCATTGCCACCCGGTTTGGCGTGCAATGGCAGCAGGAGCCGTACGGGCAGGTCGGCGTGATTGCCAATGTCTCCACGGCGAGTGCGCACAACGGCAGAGCGTTCGAACGCTTCACGCAGCACGGACCGCTGGCGATGCTGCCGATGTCGCACGGGCGCTGCTCGCTGGTGTGGTGCCATCCGCAGGAGAAGGCGGACGAGGTGCTCGGCTGGACAGATGACCGTTTC
>DATEKR010000052.1:0-2346 GCA_035277345.1 Enterobacteriaceae bacterium
TAACGCTGGAACTCCCGGTATTTCGCTCCCCTTTTCCTGCGATTGAATCTTTTCTGCCCCCGCATAATGTTGGCGTAACTGTGCCTGTGAGAAAAAGTTGTGGCAGAAGACAACGACGATAAAACAGAAGCCCCCACACCCCACAAACTAGATAAGGCGAGGGAAGACGGGCAGATCCCCCGATCGAAAGAGCTGACTTCGTTGCTCTCTCTGCTGGTTGGCGTGAGTGTGATCTGGCTCGGGGGCGCATCGCTGGCGAATCGGCTGGCGGCGCTGTTGTCGGGAGGGCTGCGTTTTGATCACAGTATTGTCAACGATCCGAAAGTTATCCTCGGGCAGATTATTCTGCTGATAAAAGAGGCGCTGCTTGCGCTTCTGCCGCTGATAACCGGCGTGATGATTGTCGCCCTGGTCGCCCCGGTGATGCTGGGCGGGTTGATTTTCAGCACTAAATCCCTGGCTTTAAAGCTGGATAAACTGAATCCGCTGCCGGGGATTAAGCGCATGTTCTCGGCGCAAACCGCCGCCGAATTGCTGAAGGCGATCCTTAAAACGGTCCTGCTTGGCAGCGTCGCCGGTATCTATCTGTGGCATCACTGGCCGGATATGATGCGCCTTATCAGCGAGTCGCCCTTTAAGGCGATGGGTAATGCCCTGGATATTGTCGGACTCTGCGCGCTGCTGGTGACCCTGGGGATTATCCCGATGGTCGGTTTCGACGTTTTCTGGCAGATCCACAGCCACATCAAGAAATTACGCATGTCGCGGCAGGATATTCGCGACGAGTACAAGAATAATGAAGGCGATCCGCATGTTAAACAGCGTATTCGCCAGATGAAGCGCGCTGCGGCACGCCGACGGATGATGTCGGATGTGCCGACCGCGGACGTTATCGTGACCAACCCGACGCACTACTCGGTCGCGCTGAAGTACGACGAAAACAAAATGAGTGCGCCACGGGTGGTGGCAAAAGGGGCCGGTCTTATCGCCCTGCGTATTCGTGAAGTCGGGACCGAAAATCGGGTACCGATTCTTGAAGCACCGCCGCTGGCGCGTGCGCTTTACCGTCATGCTGAAATTGGTCAGCAGATCCCCGGCCAGCTGTACGCAGCGGTGGCTGAGGTGCTGGCCTGGGTATGGCAGCTTAAACGCTGGCGTCTTGCCGGCGGACAGCAACCGAAAAAACCTGACAATCTTCCGGTGCCAGAGGCACTGGATTTTATGAATGAGAAGGACACCGATGGCTAACCTGGTAGCATTGCTGCGACTGCCCACCAATCTGAAATCGACCCAATGGCAGATCCTTGCCGGGCCGGTACTGATTTTACTTATTCTGTCGATGATGGTGCTGCCGCTGCCGGCGTTTGTTCTCGACCTGCTTTTCACCTTTAACATCGCACTCTCCATTATGGTGCTGCTGGTGGCGATGTTCACCCAGCGCACCCTGGATTTCGCTGCGTTCCCGACCATTCTGCTGTTTACCACGCTCCTGCGCCTGGCGCTAAACGTAGCCTCCACCCGTATTATCCTGATGGAGGGGCATACGGGCGGTGCAGCGGCAGGTAAGGTGGTTGAAGCCTTCGGCCACTTCCTGGTTGGCGGCAACTTCGCCATCGGTATCGTGGTGTTTATTATCCTCGTTATCATCAACTTCATGGTTATCACCAAGGGTGCCGGGCGTATCGCCGAAGTGGGCGCCCGTTTTGTCCTTGACGGGATGCCGGGTAAACAGATGGCGATTGACGCCGACCTGAATGCCGGGCTGATTGGTGAAGAGGAAGCGAAAAAACGCCGCTCTGATGTAACCCAGGAAGCAGACTTCTACGGCTCAATGGACGGTGCGAGTAAGTTCGTTCGCGGTGATGCCATCGCGGGTATCCTTATCATGGTGATCAACATCGTCGGCGGTCTGCTGGTCGGTGTTCTGCAGCATGATATGGATATGGGGAAAGCCGCTGAAGCCTACACTCTGTTAACCATCGGTGACGGCCTGGTCGCTCAGATCCCGGCGCTGGTTATCTCCACCGCGGCCGGTGTTATCGTGACCCGCGTGGCGACCGATCAGGACGTGGGCCAGCAGATGGTCGGTCAGTTGTTCAGCAACCCGAACGTGATGCTGCTCAGCGCCGGTGTGCTGGGTCTGCTGGGCCTGGTGCCGGGAATGCCTAACTTCGTCTTCCTGCTGTTTACCGCCATGCTGTTAGGGCTGGCCTGGTGGCTGCGAGGTCGCGAACAGGCCGAGCCGCAGGAAACCGTTCAGCTTAAAATGCCGGAGAACGGTCAGGCGGTCGAAGCCAGCTGGAACGATGTGCAGCTGGAAGACACGCTGGGAATGGAGGTGGGTTA
>DATEKR010000053.1:0-9423 GCA_035277345.1 Enterobacteriaceae bacterium
CTTCAATGCGTGAGTTGGTGCAGGAGCCGATAAACACTTTATCGATCGCCACGTCGGTCAGCGGGATTCCCGGTTTCAGGCCCATATAGGCCAGCGCTTTTTCGGCGCTGGCGCGCTCAACCGGATCGGCGAAGGAGGCCGGATCGGGAATGGCGTCGTTGACGGAAATCACCTGCCCGGGGTTGGTTCCCCAGGTGACCTGCGGGGCAATCTCTTCTGCCTGCAACGTGACGACGGTATCAAAGATTGCACCCTCGTCGGTTTGCAGGGTTTTCCAGTACGCTACCGCCTCGTCGAAATCGTGGTCTTTCGGCGCGTGCAGACGACCCTTGACGTAGTTAAAGGTGGTTTCGTCCGGGGCGACCAGACCGGCTTTTGCACCCATCTCAATCGCCATATTGCACAGGGTCATACGGCCTTCCATGCTCAGGGCACGGATCGCATCGCCACAGAACTCCACCACGTGGCCGGTACCACCGGCGCTGCCGGTTTTACCGATGATCGCCAGCACGATGTCTTTGGCAGTGATCCCCGGCGCGGCAATGCCGTTGACCTCAATTTTCATGGTCTTTGCACGGCCCTGCTTCAGGGTCTGGGTCGCCAGAACATGCTCAACTTCCGAGGTGCCGATCCCAAAGGCCAGCGCGCCGAACGCGCCGTGGGTTGCGGTATGAGAATCGCCGCAAACAATCGTCATGCCTGGCAGGGTGATACCCTGTTCCGGCCCCATCACATGAACGATGCCCTGGTAAGGGTGATTCAGATCGTACAGTTCGACGCCGAACTCGTTACAGTTCTTAATCAGCTCCTGCATCTGGATACGCGCCATCTCACCGGAGGCATTGATATCTTTGGTCTGCGTCGAGACGTTATGATCCATAGTCGCGAAAGTTTTACCCGGCTGGCGCACCGGGCGCTTGTGGGCACGCAGGCCGTCAAACGCCTGCGGCGACGTTACTTCATGGACCAGATGCCTGTCGATATAGAGCAGCGGGGTTTCGTTGGGCGCTTCGTGAACGATATGCGCGTCAAACAACTTTTCGTACAAACTCTTAGCCATGATTAGACCCCTTCGGCGACATAGCGCGCAATAATATCGCCCATCTCATCGGTACTGACCGCCGCCGCGCCGCGTGCCAGGTCACCGGTACGCACGCCTTCTTCCAGCGCACGGTTAATGGCGCTCTCAATCGCTTCTGCCGCCTCATCAGCCTGCAAGCTGTAGCGCAGCAGCAGCGCCAGAGAGAGGATCTGGGCGATAGGGTTGGCAATGTTTTTACCGGCGATATCCGGCGCGGAGCCGCCCGCGGGTTCATACAGACCAAAGCCCTGCTCGTTAAGGCTTGCGGAAGGCAGCATCCCCATCGAGCCGGTGATCATGGCGCATTCGTCAGAGAGGATGTCGCCAAACAGGTTGGAGCACAGCAGCACGTCGAACTGGGACGGATCTTTAATCAGCTGCATGGTGGCGTTGTCGATATACATATGCGACAGCGCAACGTCCGGGTACTCACCGGCGATTTCATTGACGATCTCACGCCACAGCAGGGAGGTCTGCAGGACGTTAGCTTTATCGATGGAGGTCACCTTATGGCGACGTTTGCGTGCGGATTCAAACGCGATGCGTGCGATACGCTCGATTTCGAAACGGTGATAGACCTCGGTGTCGAAGGCTTTCTCGTGCTGGCCGCTGCCCTCACGGCCTTTCGGCTGGCCGAAGTAGATCCCGCCGGTCAGTTCGCGGACGCACAGAATATCGAACCCCTGGGCGGCGATATCGGCGCGCAGCGGGCAAAACTCTTCCAGACCCTGATACAGCTTCGCCGGACGCAGGTTGCTGAACAGTTTAAAGTGTTTACGCAGCGGCAGCAGGGCACCGCGCTCCGGCTGCTGTGCCGGGGGCAGATTTTCCCACTTTGGACCGCCGACGGAGCCGAACAGGATGGCATCGGCCTGCTCGCAGCCTTCAACCGTCGCGGGAGGCAGCGGATTACCGTGGCGATCGATAGCAATGCCGCCAACATCGTAATGGCTGGTGGTGATGCGCATACCAAAACGGTTACGGACGGCTTCCAGTACTTTCAGGGCCTGCGTCATGACTTCCGGGCCAATTCCGTCACCCGGCAACACGGCAATATGGTAATTCTTCGACATCACACGGTTTCCTTGTTGTTTTCTTTATTTTGAGTTTTGCGTTGCAATTCTTTTTCGACTTCACCGGCGCGCCAGATACTGTTCAGCACGTGGACCATCGCTTTCGCTGAGGATTCGACGATATCCGTCGCCAGACCGACGCCGTGGAAATGACGGCCGTTATAGCTGGCAACGATATCCACCTGGCCCAGTGCATCTTTGCCGTGGCCCTTGGCGGTTAAGCCGTATTTGACCAGTTCGATGTCGTAGCCGGTCACGCGGTTAATGGCCTGGTAGACGGCGTCAACCGGACCATTGCCGTTAGCGGCTTCGGCTTTCACTTCATCGCCGGATGCCAGTTTGACTGATGCGGTGGCGATATCGCTGGAGCCGGACTGCACGCTGAAGTAGTCCAGGCGGAAATGCTCCGGCTCTTCCTGCTGCTTGTTAATAAAGGCCAGCGCTTCCAGATCGTAGTCAAAGACCTGACCTTTTTTATCTGCCAGCTTCAGGAAGGCGTCGTACAGGTTATCCATGTTGTAATCGGATTCCTGATAACCCATCTCTTCCATACGGTGTTTCACCGCCGCACGGCCGGAGCGGGAAGTCAGGTTCAGCTGGATCTGGTTCAGACCGATGGATTCCGGGGTCATGATTTCGTAGTTTTCGCGGTTTTTCAGCACGCCGTCCTGGTGGATACCTGAGGAGTGCGCGAAAGCGCCGGTGCCGACGACGGCTTTGTTGGCCGGGATGGGCATATTACAAATCTGGCTGACCTGCTGGCTGGTGCGCCAGATTTCATGGTGATTGATGCGGGTGTGAGCCTTCAGCATATCCTGGCGCAGCTTGATGGCCATGATCACTTCTTCCAGGGCGCAGTTACCGGCGCGCTCGCCAATACCGTTCATGGTGCCTTCAACCTGACGTGCACCGGCATGGACCGCCGCCAGCGCATTTCCGACCGCCATGCCTAAGTCGTCATGGGTGTGAACAGAGATAATGGCTTTGTCGATATTCGGCACACGCTCATACAGGCCGGTAATAATATTTGAGAATTCAAACGGTAAGGTATAGCCGACGGTATCTGGGATATTGATGGTGCGGGCACCGGCGTTGATGGCCGCTTCCACGACGCGGGCCAGGTCGGCAATCGGTGTGCGACCGGCATCTTCACAGGAAAATTCTACGTCGTCTGTGTAGTTACGGGCGCGTTTCACCATATAGACCGACCGCTCAATCACCTCGTCAAGGGTGCTGCGCAGCTTGGTGGCGATATGCATCGGCGAGGTTGCGATAAAGGTGTGAATACGGAACGCCTCGGCGACCTTCAGGGATTCTGCTGCAACGTCGATGTCTTTCTCTACGCAGCGGGCCAGGGCACAGACGCGACTGTTTTTAACCTGGCGGGCGATGGTCTGAACGGACTCAAAGTCGCCCGGGGAGGAGACGGGAAAGCCGACTTCCATCACGTCAACGCCCATACGTTCGAGGGCCAGCGCGATCTGCAGCTTCTCTTTCACACTCAAACTTGCCTGCAGCGCCTGTTCACCGTCGCGTAAGGTCGTATCGAAAATAATGACTTGCTGGCTCATGGTTTAGGTCCTTTGTCTGTCCTGGGGCGCCTTGCTACGAGCATAAAAAAACCCGCGCAGCGGCGCGGGTTTAGTATTTAACCGGAAGATGACTTAACGTTGAACGTCGCCCACCGGCCTACCGCGCACTGGAGATGCGTTTAGTAGTAGTAGCCCGGTGAAACGAGTTGTGCGAATCATTCATCTTGCCTCGGTGAATTCGTAATGCTTTTAGTGGTACTGGATATGCCGATCGATGTCAACTCTTTATGCCAATCACCCCTCAATAAGAGTGCATCTGACGAGAGGCACGGTTAGCGCAATGCTCTGTTGTTTGGCCTGACAGGCGGAATAATAGAGAAGTGGCGTGTTTATCTGCGTTTACCGTAGAGGAGACGGCCTGATTAAGATTTTTAATAACGAGAAAATAATGTATCCGATCTGCAGAAGAATTCATTGTCTTCCCGGGAAACAGACGGGGGGGTAGCTTAATAATATTAATATTTTTTTAAGATCGTAGTGTGCTGAGAATGCGGACCAGGGGCTCGGCTGGTTTTTTTTAACGTTATCTTTTGGCGTGTTTCTTATCGAATGTGTGGGTTTTTTGTTGATAAATAAAATTAATATGTCCTTTCCTTTTCAACAATTGATTCCTAAAAATAAAGTATTCCCTTTTGCTTATTTTATACACGTGGTAAATCATACACTGATGAGTTATTTCTGAATTTGGATATCGAGAAGTTAGTGCGACAAGGAGTCCCGGAATGATAGAGCAGAAAACAGATACCCCCGTGGTTTCAGAAGAGGAAAAGTCAAACTTACGCCTCGTTGATTTAAACCTCCTCACGGTTTTTGACGTCGTGATGCAGGAGCAGCATATTACGCGTGCTGCACAGGTGTTGGGAATGTCTCAACCGGCCGTGAGCAATGCCGTCGCCCGATTAAAGGTGATGTTCAACGACGAGCTCTTTGTGCGCTCCGGTCGGGGGATCCAGCCTACGGTGAGGGCATGTCAGCTGTTTGGCCCTATTCGTCAGGCGCTGCAGCTGGTGCAAAACGAGTTGCCGGGAGCCGGCTTCGATCCGTTGAGCAGCGAACGCGTATTTCATCTTTGCGTCTGTAGTCCGATAGATAGTTATTTAACCTCAATCATTTACAATAAAGTTAAAGCGATCGCGCCGAATATTCAGCTGGCGTTCAGAACCTCGCTTGATCAGAATATTGAACATCAGCTACGTTATCAGGAAGTGGAATTTGTTATCGGTTATGAGGCTTTTCATCAACCGGACTTTTCCACTATGCCGTTATTCCTTGATGAGATGGTGTTGGTTGTCAGCAGAAAACACCCCAGATGGAATAACTTGTTAACGGAAAGTGATATTTGGCGCGAAGGGCATGCGGCGGTTGTACTCGATCGTTACGCCTCTTTCAGCCAGGTCTGGTATGACTCACCGGAAAAGCAAGGCGCTATTTCCTACCAGGGAATGGCTTTGACCAGCGTGTTAGGCGTGGTATCACAAACGCACCTGGTTGCTATCGCACCGCGTTGGCTGGCAAAAGAATTTACGGAAAAAATGCGGCTGGCTATTCTGCCGCTGCCGTTACCCCTGAATAATCGAACCTGCTATCTCTCCTGGCATGATTCCGCCAGCAGAGATAAAGGCCACCAGTGGATGGAGCAATTGCTGATGTCGATTTGCCGCCGATAAGGCACCCGGAATAAACCGGAGTTATCTCCGGTTTATTCCGTGAGTAATGCTAAGTCTGGTATTTTATTCTGCTATGCTTTTTTGCATGCACGATGGCGATGATCAAAAGAGACGATTTCACGCCCTGCGCGAATGAATTCAATGATTAATCATCGGCTTTCCTTATTACCGGAACTTTTCACCAGAATTGTTAGCCTTTGTCGTGGTTTCTTCTTTTTTTATCTCTGAATGCGCGGGTTTGTGAATTGCCAGGCTTTGTCGTCAGCGGTTATGGTAAGTGACCTGATTCCTTTTCTGCATGCCAGCAGGTTGCATGAATGCTTTCCGGCGACCAGGCTGGATAAGTCTGCTGGCCTGCGTCAGCGTGCAGACTCCCGGAGCCGACGGCTCCGCGCAGTGTGACAGTGTGAAAATGAGTTCCGCTGTCAGTCAAAAAAATAGAAGCCTGGAGGCAAATCATGGAGATGTTGTCTGGAGCCGAGATGGTTGTCCGATCGCTTATCGATCAGGGCGTTAAACAAGTATTCGGCTATCCCGGAGGCGCAGTCCTCGATATCTACGATGCGCTGCACACGGTTGGCGGTATCGATCATGTACTGGTTCGCCACGAGCAGGCGGCGGTGCATATGGCCGATGGCCTCGCACGTGCAACGGGTGAGGTGGGCGTGGTGCTGGTGACCTCGGGTCCTGGCGCAACCAATGCGATTACCGGCATTGCGACGGCCTATATGGACTCCATTCCGCTGGTTGTCCTCTCCGGGCAGGTCGCGACGTCGCTGATTGGTTACGATGCGTTCCAGGAGTGCGATATGGTGGGGATCTCGCGTCCGGTCGTGAAGCACAGCTTCCTGGTTAAGCAGACGGAAGATATCCCAGGCGTGCTGAAGAAAGCCTTCTGGCTTGCGGCCAGCGGTCGTCCCGGCCCGGTAGTGGTCGATTTGCCGAAGGATATTCTGAATCCGGCGAAGAAACTGCCCTATCTGTGGCCAGAGAGCGTCAGTATGCGCTCCTATAATCCGACTACGACCGGCCATAAAGGACAGATTAAACGGGCGCTGCAAACGCTGATTGCCGCTAAACACCCGGTCGTTTACGTCGGTGGCGGGGCGGTAAATGCGGCGTGCGAAACACAGCTGCGTACCCTGACTGAAAAACTGAACCTGCCGGTCGTCTCTTCGCTGATGGGGCTGGGCGCATTTCCGGCGACCCATCGCCAGGCGCTCGGTATGCTTGGAATGCACGGCACCTACGAAGCCAATATGGTCATGCATCACTCCGACGTCATCTTCGCCGTTGGCGTGCGTTTTGATGACCGTACGACCAACAACCTGGCGAAATACTGCCCGAATGCCACAGTATTGCATATCGACATTGATCCCACCTCGATTTCCAAAACCGTTGCCGCTGACGTGCCGATTGTTGGCGATGCGCGTCAGGTGCTGGAACAGATGCTGGAGCTGCTGGCGCAGGAAGATACGGCTCAGCCGCTGGATGATATTCGCGACTGGTGGCAACAAATTGAGCAGTGGCGTGCCCGTAAATGTCTGAGCTATGACACTTCCAGCGCCAGCATTAAACCGCAGGCGGTGATTGAAACGATCTGGAGCTTAACCAAGGGAGAGGCGTACGTCACTTCCGACGTCGGTCAGCACCAGATGTTTGCTGCGCTCTACTACCCCTTCGATAAGCCCCGACGCTGGATCAACTCCGGTGGGCTGGGCACCATGGGCTTCGGCCTGCCAGCAGCGCTGGGGGTGAAAATGGCCCTGCCGGAGGAGACGGTGGTGTGCGTAACCGGCGACGGCAGCATCCAGATGAATATTCAGGAGCTGTCCACGGCGCTGCAGTACGAGCTACCGGTTCTGGTGCTCAATCTTAACAACGGCTATCTCGGGATGGTGAAGCAGTGGCAGGACATGATTTACTCTGGCCGCCATTCCCAGTCCTATATGCAATCGCTGCCTGACTTTGTGCGGCTGGCAGAAGCTTACGGCCACGTGGGGATCCGCATTAGCGAACCGGCGGAGCTTGAGCAGAAACTTGGCGAGGCGCTGGCGCAGGTACGCAACAACCGGCTGGTGTTTGTCGATGTGGTCGTCGATGGCAGCGAACACGTGTATCCGATGCAGATTCGCGGCGGCGGAATGGATGAAATGTGGCTGAGCAAAACGGAGAGAACCTGATGAAGCGCCGGATATTATCAGTATTACTGGAAAATGAATCGGGGGCTTTATCGCGCGTGATCGGCCTTTTTGCCCAGCGCGGTTACAATATTGAAAGCCTGACCGTGGCCCCGACCGACGATCCCACGCTCTCGAGGATGACTATCCAGACGGTAGGTGATGCGAAAGTGCTGGAGCAAATTGAAAAGCAGCTGCACAAACTGGTCGACGTGCTACGCGTCAGTGAACTGGGGCAAGGTTCGCACGTTGAGCGTGAGATTATGCTGGTTAAAGTCCAGGCCAGCGGCTACGGACGTGAAGAGGTGAAGCGCAACACCGAGATCTTCCGCGGGCAGATTATTGACGTGACGCCATCGATCTATACCGTGCAGCTGGCCGGGACCAGTGACAAACTGGACGCGTTCCTGGCTTCATTACGCGACGTTGCGCGGATTGTCGAAGTAGCGCGATCCGGCGTCGTGGGCTTATCGCGCGGCGATAAAATCATGCGTTAAGACCGTAACAGCACGGTTTTGAGAGCCCGACAGCGACAGGTCGGGCTTTTTTTTGCTAAAACCCTACGAAGTGGGAACAAAAGCGGTTGCCCGGGTGATTATTCTGCGCTTAGATGTTAAGGATTTTAACCTATATCCTTACAAAGGTTATGGTGTGTCTATTTTTTAAGGGGCAATTGTGAAACTGGATGAAATCGCTCGGCTCGCCGGCGTGTCACGAACCACCGCCAGCTATGTGATTAACGGTAAAGCAAAACAGTACCGTGTCAGCGATAAAACGGTCGAAAAAGTCATGGCCGTGGTGCGTGAACATAATTACCACCCGAATGCGGTGGCGGCCGGGTTACGTGCAGGACGCACGCGTTCTATCGGGCTGGTGATTCCGGATCTGGAAAATACCAGCTATACGCGGATCGCGAACTACCTTGAGCGCCAGGCGCGTCAGCGCGGCTATCAGCTGCTGATCGCCTGTTCTGAAGATCAGCCGGATAACGAAATGCGCTGTATTGAGCATCTGCTTCAGCGCCAGGTTGATGCCATTATTGTCTCCACCGCGCTGCCGCCGGAACACCCGTTCTATCAGCGCTGGGCTAACGATCCTTTCCCGATCGTCGCCCTGGATCGTGCCCTGGATCGCGAGCATTTCACCAGCGTAGTGGGTGCCGATCAAGATGATGCCGAGATGCTGGCGGCGGAGCTGCGCACCTTCCCGGGAGATACAGTACTCTATCTGGGCGCGCTGCCTGAGCTGTCGGTGAGCTTCCTGCGTGAGCAGGGGTTCCGCACGGCCTGGAAGGACGATCCCCGCGAGGTTCACTATCTCTATGCCAACAGCTATGAGCGGGAAGCCTCGGCGCAGCTGTTTGAAAAGTGGCTGGAGACTCATCCCATGCCGCAGGCGTTGTTCACTACCTCATTCTCCCTGCTGCAGGGGGTAATGGACGTGACGCTGCGCCGTGAAGGTAAGCTGCCGTCAGAACTGGCGATTGCCACCTTTGGCGACAACGAGCTGCTGGATTTCCTTCAGTGTCCGGTTCTGGCCGTGGCCCAGCGTCATCGTGACGTGGCGGAGCGGGTGCTGGAAATTGTGCTGGCAAGCCTTGATGAGCCTCGTAAACCGAAGCCAGGTCTGAGCCGCATTCGACGTAATCTTTATCGTCGCGGCATCCTCAGCCGTCTGTGATGGCAAAAGAGGCGGCGCAAGGCCGCCTCTTTAATTCGCATTAAGGTAAATTTAATTTCAGTCGTAATTCAGATAATTCCATAATTTTGTACGGTTACTCCCGAGGGCGATTCATGTTTTTTAAATTAAACGCGTGAGGGATTATTTTTG
>DATEKR010000054.1:0-4673 GCA_035277345.1 Enterobacteriaceae bacterium
AAGCGGAAGCGAAAGCGGCTTTCAGCAATGACATGGTTTACATGGAAAAGTATCTGGAAAACCCACGCCACATCGAAATTCAGGTGTTGGCTGACGGTCAGGGGAATGCCATCTATCTGGCAGAACGCGACTGCTCCATGCAGCGTCGTCACCAGAAAGTGGTCGAAGAAGCGCCAGCGCCGGGCATTACTCCGGAACTGCGTCGCTACATCGGCGAGCGTTGCTCCAAGGCCTGTGTGGATATCGGCTATCGCGGCGCGGGTACTTTCGAGTTCCTGTTCGAAAACGGCGAGTTCTACTTCATTGAGATGAACACCCGTATTCAGGTTGAACACCCGGTTACCGAAATGATCACCGGCGTTGACCTGATCAAAGAGCAGCTGCGTATCGCTGCCGGCCAGCCTCTGTCCATCAAACAGGACGAAGTTGTGGTCAAAGGCCATGCGGTAGAATGCCGTATCAACGCCGAAGACCCGAACACCTTCCTGCCAAGCCCGGGTAAAATTACGCGTTTCCACGCGCCGGGTGGCTTTGGTGTGCGCTGGGAGTCTCATATTTACGCCGGTTACACCGTACCGCCGTACTATGACTCAATGATCGGTAAACTCATCTGCTACGGCGAGAACCGTGACGTGGCGATTGCCCGCATGAAGAACGCCCTGCAGGAGCTGATCATCGACGGTATCAAAACCAACGTTGATCTGCAGATGCGCATCATGAGCGACGAGCACTTCCAGAATGGTGGAACTAACATCCACTATCTGGAGAAGAAACTCGGTCTGAACGAGAAGTAAGTTTGCAGCAACGCGAAAAGGCCGGTTAATCCGGCCTTTTTTTATTTCTGGGGGGAGCTATGCCCCATCATGTACAATCCCCGCTTTCTTCATCCACAAGGGACAAAAAATGGACAAGCGTTTTGTTCAGGCCCATAAAGAAGCGCGCTGGGCGCTGTGGCTGACCCTTCTCTATCTCGCCGCTTGGTTAGTAACCGCTTACTTACCTGATTCAGCTATCGGCATTACCGGCCTGCCTCACTGGTTTGAGATGGCGTGTCTTCTGGTGCCGCTGGTCTTTATCCTGCTGTGCTGGGCAATGGTGAAATTCATTTATCGCGATATTCCGCTGGAGGACGATGATGCAGCCTGAAGTCATTCTGCCGCTTATCGCTTACCTGTTAGTGGTGTTTGGTTTGTCCGTTTATGCGATGCGTAAAAGGAGCACCGGCACCTTCCTGAATGAGTATTTTCTCGGTAGCCGCTCGATGGGCGGCGTTGTGCTGGCCATGACGCTTACCGCCACCTATATCAGCGCCAGCTCGTTTATCGGGGGTCCCGGTGCCGCCTATAAATACGGGTTAGGCTGGGTACTGCTGGCGATGATCCAGTTGCCTGCCGTCTGGCTCTCTTTGGGTATTCTTGGCAAAAAATTTGCCATTCTGGCTCGCCGCTATAACGCCGTGACGCTCAACGATATGCTGTTTGCGCGCTATCAGAGCCGTCTGCTGGTGTGGCTCGCAAGCCTGAGCCTGCTGGTCGCCTTTATTGGTGCGATGACGGTACAGTTTATCGGCGGCGCGCGTTTGCTGGAGACGGCAGCGGGGATCCCCTATGAGACCGGCCTTATCATCTTCGGGGTGAGTATTGCGCTGTACACCGCCTTTGGCGGGTTCCGTGCCAGCGTGCTGAACGATACGATGCAGGGGATGGTGATGCTTATTGGCACTATCGTTCTGCTGGTGGGGATTGTTCATGCGGCAGGCGGCCTGAGCCATGCCGTGGAAACCCTGGAAGCGATCGATCCGAAACTGGTCTCGCCGCAGGGCGCGGACGATATCCTCTCCCCGACGTTTATGACCTCGTTCTGGGTGCTGGTGTGCTTTGGGGTGATTGGCCTGCCGCATACCGCGGTGCGATGCATCTCTTATAAAGACAGCAAAGCGGTGCACAGAGGCATCATCATCGGCACCATCGTTGTGGCGATCCTGATGTTTGGTATGCACCTGGCAGGTGCGTTAGGCCGCGCGGTGATCCCGGACCTGACGGTCCCCGATTTAGTGATCCCAACGCTGATGGTCAAAGTGCTTCCGCCCTTTGCTGCCGGGATATTCCTCGCCGCGCCTATGGCCGCCATTATGTCGACGATCAATGCTCAGCTCCTGCAAAGTTCCGCTACGATCATTAAAGACCTCTATCTGAACCTGCGCCCGGAGCAGGTCGAAAACGAGCGACGCCTGAAGCGGATGTCAGCCGTGATTACGCTGCTGTTAGGGGCGTTGTTGCTGCTGGCCGCCTGGCGTCCGCCGGAGATGATCATCTGGCTCAACCTGCTCGCGTTCGGTGGGCTTGAGGCGGTCTTCCTGTGGCCGCTGGTGCTGGGGCTTTACTGGGAGCGGGCCAATGCCGCAGGCGCGCTGAGCGCTATGATTGTCGGCGGCGTGCTGTACGCCGTTCTTGCGACGTTTAATATTCAGTATCTGGGCTTCCATCCGATTGTGCCTTCGTTACTGTTAAGCTTACTGGCGTTTGTGGTAGGGAACCGTTTTGGTCAACCCGTCCCACAGCCCGCTATGATTTCTACTGATAAATAAAGAGTTTTGCCATGCCGTGGATCCAACTGAAACTGAATACAACCGGCGCGAATGCCGAAGAGCTGAGCGATGCGCTGATGGAGGCCGGCTCGGTTTCCATCACCTTCCAGGACACGCATGATACGCCGGTTTTCGAGCCGCTTCCGGGTGAAACCCGCCTGTGGGGCGACACCGACGTTATCGGCCTGTTCGATGCCGAAACCGACATGAACGAGGTCGTCGCGATTCTGGAAAACCACCCGCTTCTGGGCGCAGGCTTTGTCCATAAGATCGAGCAGATCGAAGACAAAGACTGGGAACGCGAGTGGATGGATAACTTCCATCCAATGCAGTTCGGTAAACGCCTGTGGATCTGCCCGAGCTGGCGCGACGTTCCCGATGAAAACGCGGTGAACGTTATGCTTGATCCGGGTCTGGCATTTGGTACAGGCACGCACCCTACTACGTCGCTGTGCCTGCAGTGGCTGGACGGGCTGGATCTGGAAGGCAAGACCGTGATCGACTTTGGCTGCGGCTCGGGGATCCTCGCGATTGCCGCGCTGAAGCTGGGCGCAGCGAAAGCGATCGGGATCGACATCGATCCCCAGGCTATCCAGGCCAGCCGCGATAACGCTGAACGTAACGGCGTCTCCGATCGTCTGGAGCTGTACCTGCCAGACGCGCAGCCAGAAGCGATGAAAGCCGACGTCGTCGTCGCGAACATTCTGGCAGGCCCTTTGCGCGAGCTGGCACCGTTAATCAGCGTGCTGCCCGTTGAAGGCGGTCTGCTGGGTCTTTCCGGCATCCTCGCCAGCCAGGCCGACAGCGTCTGCGAAGCCTATGCCGATCTCTTTACGCTCGATCCGGTGGTTGAGAAAGAAGAGTGGTGCCGTATTACCGGCCGTAAAAAGTGATCTTTTGGCGTGGTCATCTGACCACGCCTTTCCTCTCTGATATTGCTCCCGCCTCCTGGTTTTCTCCGGTAAAATACCCTTACAGATCATGCGTTAATTAAATGATTTGAACTATAAAATTCACCGGAAGAATATTATGAAACACATCACTGGCAAGGCAGCGCTGCTGGCGCTGAGCATCATTTCCGCTTCAGCGTATGCATCACACTGGAGCTATGAAGGCGAAGGCGCTCCGGAGCACTGGGGCGAACTGGATGAGGCCTATAAAACCTGTCAAAGCGGTATGAATCAGTCCCCGATTAACATTGATTCTACACTTAAGGCCCACCTCACCCCGTTACAAACGCACTACACCGAGGGTCCCATCACGCTGACGAACAACGGGCACACCATTCAGGCTGGCGAAAAAGCAGACACGCGCGACAGCATTACCCTGGATAAACAGACCTGGTCTCTTCAGCAATTCCATTTCCATGCGCCGAGTGAAAACACGATCCATGGCAAAAACTATGCGATGGAAATGCACCTGGTGCACAAGAATGCTGAAGGCGAACTGGTCGTGGTTGCGGTAATGTTTGATAAGGGCGCGCCGAACGCTGAGCTGGAAAAGCTGTGGAAAGTGATGCCTGAACATGCGGAGCAAAATGCAACGATTAATCAGGACCTTAATCTGAATAACCTTCTGCCGAAAGACAAAACCTACTGGCGTTTTAGCGGTTCGCTTACCACTCCTCCGTGTTCCGAAGGCGTTATCTGGGTTGTCCTTAAACATCCTTTGACGCTCTCTGCTGAACAACTGGAGAAATTCACCCATACCATGCACCACGATAATAACCGCTCGGTACAGTCACTCCATGGCCGTGTCGTCGTGGAGTAATGTACATTTTTCGCACTAAGATCATGTTCTAAAATGCGACGCAGATCGCATTGAAGCGGGATAAACTGCTGCTAAAAACAGCAGATTATCCCGCTAAACCGATTCATTTATTCAGAAACGATGAGAAGTTACGGGAAATTGTAAGCGCCTATAAAATAAGCGTTAGCGCATAACTCAATGATTTAAATAGTGAATAAATCTCATCACCACGTCAGGCCGCTGATTCCTTGATCTACAACAGAGGATTGTTCAAAGTTTGGCCTTTCATCTCGTGCAAAAAATGCGTAATATACGCCGCCTTGCAGTCACAGTATGG
>DATEKR010000055.1:0-11588 GCA_035277345.1 Enterobacteriaceae bacterium
GACGAGCGCTCGGATATCTTTTATTACCGTGTGATTCAGAGCATTAACAAGGCGCTGGACCCGCACGAGGTACGCCTTCGCTACTGCGCGCTGGAAGAGCTGGACAGCGATGCCAATGAATTTCTGGCGCGTATGAAGTCACCGGAAACGCAGGCGGCGATCCTGCTGGGCATCGACGATCCGCATATTCACGATCTGGCGGCGGATCTGGCGATCCCCTGCGTGCTGATCAACTGCCGCGATACCCGGATGCGTCTGCCCTCTATTGCACCGGATCACCGGACTATCGGCGAGTTTGCGGCCCGCTATCTTTTTGAGATGGGGCACCGCGAGGTGGTGAATGTGATGTGTCTGCGTCGCTACACCATGGATCTGCGCCTGGCGGGCATTAAAGAGGCCTGGCTACGGCAAAACCTGCGCTTTCAGAGCAAGCGGGATCTGATTACCGTCCCCAGTTTCAGCGCCAAAGAAGCCCGGCTGCGGGTGGCGGAGTGGCTGGATGTTCCGGCGCATAAAACGCCGCCGACCGCGTTTCTGGTGGGCGGGGATTTTATGGCGGAAGGGACCGTTCGCGCATTGCAGGAACGAGGGCTACGGGTTCCCCAGGATGTTTCGGTGATGAGTATCGACGCCTTTAATCTCGCGGCGATTCAGGATGTCCCCTTAACGGCGGTGCATGTGCCTCGCGACGAGCTGGGCATGGAGGCGGTGCATCTGCTCCAGCAGCGGCTGATCCGCCCGCAGGCGACGGTCGGCTCTCTGCTACTGAACGGCACCCTGGCGGTGCGGGAATCGGTACGGCGGATACGTCCGGGACCGCGACGCACCGCCGTTGAGCGGGAAGGGCTGTACGACGTTTAATCCTCAATGCCAAGCGCGCGCCTGCCGTGAATATTAAGATCGCTCAGCTTAAAGCGGCCTGACCAGTCGCTTTCATAGTTCTCACGCGGGAAATCGCCCGGCGAAGCACCCTGCTCCAGGGCCTGTTTGACCTTGTGGGCGTAGGCCAGATTTTTCTCGCACATCGGGGCGGCGGGAATATACATCACGTTGCCCCAGCCCTGCTGGTTATCGACCGCCGCCACCGCGTGGATCACATCGCAGTGCCACCAGACTGAATCCCCGGCTTCCAGCGCGGGAATCGACGTCAGGGCGCGCATCAGCAGCGGATGCCAGCGTTCAGAGATGGGCAGAACCTTACCCGGTGCGACGCCGCAGAGTTCGTCCTCCGGCACATCGCTCAGCAGCGGGCGCAGCAGAACGTACGCCATCGCTTCCGGGATCGGCACCACGTGCAGCAGCCCCTGGCCGGGGATCATATCCGACAGCGCCGTCCAGCCCTGGAAGGTGCGGAACACTGAGCATTTGGTGGTGTTATCCACCGTATACTCTTCCACTTCAGTACGGTGGGCCGCATTCCAGGGATCGTACTGCTCAATATCGCCGTTAAAGACGCTGGCGAACACCTGCTGGTAAGCGGGCAGCAGCCAGCGCTCCAGCGCCCCGGAATCCGTATGGGCGCCAAGTCCCTTCGACGTGGTGCCCGGCGGACGACGGCGGATACGGTCCGGGTAGATCACGCTGACGTCCGGGTTAAACCACTGTTTCCCTTCGCTGTCGAAGCGCCAGAGGCGATTAAGGAACGACTGCGCCGCAGCCATTTCGTCGCTCTGGCGGGCCTGCATCTGCGCCTGAGACCAGTAAATCGGGAAAATTTCCGGGCGCGACGCCTCCAGCGAACCGAAAAAGCTGTCTCCGGGGCCTTTATAGACCTCATCGAAGCGGTTGAGATCCAGGTAATCCAGCATGGATCGATCCCAGTCCAGGGCCTGCTGACGCGGGAAATGTCCTTTGATCACCGCGCAGCCCCGGCGCTTAATCAGGGCGCTTTGCGCCTCGCTCACTTTGCCTTGTGCAATATCCGCAGCAGGGATAATCGGCCAGACCGGGTCACCCGCGGCTTTCAGGGCATCAATTTCATCCACGCGGGCGGCAATCCTGGCGCTTAAGCGCTCGAATACCGCCTCGACATCGCCGATCTGCGCCCGCAGGTGCTGTTTTATCTGGCGAATGGCCGCCTGGGGATCCGTCGGCAGCGTTTCATGAGTTAAGGTTATAGCCATACTGACCTCACTTATCTTTCATTCGAAAGTCATCTGTGTTTCGTATGGGTAATATAAGTTAAAGAATGGTTAATGCAGTTTAAAGAATTGATGGGGTTCACAGAAAGGTAAAGCAGCCGGAGCGGGCGCTCCGGCGGAGGTAATCAGTCAACGAATGGGGCTTCGCCGTCGAGCACGGCCTGAATCACATTCAGCGCGCCATGATGATTGTTGTTATCGGCGGAATACGTGGCGATCGCTTTAATGGCCGGGGCGGCGTTGCCCATGGCAAAAGAGTACTTCACCAGCTTCAGCATTTCGGCATCGTTGCCGCTGTCGCCGATAGCGACGCATTCCTGAGGCGAGATCTGCCAGCGCTTGAGCAGACGGCTGATGCCGTTGGCTTTATGCAGGCCGGGGATAATCAGATCGATAAAGCCAAAGCCGCTGGTGACCGGCTTCATAATACCGTCGAGCGCAACGTGCAGTTTGTCCACCAGCTGCGGGATTTCATCATCCGGCAGGTTGAGGGAGAACTTAAACAGGGTATCGTCGATATCCTGATAATCGCGGATACGCTCCAGACGATGGTAGTGGTGGGACATCAGCTCGACGAAATGGTCCGGTGCGGTATCGCTTATCCAGGCGCTTTTCAGGCCGCAGGCGACAAAGTTAAGGTTTTTATCCTTGAGCAGTTCGCCGATCACCACCTGGGATTCATGGCGCGTCAGCTCCCCGTGAAACAGCTGCTGACCGTGCTCGAAGACCAGCGCGCCGTTCTCGGCGACGAAAGAGATCTGGTCTTTAATTTCCGGGAAGAAGGAGATGAGCTGGTAGTACTGATTACCGCTGGCGACGACAAACTCGATTCCGCGTGTTTTAAGCTCTGCAAACTGGGCCAGGAAGCGCTGGCGATCGTACTGCTTTGCGTCATCAAGGAAAGTTCCGTCCATGTCTGTGACGATAACTTTTACGGTCATACATTGTACTCCTGAATGTAACTGCGACGCGGAACATTCTAGTTACCCCAGGAGGGAATGCAAAAGTTTATTTCATATGAAAGTGGGCGAGGGGAACCCTGTTCCCCTCGCGACGCGCCTATAAAACGTGTTCCGTGCGGGCGATAATATCGTCCTGCGCATCGGGTGACAGGGCGGTGAAGAAGGCCGAGTAACCGGCGACGCGCACCACCAGATCCCGGTACTGGTCCGGATGCTTTTTGGCTTCCAGCAGGGTATCGCGTGACACGATGTTGTACTGGATATGCCAGCCTTGATGCACTTCAAAGAAGGTGCGCAACAGGACCATCAGCTTCTGGCGGTCGCTGTTGTTATCCAGTGTGGCCGGGTTAAGCTTTTGATTCAGCAGCACGCCGCCAAGGATCGCGCCGGTGGGTAGCTTCCCGACAGAACCTATCACCGCCGTCGGGCCGAGGTGGTCGGTCCCGGAAGCCGGGCTGGCGCCTTCCGCAAGTGGGGTGGTCGCTTTGCGCCCGTCCGGGGTGGCCATGGTGGCGGCCCCAAAGGGGACGTTGGCCGAGATTGAGGAGGTTCCGGCATAGTAAGTGCCGCCGGTCGGGCCGCGACCATAGCGCGGGTTGCGATACTGCTTCAACTCGTCGATATAGGTCTGGTAGGCGCGGGCCAGGAGCAGGTCAACGCTGTCGTCATCGTTACCGTATTTTGGCGCGCCGTTAATTAAGCGCTGGCGCAGCTGTTCGTGGGTCAGCCCTTCATAGTCCGCCGCCAGCGCCTCCGCCAGTTCTTGTTGCCCGATGGTACCCTGCTCAAACACCAGTTTTTTCACCGCCGCCAGGCTATTGCCGAGGTTGGCGATGCCGACCTGCAGGCCGGAGACCCAGTCATATTTTGCGCCGCCCTGTTTGATGCTTTTGGCCCGCTCGATACAGTCGTCCACCAGCGCCGAGCAGAGAATATCGTGGGCGTTCTCCTCCAGCATGGTGTCGACCACATATTCAATCTCAATCGATTTGCGGGTGTAGTAGCGGATCTGGCTATCCCAGGCCGCCAGCACCTCGTCGAAGTTAGCGAAGTTTGCCGCCGACAGCGCTTTCGCCTGCGGCAGGAAGATCTTGCCGCTGGTGGCGTCGCGCCCACCCTCCAGCGAGGCCAGCATCACTCTGGCGAAGTTGATAAAGCTCATCCCGGTGCAGCGGTAGCCCCATTTCCCGCCGACGGCGGTTTCGATACAGCCGATGGCCGCGTAGTCGTAAGCGTCCTGTGGCTCCACGCCGAGCTTAATAAATTCCGGGATCACAATTTCGTCATTGTTAAAGGCGGGCATCCCGAAGCCGCAGCGGATCACCTGCACGCAGGCGTCGAGGAAATCGTTGCTCATTCCCGCATGGTAGCGAACGCTGAGGTTGGGCTGGGTAGAGCGCAGACGGCCGCAGGATTCCAGAATGGCGTAAGAGAGCGGGTTCACCGCATCCGTCGGCTGACCGTCAGTCAGCTGCTGGCCGCCAATGGTCACATTCTGATACAGCGGGCTGCCCGCGGAGGCTTTGGAATGGGAGCCGGAGCGGATTTTGTTGACCTCCAGCAGCTTCAGCCAGCAGCTCTGCAGCAGCTCGATAGCCTGCTCGCGTTCAAGGGATGCCGCCAGCTCCACGTCGCGGCGGTACCAGGGGTAGAGGTACTGGTCCATCCGGCCAAAGGAGACAGAATGGCCGTTGGACTCTACCTGCAGCAGCAGCTGAATAAAGTAGCAGAGCTGCAGCGCCTGCCAGAAGGTTTTCGGCGGCTCATGGGCGATCAGATCGCAGTTTTCGGCGATGGTCAGCAGTTCGTCCCGGCGAGCGCTACGGGTTTCTGCTCCAGCCATCCTGCGGGCCAGATCCGCAAAGCGCTCAATATGCTGGCTGACCGCGGCCAGGGTGATATCAATGGCTTTTAAAAACTGCTCGCCGTGAAGATCGTCGAGCCGGGTGAGGTTGATCCTTGATCGGCGTTCATCGACCTTGTGGCGCAGGCCATCCAGCCCTTTTTCCAGCAGCAGCGGGAAATTGACCGCCAGATGGGCGTCACCGGAGGTCATATTGCCTTCGGCTTTGATAATCCCGGTGGCCAGCAGCGCCTGCTGTTCATCGGTAAACATGCCGTAGCAGCGATCCTGCACCGTCTGGCCGCGCCACCAGGGGCAGATCTCGTGCAGAACCCGCTTATTCTCCTCGCTGACGGCAAAGCCTGCACCGGGCCGATCCGCCAGGTCATCGATTTCATTCTCTATCCAGCTGACGGTATATTCCGGGAAAATCGGCGCGGCGCGCAGCTCGCTTGCCTGGTTGCCGATAATCAGTTCATCATGTTGGATCCAGATAGTCCGCTGGGCCAGATGGTGGGCCAGCGCCAGGGCGCGGCGGATCGGCAGGGGTTTATCCAGATGTTGCTGGTACATCTCTGTGTAGTGGCGGGCGCGCTCGGTACAGACCGGCGGCTTGACGATATGAACCAGCGCGGCTTTATGGGCCTGAATGCGCGGGCTGAGGGTGTCGAGAGTCAGAGTGGTCATACTGTTTTATCCTCTTAGCGTGGCGGTCAGGCCACGGTCGCGGGCGTACTCCTGCGCAAAGGCAAGGAGCTCCAGTGCGTCGAGCGGCTTGTCCGGCGCGGTACAGGTTTCGCCGAGCAGATGGTATTTATTGATGCCCAGCGTGTGGTAAGGCAGAAAGTGGATCTCGTTAACTCCCAGCCGGTCGGCGGCGAAGCGGGTAATCGCTTTAATACTGGCTTTGTCGGCGTTAAAACCGGGGATCAGCGGGACGCGAATAGTCATCTTTTTACCGGCGTCGGCGAGGCGAACCAGGTTATCCAGCACCCGTTTCGCGCTACCATTGGTCCACTGCCTGAAGCGCGTGCTGTCGACATGCTTGAGATCGGCGAGAAACAGATCCACCAGCGGCAGGGCCGGTTCCAGATAGCGCCAGGGCACGTGCAGGCAGGTTTCCACTGCGGTATGAATGCCCTGCTGACGGCTGGCCTGGAGCAGAGCGAGACTCAGGGTCGGGTCCATAAAGGGTTCGCCGCCGGAGAGGGTGATCCCGCCGCCGCTGCGGTCGTAAAAAGGCTTATCACGCAGAACGGTTGCCATAATCTCATCCACCGTCTGCGTCTCGCCGCAGACGCTCAGGGCCTGAGTCGGGCAGCAGTGGGTCAGGGCAGTAAGATCGTCGTCGGTCAGGCGCTGTCGGTCGATCAGCAGGCCGTTCAGCGCACGGGAAATCGCCGCAGGTGCTGCCTGCTGGCAGAACGTGCAGCCGTCAAGACACTGGCGGGCGTCAAACAGCAGGTCGCGCGTGCGGGAGAGGCTCTCCGGGTTCTGGCACCAGCGGCAGCGGAGAGAACAGCCTTTGATAAACACCAGGGTACGGATACCCGGGCCATCATGGGTGGAGTAGCGCTGAATATTGAAGATCATACGGCAGCCTTTTCATAACTTCGTTCGAAGATTAAATGACTTTCGAATGAAGGTTGAATTGACGTAAATCAACGGACGTCGTTTTTGCTGGCGTATAGTGCGAAAGCATGCGAACCCTCACACTTTCAGGAAATCTCTATGGAACTCTATCTGGATACCTCTGATGTTGGCGCGGTGCAGAAGCTGGCCCGTATCTTCCCCCTTGCGGGCGTGACCACCAATCCGAGCATTGTGGCAGGCGGTAAACGTCCGCTTGATTCTCTGCTGCCGGAGCTGCATGCGGCGCTGGGCGGCCAGGGGCGTCTGTTTGCCCAGGTGCTGGCGACGACCGCTGACGCGATGGTAGAAGAGGCGCGCAGGCTGCAGGCGATGGTGCCGGATCTGGTCGTGAAGGTGCCGGTCACCGCAGAAGGGCTGGCGGCAATCAAACTGCTGAAGGCGGAAGGCATCCCGACGCTGGGCACGGCGGTTTACGGTGCCGCACAGGGGCTGCTGGCGGCGCTGGCCGGGGCGGAGTATGTCGCGCCCTACGTGAATCGGGTGGATGCTCAGGGCGGTGACGGAATTCAGACGGTGGTGGAGTTACAGCAGTTGCTCAGCCTGCATGCGCCGCAGACCAGAGTGCTGGCCGCCAGCTTTAAAACCCCGCGCCAGGCGCTGGACTGCCTGCTGGCTGGCTGTGAGGCGATTACCCTGCCGCTGGACGTGGCGCAGCAGCTGATCGCCGCCCCGGCGGTCGAGGCGGCGGTAGTAAAATTTGAGCAGGACTGGCTGAATGCGTTCGGACGTACCACGCTGTAACGGTATTTAGCGGGCGTTCTCCGCGCTGCACACTTCGCAGTGCGGATGGCGCGCCAGTTTCATCTCGCGGAACTGGCAGGTCATCGCATCATAGAGCACGATTTTCCCCGTGGCCGGTCGGCCATAGCGGGTCAGAACCTTAATCGCTTCCATCGCCTGCAGGGCACCGATAATTCCCACCAGCGGCGCCATCACGCCCGCTTCCGAGCAGGTCAGCGCGTTCTCGCCGAACAGACGGCTCAGGCAGCGGTAGCAGGGCTCATCGTCCTGATACGTAAAGACGCTGATTTGCCCCTCCATGCGGATTGCCGCCCCGGAAACCAGCGGCGTGCGGGTGGCAAAGCAGCCCTGATTGAGCTGGTTGCGAACAGCCACGTTATCGGTGCAGTCGAGCACCAAATCGTGCGCGGTGATTTGCGCCAGCAGGGCGTCGTCATCCAGCAGGGCGTCGAGGGGGGTGAGCTTAACGTGCGGATTAATACGCGACAGCGACTCACGGGCGGACGCCACCTTCGGCTGACCAATATTGGCATCGCCGTGCAGCGTCTGGCGCTGAAGATTGGACAGCGCCACGGTATCGAAGTCCAGCAGCGTCATCTCGCCGATCCCGGCTGCAGCCAGATACTGGGCCGCCGCGCAGCCCAGCCCGCCCAGACCGACCACCAGCACCCGGGCGGCTTTCAGGGCTTCCTGACCGTCGAAATCGAAGTCGCGCAGGATAATCTGCCGGTTATAGCGCAGCATCTCCTGGTCGCTCAGCTCCTCTGCCATCGCTTAGCCTCCAAACAGGGCGTTGAAGGGTTCAACCTCGACCCACTCGCCCGGCTCGACGTTGCCGCGATCGCGCTCCAGCACGATAAAGCAGTTGCCCTGGCTGAAGGAGCTGAAAATATGCGAGCCCTGATGGCCGGTCGTGATCACTTCCGCTTCACCGTCGGCGTTGCGCTGAAGAATTCCGCGCTGGAAATCGAGACGGCCAGGGGATTTTTTCAGCCGGGTCGCCGCACGGACCCGCAGGCGCGGCGGCAGCGCGTGGCCGCTCTGGCCGCTCAGCTTCGCCAGCAGCGGCTGTACCAGTTGATAGAAGGTCAGGGCCGCGGAGACCGGGTTGCCCGGCAGGCCGCAGAACCAGCTATTGCTCAGCTTACCGAAGGCAAAAGGTTTGCCCGGCTTAATGGCCAGCTTCCAGAAACAGACTTCGCCCAGCTCTTCGAGGAGATTTTTCGTGTAGTCCGCTTCGCCAACGGAAACGCCGCCGGAGCTTATCACCACATCGGCCTGCTGGTCCGCGTCGATAAAGGTTTTCCGCAGTTGCTCCGGGTTATCACGAATAATGCCGAGATTGATCACCTCGCAGCCAAGCTGCTCCAGCATCAGATGCACCGCCAGGCGGTTAGTATCATAAATCTGGCCGTCGGCCAGCGGCTGGCCGGGGAGCTGCAGCTCGTCCCCGGTGGAGAACAGGGCCACGCGCACCTTACGCACGACGCTAACTTCAGCGATGCCCAGCGAGGCCAGCACCGGCAGCTCTGCCACGCTCAATTTTGTTCCGGCCGGAAACACCACGGCACCGGCCTGGATATCCTCGCCGCTGCGGCGAATGTTTTGTCCGGAAAAGGCGGCGGCGGTAAAGCGGATGCCGTCAGGGTGTTGTTCCGTCTCTTCCTGCATTACCACCGCGTCGCAGCCGGCGGGGATCGGCGCGCCGGTCATAATACGAATACAGGTGCCGGTGGGCCACTCACCGTTAAACGGCTGACCGGCGAAGGCCTTTCCGGCGATCGGTAGAAGCGTCTGTTTTTCGAGGTCTGCCAGTCGGACGGCGTAGCCATCCATTGCGGAATTATCAAAACCGGGCACATTGAGCGGCGAAGTGATATCGTCAGACGTTACGCGACCGAAGCCGTGCACCAGCGGCACAGGCTCTGACGTGCTGAGCGGCAGGATACGGGAAAGCATCTGTGATAACGCCGCATCAAGTGGCATTAGTCCGGCATTAAAATCCATGGAAAACTCCAGCAGGGCAAAAATATCAGGGCGCTATTATGGCAGAAAAGCCCGTCAGACTGTATGGGTAGCGAGCGTCCGTTGCCTTTACATTAGGTTTATGACTTTCTATAGTCAGAAATTATCTGAAGCGAAGACCACGATGATGATATTTATAGAAAAAGCGGTAGCTTCGTCGACAGGCGCAGGAAAAAGGGATGTACACCCCGTCACTATGACAGGAATTTACCGCCAATGAGGAGTATGCCGTGCCGCACAGTGATCAATTAGCTGTCCGTGATGTGCTGGCCGTTCAGAACCTGAACGTGACCTTTCAGCACGACCAGCAGCGAACGCACGCTGTGCGCCATCTCTCATTTCATCTTCAGCGCGGTGAAACGCTGGCGATTGTTGGTGAATCCGGCTCGGGAAAATCGGTTACCGCGCTGGCGCTGATGCGCCTGCTGGAACAAACTTCCGGCCAGATACAGTGCGACGAGATGCTGCTGCGGCGGCGTAATCGTCAGGTGATTTCCCTGCCAGAACAGAGCGCTTCTCAAATGCGCGGCGTGCGCGGGGCGGATATCGCGATGATTTTTCAGGAGCCGATGACCTCCCTCAACCCGGTTTTTACCGTCGGGGAGCAAATCGCCGAGTCGATTCGCCTGCATCAGCATCTGAGCCGCGAGCGGGCGCTGGTGGAAGCGCGCAATATGCTCGACCAGGTGCGTATTCCTGAGGCGCAGACGGTCATGTCCCGCTATCCGCACCAGCTCTCTGGTGGTATGCGCCAGCGGGTGATGATCGCGATGGCGTTGTCGTGTCGCCCGGCGGTACTGATTGCCGATGAGCCGACCACGGCGCTGGACGTCACCGTGCAGGCGCAGATCCTGCAGCTGATCCGTGTCCTGCAGCAGGAGATGGACATGGGGGTGATTTTTATCACCCACGATATGGGCGTAGTGGCGGACATTGCCGACCGGGTGCTGGTGATGCATCAGGGCGAGGCGGTAGAGACCGGTGGCGTGGCGCAAATTTTCCAGGCACCGGAGCATCCCTATACCCGCTCTCTGCTGGCTGCGGTGCCAAGGATGGGCGCGATGCATGGCAGCACTCTCCCACGCCGCTTCCCGCTGATCCTGCCGACCGGCAGTCCGCAGGCCCAGTCCGAAAGGGAGCAGGATACGGTGATGGAAGGCGAGCCGATTTTGCAGGTCCGCGACCTGGTGGTGCGTTTTCCACTGCGCAGCGGCATTCTCAACCGCGTTACCCGTGAGGTGCATGCGGTAGAGAAGGTGAGCTTCGATCTCTGGCCAGGGGAAACCCTGTCGCTGGTGGGTGAGTCAGGCTGCGGGAAGTCGACGACCGGCCGGGCGCTGCTGCGGCTGGTCGAAAACCAGGGCGGCAGCATTATGTTTAACGGCCAGCGGATCGATACCCTGCCGGATAACCAGCTGCAGCCGCTGCGGCGCGATATTCAGTACATTTTTCAGGATCCCTATGCTTCTCTCGATCCGCGCCAGACGGTGGGGTATTCGATTCTGGAGCCGCTGCGGGTCCATGGCCTGCTGGCGGGGGACGCGGCACATAAACGTGTGGCGTGGCTGCTGGAGCGGGTCGGTCTGCAGCCCGAGCATGCCTGGCGCTACCCCCATGAATTTTCCGGCGGCCAGCGGCAGCGTATCTGTATTGCGCGTGCGCTGGCGCTGAACCCAAAAGTGGTGATCGCCGATGAATCTGTTTCGGCGCTGGATGTCTCCATTCGCGCGCAGATCATCAATCTGCTGCTCGATTTGCAGCGGGATATGGGGATCGCATTTTTGTTTATTTCGCACGATATGGCGGTGGTCGAACGCATCAGTCATCGGGTGGCGGTGATGTATCTCGGACAGATCGTCGAGATCGGCCCCAGGCAGGCGGTCTTTGAAAATCCGCAGCACCCCTACACCCGTAAGCTGATGCGGGCGGTTCCGGTCGCCGATCCGATGCACCGGCATCCGCAGCGGGTCCTGCTGTCGGATGAGTTACCGGGCAATATTTATAAGCGAGGCAGCAAGACGGAAAACGTGCTGCTCCAGCAGGTGAGTCCAGGGCACTTTGTTGCCCGTGGCCCTGCGGTGGGCGATCCGTTATCGCGTTTGTGATTTTTTAAAAGGCAGGGTTCAGGAGAATAACATGACAAAGTTTGTTTCCGGCACATGGCTAACGGCGCTCGGTGTCGCCGTAGCCCTGGCAACAGCACCTGCCATTGCGGCGAAAAAC
>DATEKR010000056.1:0-3841 GCA_035277345.1 Enterobacteriaceae bacterium
CACCTGAAAACGCTACAAGCGTTGCGGAACTGCGGTTCACTCGCGGCGGCAGCGGCCACGCTGCATCAGACCCAGTCCGCACTTTCTCACCAGTTCAGCGATCTGGAACAACGCCTTGGCTTTCGTCTGTTTGTGCGTAAGAGCCAGCCGCTGCGCTTTACGCCGCAGGGTGAAATTCTGCTCCAGCTCGCGAATCAGGTGCTGCCGCAGATTGCGAGCGCCCTGCAGTCCTGCAACGAGCCGCAGCAGACCAGGCTGCGCATCGCCATTGAGTGCCACAGCTGTATTCAGTGGCTGACCCCCGCGCTTGAGAACTTCCGCCAGAAGTGGCCGCAGGTGGAGATGGACTTTACCTCCGGCGTGACGTTTGATCCTCAGCCTTCGCTCCAGCAGGGCGAGCTGGATCTGGTGATGACCTCGGACATACTGCCGCGCAGCGGGCTGCACTATTCCCCGATGTTTGATTTCGAGGTGCGTCTGGTGCTGGCCCCGGACCATCCGCTGGCCGCCAAAACGCGCATCAGCCCTGAAGATCTGGCCACGGAAACGCTGCTGATTTACCCGGTTCAGCGCAGCCGACTGGATATCTGGCGTCATTTCCTCCAGCCAGCGGGCATCAGCCCACAGCTGAAAAGCGTGGATAACACCCTGCTGTTGATTCAGATGGTTGCCGCCAGAATGGGCATCGCGGCGCTGCCGCACTGGGTGGTGGAGAGTTTTGAACGCCAGGGCCTGGTGGTGACCAAAACCCTGGGTGAAGGACTGTGGAGCCGGCTGTACGCCGCCGTGCGCGATGGCGAGCAGCGTCAGCCGATTACGGAAGCGTTTATTCGCTCAACGCGGAACCACGCGTGCGACCATCTTCCGTTTGTGCGGAGCGCGGAGCGACCCAACGGCGATGCACCCACAGCGAAGCCAGGATCACTGCTCCCCCAATAATGAAGCTCGGCCAGTGCGGTTGTTCCTGCCAGATCGCCAGGTTGACCAGCAGCCCGGCAGGCACATGAACGTTGTTCATGATCCCCAGCGTACCGGCGTCGACCTGAGTCGCGCCGTAGTTCCACATGAAGTAACCCAGCCCGGACGCGACCACGCCCAGCCATACCAGAACGCCCCACTGTAGCGGCGTGGTCGGCAGCTTCTGCGGATTGCCGAGCATAAACCACGCCGCTACCGCAACGATTGCCGCGCCCATATAGAACCAGGCAAAGGCGTTGTGCTGCGGCATCGGGTGGGTCTCCATCAGGCGCTTGTAGCCCACCATGCCGATGGCAAAGCTGATATTGGCAAGCTGGACGAACATCAGCCCGGTCCAGAAGTGATCGCTTACTTTGTCATAACGAATAATCGCCGCCCCCACGACCGCCAGCGCAGCGCTTAGCAGATATCCCCAGCGCAGACGACGCCTGCTGAGCAGATCGTAGATCAGCGTGATGTACAGCGGCGTAAGCACGGTAAAGAGCAGGAATTCCGAGACGGACAGGTAAACGTAGGCCCGGAAGCTGAACAGATACATGATGCCGAGCTGCATCGCGCCCACCAGCATATACAGCAGGAGAGTTTTCAGCGTTTGCCCGCGCGTGCGCAGAAACGGCAGGAACACCAGCGCCGCCAGCCCCACGCGCATCAGCACCGAGAAGTAGCTGTCGACCGAACCGGCAAGGTATTCGCCAATCAGGCTAAAGGAGAAGGCCCACAGGATGGTGGTGATAATGAGTAGCGCCACAATGCTTGTCTCTCAGAAAGAAGGACAGGCATTGTAGCGAACTCTTTAGTTGACGGCTGGGCAATAAATAACCGAATGAAGATTATTCAAGAAACAGTTTGCGCAGGTACTTCGGCACCGCGTTGTCGCCGTTGGTACCGATGACTTCCAGCTCAGGATGCAGATCTTTCAGGCGCTGGTGCGCGTTCTGCATGATGCAGCCTTTGCCCGCCATAGAGAGCATCTCAGCATCGTTCATGCCGTCGCCAAAGGCGATACAGTCTTTCAGCCCGAAGCCCAGACGTTTGGCTACCGCTTCCAGCGCATGGCCTTTAGAGACCCCGCCCGCCATCACTTCCAGACAGGTCAGCGTTGAGAAGCTGACGTTCACCCGGTCGCCCCAGCGCGCGTTAATCGCCTGCTCCAGCGGCAGCAGCTCTTCGTGGTTTTCGCAGGTAAAGAACACTTTGCTGATCCCTTCCGGATCCAGCAGCCCCGGTTCGTACAGGGAGTAGTTAAACACGGCTTCCTTGAAGAAACGCATCTCGTCCGGGCGGTGGCGGTTCATAAACCACTCGTCGTCACGGTACACGTTGGTGACGATATTCGGGTTATTGTTCACCACGCCGAAGAGATCGGTGGCGATGTCGCGGTCGAGGTTATGGGTAAAGATCAGGTTGCCATCGGTGTCGTGCACGCGCGCACCGTTGGAGGTGATCATGTAGGCTTTGATCTCCAGGTTATCGCGGATCTGCCCCACGTCTACGTGGTGACGGCCAGTGGCGAACACAAAGTTCACGCCACGGGCGGTCAGGAGTTTTAAGGTCTCTTTCGCGTAAGGCGACAGGGTGTGGTCGGGCGAAAGCAGCGTGCCATCTAAATCAGATGCGACAACCTGGTACATAGGGATTTCAACCTCTGGTAAAAAAACAAGAATCAGTTATGCCTGTTGAAAAATTCAACGATGGCGTTAAGCGCGACTGAGCGCATGTCGTCCTTTTCGAAAAGGATCTCATGGTACGCGCCGTTTATGACCAGCGGTTTACCCCCTTCACAAGGGTGTCCGGCGGCGGCGCGCAGTTCACAAAAGCGGTCATGCATGCGGTTATCGACCACACGCTCCTCTTCCGCCTGGATTAACAATGTCGGGGTGGCGTCATTCGCCACGCCTGCCAGCACCTGTTCACCCGCAAGGATACCTTCCCGCACCCAGTGCCAGGTAGGGCCACCGACGCGCAAGCGTGGTTCATCGGCATAAAAACGCAGATTACGGCGATAGCGCTGCCGGCTGTGGGTCAGCACGTTGATGGCAAACGGCAGCGCACGCCACCGCCCTGTGCCGATGGCATACCCCTCTCGAATGCGCTGATGGCCCTCAGCCCAGTCGAGAATGTGGCGCACCATCCAGTCAGGAAAACGAATGACAATGCCATACATCGGCGCGGTCAGCGCAATGGCATCGCACTGGTGTTCATGGCGTTGCAAAAAGAGCGTAGAGATAGCGCCACCCATAGAGTGCGCCAGGATATAGCGCTTACGCCACGGGCCCGGCTCCACTTCCTGCTGCCAGAAGGCGGCCAAATCGTCGACATAATCGCTGAAATTATCCACGTGGCCGCGATGGGTGTCCGGCAACATGCGCCCGGAAAGCCCCTGCCCGCGGTGATCGATGATCAGAACATCAAAACCGGTGTGAACCAGGTCATAGGCCAGTTCCGCATATTTAACATAGCTCTCGATGCGTCCGGGACAGACGACAACCACACGATCGTTTTTCTCGTTGCGAAAACGCACGAAACGTACCGGAACATCACCCACGCCCGTAAACTCATCTTCCTCACGCTGACGCCAGAAGTCGGTCAGCGGCCCCATAGAGAAAGCAGCAAATGCGTTTTCTCGAGTTTCCCAGTCCTTTTTCTGCTGAAACATCGGGTTTCCACCCCCGTAAGCCAAGGAATATCGTTTTTTCGTAACCGGTCACAAAATGACTCAACAATAGCGTATTGTGGCATAAAAACAGACGATTCGGGAGCTTCAAATGACCTTCGAGTGGTGGTTCGCGTACCTGCTGACATCCATCATCCTCAGCCTTTCTCCTGGCTCTGGCGCCATCAACACCATGACCACCTCTATTAA
>DATEKR010000057.1:0-3213 GCA_035277345.1 Enterobacteriaceae bacterium
CGATATTGTGTTATCAAAAAGTTGCCGACATAGTAGCGTCTGATTAAGGAGAACGTTATGACGACGCTACATACCCTTCGTGTCCTCTCCCGGGATGCGATTCTGACCCATCTTGATGCTTTGTGTGACATCCTCGAAAACAGCGTAAACGGCGGCGCATCCGTCAGCTTTATACTGCCTTTTGGCCGCGATAAGGCCACCGCATTCTGGCAAAAAGTGGCGCGCAGCGTTGCCAGCGATGAGCGGGTGGTGCTCGGTGCTTTCGATGAGCACGCGCAATTACAGGGGACGGTACAGCTGATTATCGACCAGCCGGAAAACCAGGACCACCGGGCAGACGTTGCCAAACTGCTGGTGCACGATCGCGCTCGCCGCCAGGGGATAGCGCGCCGGTTAATGTGCGAGCTTGAAAAGGTCGCCGTGGCGCACGGGAAAAATGTGCTGGTGCTGGACACGGCCACCGGCAGCGGGGCCGAGACTTTTTACGTGAGTTGCGGTTGGGAGAAGGCGGGGGTCATCCCGCGCTATGCCCTGATGCCGGACGGCGAAATGACCGGCACCACGGTATTCTATAAATTCCTGTAATTTTTTTACTAATAAGATGTTTGAATTGATCAAAACAGGGTTTAGTGGTCGTAAAGTCTGATAAGTTATTGGACCAATAGCTTCAGGTTGTATGACTAATCATAAAAGGAACCCATTGTGAACACACTAAATCGTCGCGATTTTCCCGGAGCCAGCTACCCTGAGCGTGTCATTCAGTTCGGTGAAGGCAACTTCCTGCGCGCCTTTGTCGACTGGCAGATCGATTTGCTGAATGAACATACCGATCTGAACGCCGGTATCGTGGTGGTTCGTCCGATTGCCAGCGATTTCCCTCCGTCGCTCAGCACCCAGGATGGTCTTTACACCACGATTATCCGCGGTCTGAACGAGCAGGGTGAAGCGGTCAGCGATGCGCGACTGATTCGTTCCGTCAACCGTGAAATCAGCGTGTATGACAACTACGATGAATTCCTGAAGCTGGCGCATAATCCGGACATGCGCTTTGTCTTTTCTAACACCACCGAGGCGGGTATCAGCTATCACGCCGGTGATAAGTTCGAAGATGCGCCTGCCGTCAGCTACCCGGCAAAACTGACCCGTCTGCTGTTTGAGCGCTATACCCATTTCGCCGGCGCTGCCGATAAAGGCTGGGTGCTGATCCCCTGCGAGCTGATTGACTACAACGGCGATGCGCTGCGCGAACTGGTGCTGCGTTATGCTCAGGAGTGGGCGCTGCCACAAGCCTTTGTGAAATGGCTGAATGAGGCGAATACGTTCTGCTCCACCCTGGTTGACCGTATCGTCACCGGCTATCCGCGTGATGAAGTCGCAGCGCTGGAGGCGGAACTGGGCTATAAAGACGGTTTCCTCGATACCGCAGAGCATTTCTATCTGTTTGTGATTCAGGGACCTAAATCACTGGCCACCGAACTGCGTCTTGATGGTTATCCGCTTAATGTGCTGATCGTTGACGATATCAAGCCTTATAAAGAGCGCAAGGTGGCTATCCTCAACGGTGCGCATACTGCCCTGGTGCCGGTGGCATTCCAGGCCGGGCTGGATACGGTCGGCGAGGCGATGAACGACGCTGAAGTCTGTGCCTTCGTCGAGAAAGCGATTTACCAGGAAATCATTCCGGTGCTGGATTTGCCGAAAGACGAGCTGGAATCCTTCGCCAGTGCGGTAACGGGTCGTTTCCGTAACCCGTACATTAAGCACCAGCTGCTCTCCATTGCCCTTAACGGGATGACTAAATTCCGCACCCGTATTCTGCCTCAGCTGCTGGCCGGACAGAAGGCGACCGGTAAACTGCCGGCGCGTCTGACCTTTGCCCTGGCGGCGCTGATCGCTTTCTACCGCGGCGAGCGTAATGGCGAAGCGTATCCGGTGCAGGATGATGCCCACTGGCTGACGATGTTCCAGCAGCTGTGGAGCCAGCATCATGACCGTCTGATCGATACCCGCGAGCTGGTGCGTATCGTACTGGCCGTCAGCGATCACTGGGAGCAGGACCTGACTCAGGTTTCTGGTCTGGTCGAGCAGGTGGGTCAGGATCTGGATGCTATCCTGACCCTGGGCATGCGCGCTGCCGTTAAGCCGCTGTGCTAACAGAGAGACCCGGCGATTGCCGGGTTTTTCATCCCCTTAATTAGTTACAACATACAATGTATGATGATAAAAACAAGCTGTGGCTAATGTGCCTCAGAAGCATGCTTATCAGGTAATAAAGGGCGGATTTGGTAACGGGAAGGTAAATGTTTTGATCCAGACTTGCTTGAATATGTGATTTGGATCGCGTTTAATGTCCGGGCTCTCCATTTTAGCCTGAATAACCATGATTGTACGACCACAACAGCACTGGCTGCCCATGATTTTTGTCTGGCACGGGTCGGTGTTAGCCAAAATAACGTCCCGGCTGCTGCTGAACTTCCTGCTTTCCCTTGCCGTACTGCTGCTTTTGCCCTGGTACAGCTCGCTCGGTATCCATCTGACCATTGCGCCCTTTAGCATTCTCGGCGTGGCCATCGCGATATTCCTCGGTTTTCGCAACAATGCCTGCTACGCCCGTTATGATGAAGCACGTCATCTGTGGGGCCAGTTGGTTATCGCTCAACGCTCGCTGCTGCGGGAAGTAAAAATTGCCGGTGGTGAAGGGCTGGATACCGGTGATTTTGCCCGCCTGCAGACCGCATTTGCCCACAGCCTGCGTATGACTCTGCGTCGCCTGCCGCAGGCGCAGACCCTCGCCGAATATCTCCCGGCGGAAGCGGTCGCGAAGGTGGCGGGAAGCCACTCCCCGGTTAACCGTATTCTGCTGCTGATGGGCGAGTGGCTGGCGCGAGAATACCGCCAGCAGCGCTTTTCTGATATGCAGTTTCACAGTATGAATCAGCGAATGAACGATCTTTCCGTGGTGCTGGCCGGCTGTGAACGCATCGCCAGTACGCCGGTGCCATTCGCCTACACGCTGATCCTGCACCGCACGGTCTATCTGTTCTGCATTATGCTGCCTTTCGCCCTGGTGAGCGATCTGCACTATATGACCCCCTTTGTCTCGGTGCTGATTTCCTACACGTTTATTGCGCTGGATACGTTGGCCGAAGAGCTGGAAGAGCCGTTTGGTCTGGAAAATAACGACCTGCCGCTGGATGCCATCTGCAACAGCCT
>DATEKR010000058.1:0-13998 GCA_035277345.1 Enterobacteriaceae bacterium
CGGTCTACCACGGTCCGGTTGGCCTGAAACGTATTGCCGGGCGTATCCACCGCCTGACCGATATTCTCGCCAGCGGCCTGCAGCAGAAAGGCTTCAGGTTGCGCCACGCTCACTACTTCGACACCCTCTGTGTGGAAGTGGCGGACAAAGCCGCCGTGCTGGCGCGTGCCACAGCTGCAGAGATCAACCTGCGCAGCGATATCCTGGGTGCCGTCGGCATTACGCTGGATGAAGCAACGACCCGCGAAGACGTGCTGCAGCTGTTCAGTGCGCTGATCGGCGACGATCACGGCCTGGATATCGATACGCTGGATAAAAATGTCGCCCACGACAGCCAGGCGATCCCGGCTGCCATGCTGCGCGATGACGCGATTCTGGCGCACCCGGTGTTTAATCGCTACCACAGCGAAACCGAGATGATGCGCTATATGCACAGCCTGGAGCGCAAAGATCTGGCCCTGAATCAGGCGATGATCCCGCTCGGCTCCTGCACCATGAAGCTCAACGCTGCCGTCGAGATGATCCCGATCACCTGGCCGGAATTTGCCGAGCTGCATCCGTTCTGCCCGGCCGATCAGGCCGAAGGCTACCATCAGATGATCGGTCAGCTTTCTGACTGGCTGGTCAAACTCACCGGCTACGATGCGCTCTGTATGCAGCCGAACTCCGGCGCGCAGGGCGAATATGCCGGTCTGCTGGCGATCCGCCACTATCACGAGAGCCGCAACGACGGCCATCGTGATATCTGCCTGATCCCGAGCTCCGCCCACGGCACCAACCCGGCTTCCGCGCAGATGGCGGGGATGCAGGTGGTGGTCGTGGCCTGCGATAAGCACGGCAATATCGATCTGGCCGATCTGCGCGCTAAAGCGGAGCAGGCGGGCGATAACCTCTCCTGCATTATGGTCACCTATCCGTCGACACACGGCGTGTATGAAGAGACGATCCGGGAAGTGTGCGAGGTTGTTCACCAGTTCGGCGGCCAGGTGTACCTCGACGGGGCCAATATGAATGCCCAGGTTGGCATCACCTCACCGGGCTTTATCGGCGCGGATGTTTCGCACCTTAACCTGCACAAAACCTTCTGCATTCCGCACGGCGGCGGCGGTCCAGGTATGGGACCGATTGGCGTCAAAGCGCACCTGGCTCCGTTTGTGCCGGGCCACAGCGTGGTGCAGATTGAGGGAATGCTGACCCGTCAGGGCGCTGTCTCCGCCGCGCCGTTCGGCAGCGCCTCCATTCTGCCCATCAGCTGGATGTATATCCGCATGATGGGCGCGGAAGGGCTGAAGCAGGCGAGCCAGACGGCGATCCTCAACGCTAACTATATTGCGACCCGTCTGAAAGCGGCTTATCCGGTGCTCTACACCGGACGCGACGGTCGCGTGGCGCACGAATGTATTCTTGATATTCGTCCGCTGAAAGAGGAGACCGGTATTAGCGAGCTGGATATTGCCAAGCGTCTGATCGACTACGGCTTCCATGCGCCGACCATGTCCTTCCCGGTTGCCGGCACCCTGATGGTTGAGCCGACCGAGTCCGAGAGCAAGGTTGAGCTGGACCGCTTTATCGATGCCATGCTGGCGATCCGCGCTGAGATCGACCGCGTGCAGCAGGGCGAGTGGCCGCTGGAAGACAACCCGCTGGTTAACGCTCCGCATACCCAGAACGAGCTGGTATCCGACTGGACCCACGCCTACACCCGCGAGCTGGCGGTGTTCCCGGCGGGCGCGGCGAACAAGTACTGGCCGCTGGTGAAACGCCTGGATGACGTTTATGGTGACCGCAACCTGTTCTGCTCCTGCGTTCCGATGAGCGAATACCAGTAATACGTTGATTAGGCTATGGTTGAAGGGCGCCGACTGGCGCCCTTTCTTTTTTGGAGATAACAATGGCAATTGCACTGGTTACCGGCGGCAGTCGGGGGATTGGCAGAGCGACCGCGCTACAGCTGGCGGAGGAAGGGTATCGGGTGGTGGTGAACTACCAGCGCAATCTTGATGCGGCGAACGAGGTCGTGGCAGCCATTCAGGCTGCGGGCGGTAATGCGCTGGCTGTCTGCGCGGATATTGGCGACGAGCAGCAGGTCGAGGCTATGTTTGCCGCGATTGACGCGCTGGGCGAGCCGCTAAGCGCGCTGGTTAACAATGCCGGGATCCTGTTTACCCAGAGCACGCTGGAAAACCTGACCGCGGAGCGCATCAACCGCGTACTGACCACCAACGTAACCGGCTCCTTTCTCTGCTGCCGGGAAGCCGTCAAGCGAATGTCCCATGCTCACGGTGGTCAGGGCGGGGCGATTGTGAACGTCTCCTCTGCGGCGTCCCGTCTTGGCGCGCCCTTTGAATATGTCGATTACGCCGCGTCAAAAGGCGCTGTCGATACACTAACCACAGGGCTGGCGCTGGAGGTGGCGGCGCAGGGGATCCGCGTTAACTGCGTGCGTCCAGGCTTAATTTATACGGAAATGCACGCCGACGGCGGCGAACCGGGTCGGGTAGATCGGGTTAAAGATTCGCTGCCGATGCGGCGCGGCGGCCAGCCGGAAGAGGTGGCGCAGGCCATTGTCTGGCTGCTGAGCGATAAAGCGTCCTTTGTGACGGGAAGTTTTCTCGAACTGGCGGGCGGAAAATAAAAAAAACCCTCTCCGAAGAGAGGGTTGAGTGCGATCAGAGCTGTTCGCCGTTGCTGGCGATGACGGTTTTATACCAGTCAAAGCTCTTCTTACGGGAACGGGACATATCGCCGGTGCCGTCGTCATGTTTGTTGACGTAGATAAAGCCGTAGCGCTTGCTGTACTGACCGGTGGTAAAGGAGACGCAGTCGATGCAGCCCCACGGCGTATAGCCCATCAGATCCACACCGTCGTAAGTCACGGCGGTAACCATCGCTTCCACGTGGGCGCGCAGGTAGTCGATACGGTAGTCATCATTGATGCTGCCGTCGGCTTCGACTTTATCGTAGGCACCAAAACCGTTTTCCACGATAAACAGCGGCTTCTGATAGCGCTCGTACAGCTCGCTCAGGGCGTAGCGCAGGCCGGTCGGGTCAATCTGCCAGCCCCAGTCGGAGGCTTTAACGTGCGGGTTCGGCACGCTGCCCTGGAAGCCGGAAATTGCGTCGCCGCTGCCGCCGTCGGCTTTCACCGCGTTGGTCATATAGTAGCTAAAGCCCAGGTAGTCACAGGTGCCTTCGCGCAGGACTTCCAGGTCGCCTTCTTCCATTTTGATATTGAAACCACGGCGTTCCCACTCGTTCAGCACGTAGGACGGGTAGTAGCCGCGCAGCTGGACGTCGGTAAAGACATAGCGCTCGCGCATCGATTCCTGTGCGTACATCACGTCGTCCGGTTTGCAGGAGAACGGATAGAGCGGAACCATCGCCAGCATACAGCCGATCTGCATCGAAGGATTGATACGATGGCCGATTTTCACCGCGATGGCGCTGGCCACGAACTGGTGGTGCAGCACCTGGTACATGGTCTCTTCCGGATTTTCGTGATCCGTATAAACCACGCCGGAGCAGCAGTAGCCAAACAGCGGTGCACGCCAGTTGCGCTGATTGTTGATCTCATTAAAGGTCATCCAGTATTTGACCTTGTTCTTGTAGCGCTCAAACACCACTTCGGCGAAGCGTACAAAGAAATCAACCACTTTACGGTTGGTCCAGCCGCCGTATTCCTGCACCAGGTGCAGCGGCATTTCGAAGTGGGAAAGGGTGATCACCGGCTCGATGTTGTACTTCAGCAGCTCGTCGAACATGTCGTCGTAGAATTTCAGCCCGTCTTCATTCGGCTGCAGCTCATCGCCTTTCGGGAAGATACGGGTCCAGGCAATGGAGGTGCGGAAGCATTTGAAGCCCATTTCAGCAAACAGCTTAATGTCTTCTTTGTAGTGGCTGTAAAACTCGACCGCTTCATGGTTCGGGTAGTATTTGCCCGGCACCACCGAGTCGGTGATTTCACGCGGAACGCCGTGGGCACCGCCGGTCAGCACGTCGCAGATGCTCGGGCCTTTGCCGCCCTGGTTCCAGCCGCCTTCAACCTGATGCGCCGCGACCGCGCCGCCCCATAAAAAGTCTTTCGGTAAGGTGATCTTTTTCATTTTGCTAATCTCGTATATTAATTCTGCCATCGAGTCTAACAAAGCGAAGTGAAATGTCACGCTATAACAAATAAGCGCGGAGGGAACTTGTTACATCAAAAAAACACCCTGTTTTTTTATGCTATTTTTCTCGCCAGTTTTCTTCCCAGGGTTTCCAGAATATAAATCACCGGGATCTGCGTGGTGATATCATAGCCCCCGGTAATACGGGTTTGCGGCGCGTGCCAGGAGAGATTAAAATCCGCCAGCTTTGATAGTCTGGAGTGCTCATGGCCGGTTATCGACAGCACTTTACAGTGGTGAAGGTTGAACTGGCTGGCAAAACGCAGGATCTCTTCGGTTTCGCCCGAGACGGAAAGAACGATCGCCAGCGCGTTTTTTGCCATGTCGCTGGTGACCGGGAAATACGGGTCGTCAATATGGTTACTAAATTTTCCAATATTGGAAAAGAAGCGCGCGCCATATTTTGCCAGCGCGCCAGAGGTTCCTGCGCCGACGAAAATAATACGCTCCGATGACAAGATAATATCTACGGTACGATCTAATAGCGCATCAAATTCATCGTTATTGACGCTTTTAAAAAAGCTGATGATTTCACCGGCGCCAAAATTAGCCGGCTGCGGTTCTTCCTGCTCTAAATATAATTTAAAGCGCACGCGAAACTCAGAGTAGCCTTCACAGTTAAGCTTGCGGCAGAAGCGCAGCACGGTGGTCGTCGACACGCCAACGGCGTCCGCCAGCTCGCGGATGGTCATATACATCACCTTGTCACGGTTCTTAATGACGTAGTGGTAAACCATCACTTCAAGGTTATTAAGGCTGGCGATAGCGGCGTGGGAGAACATACTCACAGTGGCGAAACTCACAATTCAGGTTCATCTTCAGGGAATAATACCATGCAGCCCAACGACATCACTTTTTTTAAGGCTCATGGGGCGATCTTCCAGACGGCGTTTATGTGATTGATTTCAAGTACATTTAAAAAATGAACGTGTGTTAGTTGAAATTTTTATCTTATCTTTATGATTTTTAAGTTGAATATCTATATTGGTAATTTATTTTAGCTTACAACTGTTCACTGAAATAATTCTCAGCTAGGCTAGGGGTCGTTATCGTTACTGCCTGTTCTCGCGGAGTCCACTATGGTTCGTCAACCTCCCCTTATCGCCCAGGGTTATTCGCTGGCCGAAGAAATTGCCAACAGCATCAGCCACGGTATCGGGCTGGTGTTTGGTATTGTCGGCCTGGTACTGCTGCTGGTTCAGGCGGCGGATAGCAACGCCGGTGCGATGGCGATGACCAGCTACAGCCTCTACGGCGGCAGCATGATCCTGCTGTTTCTCGCCTCGACGCTCTACCATGCCGTTCCGCACCCGCGGGCCAAACTCTGGCTGAAGAAATTCGACCACTGCGCGATCTATCTGTTGATTGCCGGCACCTACACCCCCTTTCTGCTGGTGGGCCTGGATTCGCCGCTGGCGCGGGGATTGATGGTGGTGATCTGGAGTCTGGCGCTGCTGGGGATCCTGTTTAAGCTGACCATCGCGCACCGCTTTAAGGTCCTGTCGCTGGCGACCTATCTGATTATGGGCTGGCTGTCGCTGGTGGTGGTGTATCAACTGGCAATGAAACTGGCGTCAGGCGGCGTCACGCTGCTGGCGGTCGGTGGGGTGGTGTACTCGCTGGGGGTGATTTTCTACGTCTGCAAGCGTATCCCGTACAACCATGCTATCTGGCACGGGTTTGTGCTGGGCGGCAGCGTCTGCCATTTTCTGGCGATCTATTTGTATGTCGGACAGAGTGCGGCCTGAGCAGGCCGCACACCGTTAAAAATTACTCGTCGTCCAGCGAGTAAGGCAGCGGCTGAATGCTCAGCGTAGCGCTGTCATCGCGTACGCGGAACACGCTGTCCGGCTCCATGTCGTTATTCATGACCGCCTGCACCAGCAGTCGGCCGTCATCCAGCTGTACCGCTGCCAGAATGGTGCCGGTACGGCGCCAGTTCTCGCCCATCTGCAGTTCAAGATCTTCGCCCGCTTCCGGGACGCGGCTGGCGTTGCCTGCCAGGGACCAGAGCGCACGCTTATTGGCACCGCGGAATTTGGCGCGGGCCACCATCTCCTGACCGCTGTAGCAGCCTTTCTTAAAGCTGATGCCGCCCAGCGCCTGCAGGTTGGTGGCTTGCGGGATAAACTGGCCGCTGTTGGCGGTGTCGATCACCGGCAGCCCGGCTTCAATATTCAGGGCCAGCCACTGCTGGCTGTTATTCAGCTGGGCTTCACCGCGCAGGGCCTCGCTGACGCGCTCCGCCGTGGCTTCACTGGTCACCAGCAGGAAGCGCTCTTCCGGGTGGGCAAACCAAAGAAGGCTTGTCTCACCGTCCAGCACGCGCGGGTTTTCGGCATCCGGCAGCTGGCTGAACAGATTTGCCAGCGCGGCACGGGCCTGGAAACCGGCGACGCCGAGCAGCACGCTCCGATCGTCGGCGGCAATCGCCACTTTGGAGAACACCGCGTATTTTTTCAGTTCGGTGAGCTGAGCAGCCTGCAGGCTACGGCGCTCAATCCAGGCAAAGCCATCCTGATGACGATACAGGCGCAGGTTACTCCACATCTTTCCCTTTGCGTCGCAGTGCGCCGCCAGAAGATGCTGGGTTTCGGTCAACTTCGCGACGTCGGCGGTCACCTGACCCTGCAGATATTTCTCGCTGTCGGCACCGGTAATGGTGGCCAGCGCCCAGTCATCGAGCGTCATCAACGTCAGCGGTAAACGCGCAGAGGCGGAAGGCTGGCGGGGAGGAAAGGGAGTAAAAGCCATAGTCATGTCCTGATTAGCTTAACGCAGAGGTAAGGTTCAATGGTAAAAGAGCTGGTTGCCATTGCAAGTGGTTTAGGCGGCCATTTGTGCCATTTACCGCCCGGGATGAAAAAGTGGACCACCGTTTCCTTCTGCCCGGCTCGCAGTTAGCCAAGATTCCGCTGAGGGAACCGCGAAAAACAGGCTACACTAGGCACCTTCTTGCTGCAGGAATGAAGACATGGACATTACAAACACAGCTCGCATTCACTGGGCATGCCGTCGCGGCATGCGTGAACTCGATATTTCCATCATGCCGTTCTTTGAGCATGAGTATGAGACGCTGAGCGACGATGACAAGCGGCTCTTTATTCAGCTGCTGGAGTGCGACGATCCGGATCTGTTCAACTGGCTGATGAATCACGGCCAGCCTGACGATGCCGGCCTGCAGCGCATGGTAACCTTAATTCAGACACGGAACCGCGAACGTGGTCCTGTGGCAATCTGATCTCCGCGTCTCCTGGCGCTCGCAGTGGCTTTCGCTGCTGCTGCACGGCGTCGTTGCGGCCATCGTCCTGCTGATGCCCTGGCCGCTTAGCTATACGCCGCTGTGGTTACTGCTGCTGTCGCTGGTGGTGTTTGACTGCGTGCGCAGCCAGCGGCGCATTAACGCCCGTCACGGCGAAATCAAACTGCTGATGGACGCGCGTCTGCGCTGGCAGGGAAAAGAGTGGGCGATTGTCGGTCAGCCGTGGATGCTGCGCAGCGGCATGATGCTGCGGCTTCGCGGTATTGAAGAGCCTAAACGCCAGCACCTGTGGCTGGCGTCTGACAGCATGGACGCACGCGAATGGCGCGACCTGCGGCGGATGCTGCTCGCCAGCCCGCCGGGTGCCGTGGAATAGCCCTCAGGAAAAGCGTTCCGCCATTTCACCGAGGATCTGCTCGCACCAGCTTTCAATGCGTGCGTCGCTCAGGTCGTACTGATTTGTTTCATCCAGCGCCAGGCCGACAAACAGCTGCCCGTCGGCAATAATGGGTTTGGCGCTGGTAAACTCATAGCCTTCCGTCGGCCAGTAGCCGATAAAGTTAACGCCTGTCGGTGCCAGCTTATCGTGCAGCATGCCCAGCGCATCCAGGAACCACTCCCCGTAACCCAGCTGATCGCCCATGCCGTAAAGCGCGACGATCTTACCTTCCAGATTGAGTGAACCCAGCTGTTCCCACACCGCTTCCCAGTCCTCCTGCAGCTCGCCAAAATCCCAGGTCGGAATACCAAGGATCAGCGCGTCGTACTGCTCCATCAGCGCCGGGGAGTCATCTTTGAGGTTATGCAGGGTAACCAGCTCCGCGCCGATAATATCGCGAATTTTCTCCGCCGCCATTTCGGTGTAACAGGTGCTGGAGCCGTAAAAAAGACCAATGTTCATAGCGTAAACGTCTCAATTGCAGGTATGACTTTGCGCGCAGTGTACCAGAATCGTCGTGGCTGTTTCCAAAACCAATAAAGGGACAGGGCGGATAACAATCAGGCATAATGCCCGGACGTTAACCGCGGAGGGCGCAAAGTGGAACAGGATCTGGCACGCATTGAACAATTTCTCGATGCGCTCTGGCTGGAGCGCAATCTGGCGGAAAACACCCTCAGCGCCTACCGTCGTGATTTAACCCAGCTGGTTCAGTGGATGCACCATCGTGGTCGCTCTCTAAAGAGCGTTGACGGCGGCGATCTGCAGGATCTGCTGGCCGAGCGGGTAGCCGGAGGCTATAAGGCGACCAGCTCAGCGCGGCTGCTCAGCGCGGTGCGCCGCTTTTTCCAGCATCTGTACCGGGAAAAGTTTCGCGAAGACGATCCCAGCGCTTTGCTGGCGTCACCCAAGCTGCCGCAGCGGCTGCCGAAAGACTTAAGCGAAATGCAGGTCGAGCGTCTGCTGCAGACGCCGGTAGTTGACCAGCCGCTGGAGTTGCGCGATAAAGCCATGCTGGAAGTGCTCTATGCCACCGGCCTGCGCGTCTCTGAACTGGTCGGGCTGACCATGAGCGATATCAGCCTGCGTCAGGGCGTGGTGCGGGTGATCGGTAAAGGTAATAAAGAGCGGCTGGTCCCGCTGGGCGAAGAGGCGGTGTACTGGGTGGAAAATTACCTGCAGTATGGCCGTCCCTGGCTGCTGAACGGCGTCTCTATCGACGTGCTTTTCCCCAGTCAGCGCGCGCAGCAGATGACCCGCCAGACGTTCTGGCACCGCATTAAGCACTACGCGACGCTGGCCGGTATCGACAGCGAAAAGCTGTCGCCGCACGTACTGCGGCACGCGTTCGCCACGCATCTGCTAAACCATGGTGCTGACCTGCGCGTGGTACAGATGCTACTTGGTCACAGCGATCTGTCGACGACCCAAATTTATACGCACGTCGCCACCGAGCGTCTGCGACAACTTCACCAGCAGCATCACCCGCGGGCGTGATGCGGTTACAAAAGGATCGGTTATGAAGAAAGGTTTGATGATGTTTACCCTGCTGGCAGCCGCGCTGTCGACTACGGCGCAGGCCGATGACGCAGCCATTAAGGCCTCGCTGGCGAAGCTGGGTATCGGCGATGCGGTGATCCAGTCCGCGCCGGTTGCCGGTATGAAAACGGTACTGACCCGCAGCGGCGTGCTCTATGTGACCGAAGACGGTAAGCATATGATCCAGGGCCCGCTGTATGAGGTGGGCGGCGCGCAGCCGGTCAACGTGACCAACCAGCTGCTGATGGGCCAGCTTAACGCGCTGGAAAAAGAGATGATCGTCTACAAGGCGGCGCAGGAAAAACACGTCATTACCGTGTTTACCGATATCACCTGCGGCTACTGCCACAAGCTGCATGAAGAGATGAAAGACTACAACGCGCTGGGCATCACCGTGCGCTATCTGGCGTTCCCGCGCCAGGGGCCGCAAAGCCAGGCGGCAAAAGACATGCAGGCAATCTGGTGTGCGAAAGATCGCAACAAAGCCTTCGATAAAGCCATGACCAGCCAGAGCGTAGATCCTGCCAGCTGTGATATCGATACCAGCGAACACTACGCCCTGGGCGTGCAGTTTGGCGTGAACGGTACGCCCGCTATCGTGCTGAAAGACGGCTACGTGGTGCCGGGCTATCAGGGACCGAAGGAGATGAAAGCCTTCCTCGATGAGCATCAGAAACAGACCAGCGGTAAGTAATTCGCGTGAAACATGAGATGCAACTTCGCCGCCGCGTGGTCGATGACGCGGCGGATTTACCCACCGATCTCTCTCCGCTGCTGCGCCGCTTATACGCCAGCCGTGGCGTCGGTTCGGCGCAGGATTTAGAGCGCGGCGTCAAAGGGATGCTGCCCTGGCAGCAACTGGCGGGCATTGAACAGGCCGCTGAGCTGCTGTATCAGGCGTTTCGTCAGGGATTGCGCATTGTGGTGGTCGGCGACTTCGACGCCGACGGTGCAACCAGCACCGCATTAAGCGTCCTGGCGCTGCGTTCGCTCGGCTGCGATAACGTCGCCTTCCTGGTCCCTAACCGCTTTGAAGATGGCTATGGCCTGAGTCCTGAGGTGGTCGATCAGGCCCACGCCCTCGGGGCGCAGATGATCATGACCGTCGATAACGGGATCTCGTCCCATGCCGGGGTCGATCGGGCGCACGCGCTTGGGATCCCGGTGCTGGTCACCGACCACCATCTGCCCGGCGATACGCTGCCGGATGCCGATGCCCTGGTAAACCCTAACCGCCGCGACTGCGAATTCCCGTCCAAATCCCTCGCGGGAGTGGGCGTTGCGTTCTATCTGATGCTAGCCCTGCGTAGCCATCTGCGCGACAAGGGCTGGTTCGAGGAGCGCGGTATCGCCATTCCTAACCTCGCCGAGCTGCTGGATCTGGTGGCGCTGGGGACGGTGGCGGATGTGGTGCCGCTGGATGTTAACAACCGTATCCTGACCTGGCAGGGCCTGAGCCGTATTCGGGCGGGCAAATGCCGACCGGGGATCAAAGCCCTGCTGGAGATCGCCAACCGGGATCCGCACAGGCTGGTTGCCAGCGATTTAGGCTTCGCGCTCGGGCCGCGCCTTAACGCCGCCGGACGGCTGGACGATATGTCGGTCGGCGTCGCGCTGCTGCTGTGTGACAACACCGGCGAAGCGCGGATGCTGGCCAACGAGCTGGATGCGCTGAATCAGACGCGAAAAGAGATCGAGCAGGGGATGCAGGCGGAAGCGCTGGCCCTGTGCGAAAAGCTTGAGCGCGGCAGCGAGTCGCTGCCCGGCGGGCTGGCGATGTACCATCCCGAATGGCATCAGGGCGTGGTGGGTATTCTGGCCTCCAGGCTTAAAGAGCGTTTCCACCGGCCGGTGATCGCCTTTGCGCCTGCGGGCAACGGCACGCTTAAAGGTTCAGGCCGTTCAATTCAGGGACTGCATATGCGCGATGCCCTGGAGCGGCTGGATTCGCTCTATCCGGGAATGATGCTCAAATTTGGCGGTCACGCGATGGCGGCAGGTTTGTCGCTGGAAGAGACGCGTTTCCCAGAATTTCAGCAGCGTTTTGGCGATCTGGTGACCGAGTGGCTGGATCCCTCTTTGCTGCAGGGCGAAATCGTCTCCGACGGCCCGCTGACGGCGACGGATATGACCCTTGAGGTGGCGCAGATGCTGCGCGAAGCCGGTCCCTGGGGACAGATGTTCCCTGAGCCGCTGTTTGACGGGCGTTTTCGCCTGCTCCAGCAGCGCCTGGTCGGTGAACGTCATCTGAAGGTGATGCTGGAACCGGCAGGCGGCGGCCCGCTGATTGACGGCATTGCGTTCAACGTTGATACCACCCGCTGGCCGGACAACGGCGTGCGCGAAGTGGAAATCGCCTATAAGCTCGATATCAACGAGTTCCGCGGCAATCGCAGTCTGCAGCTGATCATCGATAATATCTGGACGATTTAGCCTCACATTTAGACTATATTCGCTATAAAAAAGAGCGGGGATCCGTTAAAATCCCGCTCTTATCGCCGCATTTTACAAGCCTAATATAAGATCTCAGACCATGTTTGAAGTTAATCCGGTAAAAAACCGCATTCAGGATCTCACCGAACGCTCCGACGTTCTCAGGGGGTATCTTTGACTATGATGCCAAGAAAGAGCGTCTTGAAGAAGTAAACGCCGAGCTGGAACAGCCGGACGTCTGGAACGAACCTGAACGCGCTCAGGCGCTGGGGAAAGAGCGTTCCTCTCTCGAAGCGATCGTTGACACGCTGGACCAGATGTCTCAGGGTCTGGAAGATGTTTCCGGCCTGCTGGAGCTGGCCGTTGAAGCCGACGACGAAGAGACCTTCAACGAAGCCGTTGCCGAACTCGACGTGCTGGAAGAGAAGCTGGCCCAGCTCGAATTCCGCCGTATGTTCTCCGGCGAATACGACAACGCCGACTGCTATCTCGATATCCAGGCCGGTTCCGGCGGCACAGAAGCCCAGGACTGGGCGAGCATGCTGACCCGTATGTACCTGCGCTGGGCCGAAGCCCGCGGCTTCAAAACCGAAATTATCGAAGAGTCTGAAGGCGAAGTCGCCGGTCTTAAATCGGTCACTATCAAGATTATCGGCGATTACGCCTACGGCTGGCTGCGCACCGAAACCGGTGTTCATCGCCTGGTACGTAAAAGCCCGTTCGACTCTGGCGGCCGTCGTCACACGTCCTTCAGCTCCGCGTTTGTCTACCCGGAAGTGGACGAAGATATCGATATCGATATCAACCCGGCGGATCTGCGTATCGACGTATACCGCGCTTCCGGTGCCGGTGGTCAGCACGTTAACCGAACCGAATCGGCGGTGCGTATTACCCACATCCCGACCAATACCGTGACTCAGTGTCAGAACGACCGTTCCCAGCATAAGAACAAAGATCAGGCCATGAAGCAGATGAAAGCGAAGCTTTATGAACTGGAGATGCAAAAGAAAAATGCTGAGAAACAGGCGATGGAAGACAACAAGTCCGATATCGGCTGGGGTAGCCAGATTCGTTCTTATGTCCTGGACGACTCCCGTATCAAAGATCTGCGCACCGGGGTTGAAACCCGCAATACGCAGGCGGTACTGGACGGCAGCCTGGATCAATTTATCGAAGCAAGTTTGAAAGCAGGGTTATGAGGAACCAACATGTCTGAACAACAAGCACAGGGCGCTGACGCGGCAGTCGATCTTAATAATGAACTGAAAACACGCCGCGAGAAGCTGGCTGCTCTGCGCGAGCAGGGCCTGCCATTCCCGAACGATTTCCGTCGCGATCGTACCTCAGACCAACTGCACGCTGACTTCGACGCCAAAGAGAACGAAGAGCTGGAAGCGCTGGGTATCGAAGTGGCCGTTGCCGGTCGTATGATGACCCGCCGCATTATGGGCAAAGCGTCTTTCGTGACCCTGCAGGACGTGGGCGGTCGCATTCAGCTGTACGTGGCCCGCGACGATCTGCCGGAAGGCATCTATAACGAACAGTTTAAAAAGTGGGATCTCGGGGATATCCTCGGCGCGCGCGGCAAGTTGTTTAAGACCAAAACCGGCGAGCTGTCGATTCACTGTACGGAACTGCGCCTGCTGACCAAAGCTCTGCGCCCGCTGCCGGACAAATTCCACGGCCTGCAGGATCAGGAAGCGCGCTACCGTCAGCGTTATCTGGATCTCATCTCTAACGATGAATCCCGCAAGACCTTCAAAATTCGCTCTCAGATCATGGCCGGTATCCGCCAGTTCATGGTGAATCGCGACTTTATGGAAGTGGAAACCCCGATGATGCAGGTGATCCCTGGCGGCGCATCTGCACGTCCGTTCATCACTCATCACAACGCCCTGGACCTCGACATGTACCTGCGTATCGCGCCGGAACTGTACCTGAAGCGTCTGGTGGTGGGTGGTTTCGATCGCGTGTTCGAAATCAACCGTAACTTCCGTAACGAAGGCATCTCCGTGCGTCATAACCCAGAGTTCACCATGATGGAACTCTATATGGCGTATGCAGATTACAAAGACCTGATCGAGCTGACCGAATCCCTGTTCCGTACCCTGGCGCAGGATATTCTGGGCACCACGGAAGTGCCTTACGGTGAAGAGGTC
>DATEKR010000059.1:0-3233 GCA_035277345.1 Enterobacteriaceae bacterium
ATAGAGAAGCGCGACAGGGTTTCCAGCGTGCCGGGCGCGCAGGGGGCGTGGGTCAGCTCGCTGTGGTCCAGCAGTTTCTCGTAAATCTTGATCTCTTCGGAAATCCGCAGGCAATAAGGCACCTTGACGATATAAACGCGGTCGAGGAACGCCTCATTGTTTTTGTTATTACGGAAGGTCACCCATTCTGATTCGTTAGAGTGGGCGAGGATAATGCCGTTAAAGGGCAGGGCAGAGATCCCTTCGGTACCGTTATAGTTCCCCTCCTGGGTGGCGGTCAGCAGCGGATGCAGCACTTTGATGGGTGCTTTGAACATCTCGACGAACTCCATAACGCCCTGGTTCGCACGGCAGAGCGCGCCGGAGTAGCCATAGGCATCCGGGTCGTTCTGGGCATGGTGCTCCAGTTTACGGATATCCACTTTCCCGACCAGGGCTGAAATATCCTGGTTATTCTCATCGCCCGGCTCCGTTTTGGCGATGGCAATCTGTTCCAGAATCGACGGCCAGACTTTGACTACCCGGAATTTGGTAATATCGCCGCCAAACTCATGCAGGCGCTTGGCCGCCCACGGCGACATAATGGTCCCGAGATAGCGACGCGGAATGCCGTACTCTTTATCCAGGATCTGCGCATCCTCCTGCGGGTTAAACAGGCACAGGGGATGATCGTTAACCGGGCTGCGCTCGCCGTTGGCGCTCAGGGCGTAAATCGGCACCCGCTGCATCAGCGATTTCAGTCGTTCAGCCAGGGATGACTTACCGCCGCCCACCGGGCCCAGCAAATAGAGGATCTGTTTCTTCTCTTCCAGTCCCTGAGCCGCATGTTTCAGATACGAAACAATCTGCTCGATGGCTTCTTCCATGCCGTAAAACTCTTCGAAAGCCGGATAGCGTGCGATGACCCGGTTGGAAAAGAGACGGGAAAGCCGTGGCTCCAGGGCAGTATCCACCATTACCGGGTCACCGATGGCCGTCAATAGACGTTCTGCCGCGTTAGCATAGGCACTGCGATCTTGCCGACAAATGGTAAGAAACTCCTGCAGTGTGAACTCTTCGTCCTTGGCAGCTTCATAGCGCTGGCGATAGTGATCGAATATATTCATGGCATGCCGTCCTTTCGTTTTTTAGCACAGGTAAAGAGCCGTTCGTATGAATAGTGGAGGCTCCCGGAAGAGATAACCGAACGGCGATACGCATCATCCAGCAACCCTTATGCCAGGTTGTTGACGGAGAAACATGAGCCCGGTCGGCGATACACCTTCTTAAAATTAAGCGTAGATGGCATTTGCAAAACTTGCATGCTGGTAAAAACTAATTTCAATGACATATCAATAACTCATCCATAAATTCCCATATTTGCGCATTACCGCTGTGGTGGGTTTCATCCGGCTGTCATCGGCTCGTCATCCCGGGGTGGGAGGGTAAAGGGTTGCGTAATGTAAGTAGTCGGTAAAATATTTTTGGGTTGTCGGTAAACCGCGGTTAAACTTGAAACGCTAATTATTTGATTACGGGAAAAGGATTGTGAACAAATTCAAACTTGTGGCTTTGGCTGTTGCGGCAGCCACGTCTGTCGGGATCGCGCAGGCGGAAAGTAAATTTACGCTGGGAGCCGGTATCGGTATTGTTGAAAACCCCTATAAACAATACGATAACGACTTGTATCCCGTCCCGGTTATTACCTACGAAGGGGACAACTTCTGGTTCCGCGGCCTGGCGGGCGGCTACTACCTGTGGAATGACCAGAGCGATAAGCTCTCTATTATGGCCGCTTACTCGCCGCTGCACTTTAAGCCGCGCGACAGCGATGACATCCAGCTGCGTCAGCTGGATCGCCGTAAAAGCACCGCTATGGCTGGCCTCTCCTATACTCATGCCACGGAACAATATGGTTTCCTGCGTACCGCGCTGCTGGCCGACGTGCTCGATAACAGCAACGGTTTTGTCTGGGATCTGGCATGGCTCTATCGCTACACCAACGGTGGCCTGACCTTAACGCCGGGTATCGGGGTTGAGTGGAACAGCGACAACCAGAACGACTACTACTATGGCGTTTCCGGCGCTGAATCCCGCCGCAGCGGTCTGAACAGCTATGATTCAGATAGCGGCTGGAACCCGTACCTGGAGCTGACGGCAAACTACCGCTTCCTCGGCGACTGGAGCGTTTACGGCACCGCGCGCTACACCCGCCTCTCTGACGAAATCAAAGACAGCCCGATGGTCGATAAGTCCTGGAGCGGTCTGATTTCTACCGGGGTCACCTACAGTTTCTGACTGTGCATTCTCATAGTGCATTCCGTGCATTCAAACAGGGCATTACGCCCTGTTTTGCTTTACGGTGGGACGATTGTCGCAGGAGGATGATATGACAGAGAAAACGGTACGTTTTAGCGGAGACATCGCGCTGCCCGCCATCGGTCAGGGCACCTGGTATATGGGGGAGAGCGCCGGTCAGCGCCGGGCTGAAGTTGCCGCCCTGCGCGCCGGCATTGATCTCGGGCTTCGGCTTGTGGATACCGCCGAAATGTACGCCGACGGCGGTGCCGAAGAGGTGGTGGGTGAGGCGCTGCAGGGGATCCGCGATAAAGCGTTCCTCGTTTCTAAAGTGTATCCCTGGAATGCCGGGGGCAAAAAAGCCATTGCCGCCTGTGAAGCCAGCCTTCGTCGCCTGAAAACCGACTATCTGGATCTCTATCTGTTGCACTGGCGGGGAGGCTACTCGCTGGCGGAAACCGTCGAGGTGATGGAGAGCCTGGTGGATCAGGGCAAAATCCGTCGCTGGGGCGTCTCCAATCTCGATTATGACGATATGCAGGAGCTGATGCAGGTTGCGGGCGGCGATGCCTGTGCCACCAATCAGGTGCTCTATCATCTTGCCTCACGCGGGATTGAGTACAGCCTGCTGCCCTGGTGTCAGCAGCAGAACATGCCGGTGATGGCTTACTGCCCGCTGGCCCAGGCCGGGCGGCTGCGCAGCGGCCTGCTGAATAACGACGTGGTCAATAAGATTGCGTATGCTCACCGCGCGTCTGCCGCACAGATCCTGCTGGCATGGGTTATCAGCCATCAGGGCGTCATGGCGATCCCTAAAGCGTCAAGTCACCAGCATGTGGAAGAAAACGCGGCTGCGCTGGCGATTACGCTGAGCGCGGAAGAGCGTGCAAGTCTTGATGCCGCATTTCCGGCGCCAAACCGTAAAACGCCGCTGGATGTCGTATAGGCGGAGAGTG
>DATEKR010000060.1:0-9272 GCA_035277345.1 Enterobacteriaceae bacterium
GCCATGAGATTAAATCTCCCCTGCAGGACCTAACAATCAGGCATAGCGACCCATCAGACCCTAGCTACAAAATAATCAAACGGATAACCCATGCCTTAAAAATACTTTCTACCCCACCGGCAGGCATGAATACTCAGATTAGTTCAGCAACAACGCCCAAGGAGGCCATAAGTGCATCTAGGGCTAATCTGACCTATGAGAACGTAACTGAGTACCTAAATAATGCTGAAGAGGCGTATCCAAATGTAAAGCATTCTGAGCGTGACAGGATGTTGATAGTCATTGCTGATGCAGACTTCCTTGAGGCCGCATTAACAGCGATTCTTAATAATGCTCAGGATTTCCACACTCCTGCTACTACGATTGCCATCACATCTTACAGTGATGCGGAATGGGTACTAATATCAATTTTTAATATAGGCCCACATATTATTCAAAATCCTATAGATGAAATATTTGAATTTGGAGTGAGTAGTCGTTCAGGTGATAACGAGCATCAAGGTATGGGATTATATTTAGCCAAGCAATATATTATTAATATGGGTGGTGATTTGACCGTAAAAAACGTAGATGATGGTGTCCGCTTTGATATTAAGTTAGTAAGGGGTAAGTAGAATGCCTACCCATGTGGTATTACTGTAATCATTTCTTATATCCGAATTTTTTCTTTATTGAACATAGTAATCCAGTTAAATACACTGTTTCTCAATGTATTTACCATGAGAACTAAACTGCCTGGCCAGTGACTTTCGGCGGCGCTTGCTGGCCTGATGTTTTGAATAGTAGGCCTGTCGGGGAATCTGAAGGGTTTAGCTTGTACTCATCCCTAAAAACCATCGCGTAGTGAGATAGCATACCTCAATTTAAGGAGTAATTTCATCAGTTATGAATTACCGCTTTTCGCTCATAGCGGTCTTTGTTACCTCGCTTCCCACCGTAAAAACCATGAAACGAACCTCAACCATATCAGTTTTTTGCGAGGCGGCTCGGGGAAGTGATAAAGTGCACATCAGCACGGTGAAAAAGCCTTGTTGTCTGTAAGGGTGAGCAGTATGGTCCTCCTGCACCTGCAAAATCAGGTGCCGGGATTGGAACCCTGAAGCACTTTACTGACGACACTGTTTTTATGTCGTGCGCCTGGCTACATCTCTATGGTGGGTCGGGTGGGGGCACTGAAAAGTGCGCTGGTGTCAGTGAAGCCAGTAGTTCCAACCCTGTCCGGCTCCACCACCAATGAGATTGGAACCTCGGGTGGTGGTGATGAATACTTTCACTGGAGGCTATTTATGCCTGTACACTCAACCCAATCCCACTCTCTATTCACGCTTCCCTTTACCCACGCCACCGATTTTACCGAGCTGGCCGATCACTGCGAAAACTTCGCCCATAGCATGGCCGACTGCGACGACCCACAGCAGAAGATGGCCCTCTGCGGCCGACTCTCTGCCTGCCTTGCGCTGCTACAGCCGACGCTTAACGATCCTATTCCCGACTATTTAAAAGCCAGCCTGACCGTTGAGGATATTCCCGCCCATTTCCCTGCCTTTGAGCCGGAGGCGATATCGCTGGCGGGCTATTGCCAGGAATTGACGGGTTTACTGATGGGCGGTGCGCTGGCGGCGAAGACAGAGACGGTTATCGCAGAGCTGCTCTGCGAGCTGGTTGATTACCTTGCCGATACCGTAAAAGCCCCGCGCTGGCTGAAAACCGGGGAAGAGACGATTGCCCTTGAGAGCCTGCACTAAGCGCGGCCATTCCTGGACTTAAAGCGACTGACAAAGCCGGAGAGCAGGGAACGCAGGCCGGGGAGTAAAGCGTCTCGCGCCAGGGATGGCGCGAGCCGAGCTGTCAGGGATGACGCTTTTTGCGTCTTTACGATCGGCCTGCGTTCCCTGCGGCGGGCACCATACTAAAGCCCCCCGGCGCTTGTTTTACACGTCAATCCAGCGATGCGGCGCGCCGTCGGCAGAGATAAAACGATAGCGAACAAAGTGTGCGCCATGCGCGGTGACGCGTTTTTCTATCTCGACCGTTCTGGCGTCGCTAACGAGGTACTTATCTTTGGTGCAAAGCTCCACGTAGTATTTAAGCCAGTCGTCATAAAAACGTAGTCCGGCCTCGCAGTGGCTAAAGCGACCGATGGCGGGGCCTGGACGCTCAATTCTGAAGGTCACTTTATCTGTGATGACCTCGCGGGCCGTAAACCTGACCCAGGCTTCTGGCACGCTCCAGAATGTGACTGCGGCAAAGAGAAAGCTAAAAATGAAGGTCTTATAAAGGGATTGCTCCTGGAAGGCACTGGCGTGGCCACGCAACATATGTCGCCAGGCGAAGAACAGGCCGATCAGTGCGGAGACAGTGATAACTATCATTGCGTCCGGTGCCGCAGCCCTGATGAAAACGCGCAGATTGAGTCGGATACCCTCCAGCATCCACCCACACCAAAGAATAAAGGGGACGCCAATAACAATCGTCAGCTTTATATTCGTTCTGTTCAATCACGTATCCTTGTTCTTTCCGGAGCCATCAATCCACGCGCAAAAAATCCCGCCGTTCCAGCCGAAACACCCAGTCGTCATAATACTCGCCGCGCAGCAGATACGCTTTCTCCAACACCTGGGTTTTACGAAAACCGCGCTTCTCCAGCACCCGGACCGAGCCCTGATTTTCCGCCAGCACCCAGGCGTTTAACGCCCTGATATCGCGCTGATTAAACGCCACCTCGCACAGCGCCTGCAACGCCTGAGAAGCAACCCCCTGGCCCTGAGCGGCAGGGGCGACGGAATACCCCACGTCGGCCTCTTCGTCACTGGCGCTGCTGATCCGCAGCCCGATATCGCCCACCGGGCGCTGGTGCGCATCGCGAATAACAAAAGCGTTAGCGTCCGCCAGCCGGTCGTCAAACAGAATGCGGATCTGCGCTTCAGAGGCCACTTCGGCCATAAACCGCATAATCGCCGGATCGCGACGCAGTTCGAGAAAGAACGGCCAGTCCGAGGGCTGAAAAGGGGTAAGGGTAAAACGGGGCGCTGTGTCTGTGGGCATCGGGACTCCTTTCGGTGTAAGCCCTCAAGCCTGACACCGAAAGGGAAAGAAATAAACCGCTGCGTACCCTGCCAGAAAAGGGGGGCTATTTGCCCAGCACATCCTCCAGGGCCTCTTCTAAGTCATACCAGCGAAAGCCAAACCCGGCGGCTTCCAGGCGTTTCGGCAGGGCGCGCTGGCCGCCGAGTACCAGCACCGACGACTCGCCCATCAGCAAACGCACGGCGGTCGCAGGTGCGCGCAGAACGGCAGGGCGATGCAGCGTATGGCCCAGCGCATGACTGAACTGCTCATTACGCACCGGATAGGGCGACACCATATTAAACGGCCCGCGCAGGTCGTTATCCAGCAGCCACAGAATGGCGTTCACCATATCATCGACGTGGATCCACGCCAGATACTGGCGCCCGTTGCCGATGGGGCCGCCAAGACCAAGCCGGAAAATCGGCGTCATTTTACCGAGGATCCCACCCTTAGGAGCCAGCACCACGCCGGTCCGTAGCAGGCACACACGGGTCTGCTCTGACTGCGCCTCGCAGGCGATTTGCTCCCATTTAGCGCACAGCTTATGGGTAAACTCGTTATGGGGCGGCTCTTCTTCGGTCACCACCACCTCGCCCGTATCGCCGTAGTAGCCGGTGGCCGAGCCGGAAATCAGCACCGACGGCGGCGTCTGGCTGGCGGCGAACAGCTCCACCAGTTTACGGGTAATAGTCCAGCGGCTATTGCACAGCCGCTGCTTCTGCTGCTCCGTCCAGCGCTTATCGGCGATAGGCTCCCCGGCCAGGTTAATCACCGCATCCACGCCGTCGAGGTTTTGCTGCTCGTCCAGCCCGGCCCAGATCTCAATCCGCGAGTCCAGACGATCGCGCGCTTTCTGTGGATGACGGGTAACCACGACAACCGAATGCCGCAGCTCCAGCAGGCGCGGGATAAGATGCTGGCCAATCAGGCCGGTACCGCCGGTAATCAGGACTCTCATGCAACCTCCTGGATTGCGCTTAGCGCCGCCAGCTCATGGTCATCGACACCGAGTCGGCATAGCGCAGCGCGTGAAGTTTATCGATCTCCACTTCAGCATAAGTGACCCAGTGATGTTCGCGTGCGATATCGAGCACATCCTGAGTTAATTTTTCCAGCAGGGAAAACCGATTCTCTTCAATATGATGGATGATGTTCTTCGTAATGGTGCGGTAGTTCAGCGCGTCATTAATGTCTGAGCTGCTGCGTGCGCTCTCCGCCGGATAGTGGATCGCGATATTAATTACAACATCCTGACGGTTGGCAATCTCTTCCTCTTTGATACCGATAAAAGTGCGCAGGCGCAGGTTTTTAATGCGAATAATGGCATCGGGCTGGGACATTGCGGGCTTCCTCGTTGTTATGTTTTTTGCATCATACACGAGGCGGTAAGGAGATGCGCCCAACGGGCGCATCCTGTTAATTGAATTACGCTTTTCGCATCGCCCGCTCGGTCGCCGGACGTGTACGAATACGCTCAAACCAGTTCTGCACCGCCGGGAAACTCGCCAGATCGATACGCTGGCGCTCATACGCATTCACCCACGGCCAGGTGGCAATATCGGCGATACTGTAATGCTCCCCGCCCAGCCACGGCGACTTCTCCAGCCGCTTATTCAGCACGTTATACAAACGCTGCGTTTCCACCTGATAGCGCTCAATAGCATAGGGCACGCTCTGCGGCGCAAAGTGGTTGAAATGGTGATTTTGCCCGAGCATCGGTCCGAAGCCGCCCATCTGCCAGAACAGCCACTGCAGGGTAATATGCCGCTCGCGCAGCTCGCCGCTCAACAGCAGGCCGCTTTTCTCCGCCAGATAAAGCAAAATCTCACCTGATTCAAACAGGCTCAGCGGCGGGCCACCGTCACCAGGCGCGTGATCGACAATCGCCGGGATCTTATTGTTCGGCGAGATCGTCAGAAAGGTCGGGCGAAACTGATCGCCCTTGCTGATATCGACGCGGATCAGGCGATATTCCATTCCGGCTTCTTCAAGAAAAAGCGTGATTTTGTGACCGTTTGGCGTAGGGGCGTAGTAGAGATCGATCATCCTGACTCCCGATGTTGTTGTTTTGCTTGTCACCAGAAGGAGTATAGGCGCTTCCCGACGGACGCGAGTGGCGATCGCGTGACAGTGAATGACGGGCGTTATATGTTGGGAGTCTTGCTAATCATTTGACGAGGATATTATGAGCCAGCCGGAAATTACTCTCTGGTCCGACGCCAGTTATTTCTCTCCTTATGTCATGTCCGCCTATGTTGCTCTGCAGGAAAAAGCGCTGCCGTTCAGCCTGCAAACGGTCGATCTCGACGGCGGCGAGCATCTGCAGCCGGGCTGGCGTGGCTATACGCTGACCCGCCGCGTGCCGCTGCTCCAGCACGGTGATTTTGAACTCAGCGAATCCTCGGCCATTACCGAATACCTCGAAGACGTCTTTGCTCCGCCGCAGTGGGAGCGCATCTACCCGCATGATGCCCAAAAACGCGCCCGTGCGCGCCAGATCCAGGCCTGGCTGCGCAGCGACCTGATGCCGATCCGCGAGCAGCGCTCCACGGATGTGGTCTTTGCCGGGGTGAAAAAGCCGCCGTTAAATCAGGCCGGTATTGAGAGCGCGGAAAAACTGTTTGCCCTCGCCGGAAATCTGCTGGACCAGGGTAAACAGAACCTGTTCGGCGAATGGTGTATTGCCGATACGGACCTGGCCCTGATGCTCAACCGACTGGTGCTTAACGGCGATGCGGTCCCCGACGCGCTGGCGGAATATGCGGCCTTCCAGTGGCAGCGGGCCTCGGTGCAGGGCTATGTCGCACTCTCGGCAAAGCGTAAAGGCTGATCGCGTCGCCTGAATCCGTTATCATGAGCGCCTCACTAAAAGGAGTGCGTGATGAAGCTGATGTTTGCATCGGATATCCACGGCTCGCTGCCCGCCACTGAGCGCATTCTGACGCTTTTTGGCGAGAGCGGCGCGTCCTGGCTGGTGATCCTGGGTGATGTCCTTAACCACGGGCCGCGCAATGCGCTACCGGAAGGGTATGCGCCCTCACAGGTCGCAGAGCGACTGAATACGGTCGCGGACCGGATTATTGCCGTGCGCGGCAACTGCGACAGCGAAGTCGATCAGATGCTGCTCCGCTTTCCGATCGCTGCGCCCTGGCAGCAGGTACTGACCGAACGCCAGCGTCTGTTTCTGACGCACGGCCATCTGTTTGGCGCAGATAACCTGCCACCTCTGGCAGCCGGCGACGTGCTGGTTTATGGTCACACTCATCTGCCGGTCGCGGAACTTCGCGAGGGCATTTATCATTTTAATCCGGGATCGGTCAGCATCCCCAAAGGCGGGTTTCCGGCAAGTTTTGGCATGCTGGAAGACGATTTCCTGCGCGTTATCACACTGGACGATCGGCAGGTTATTGCACAGGTGTCGATAAATCCGTAAGTTACATCAATCAAAAATGCGCCGTAAGAGCGCGCTTAACAGAAGGTTTCCTGATGGTGGATCAGAGTGATTTGGCAGGCACAGAATGGGTCGATATCGTTAACGAAGACAATGAGGTAATTGGCCAGGCCAGCCGCGCCCAGATGCGCGCCCAGTGCCTGCGTCATCGTGCCACCTACATTGTCGTCAGTGATGGGATGGGCAAAATTCTGGTGCAGCGACGCACCGAGACCAAAGATTTTATGCCGGGCATGCTGGATGCCACCGCAGGCGGCGTGGTGCAGGCAGAAGAACAAATGCTGGAGTCCGCGCGCCGTGAAGCGGAAGAGGAGCTGGGCATTGCCGGGGTTCCTTTCGCCGATCACGGTCAGTTCTATTTTGAAGACGAACATTGCCGCGTCTGGGGCGGGCTGTTCAGCTGCGTCTCGCACGGTCCTTTTGCGCTGCAGGAAGAAGAAGTCAGCGAAGTCAGCTGGATGACGCCGGAAGAGGTCACCGCCCGCTGCGACGAATTCACCCCTGACTCGCTGAAGGCGCTGGCCCTGTGGATGAGCCGCAACGCCAGCCAGGAAACGGCAAAGGCCGAAGCGGCGGAATAACACCCGCGGCTAGCAGCTGTCCCGCAGACAAAGCGTCGAAACAATCGGCGCTTTCTCGCTCCAGCTCCCCTCATTCAGACGCGCCAGCAGGGCGCGCCCCGCTTCGATCCCAATTTTCCGGTGCGGTACGGCCATGGTGGTCAGCGGCGGCTGACACACGCGGCTGACGTCGCTGTCGCCAAAGCCGACAATGGCCAGGTCGTCCGGCACTTTTATACGTCGGCGATGACACTCGTACAGCGCGCCGCAGGCCAGCTCATCCGACACGCAGACCAGCGCATCCAGCTCCGGCCATGCCAGTAAAAACTCAGGAAGCTGGGCGGTGCCGGTTGAAAAGGTGGGCGGTGCGGCAGCGTTAATCACCCGGTTCGGCGACAGATGGTGGCGCAACATCGCCTTATACCAGCCCTGCAAATGCTGCTGAAAAATCCACTGCTCCTGCCTGGCGCACAGCAGGCCGATATTCTGATACCCGCGCTTAATCAGCATTTCCGTCAGCTCAAACATGGCGGCGACGTTATCAATCCCGATATTCATATCCAGCGGTTCAGCCTGCGCCGCGCCAATTTCCAGCACCGGAATATTGGCGTTTTTCAGCCAATTTCGCACCGTATCGCTGTGCTCCACGCTCAGCAGAATAGCCGCCGCCAGATTAGACGCCAGCAATGTTTCCAGGAGCTTCTCTTCCTGCTCCAGCCGGTGCTGGGACTCCGCCAGCATAATCTGATAGCCCGCAGGCTGTAGTACCTGCTGTAGCCCGGCAAACATCTCCGAGCAGCCGGACTCCATCAGGCTTGGCACCACCATCGCAATGGTGTGCGAGGAGCCGGAAGCCAGCGCGCTGGCGGCAAGGTTGGGCATATAGCCCAGCTCATTGACCGCCGCTTCGATTTTTTCGCGCAGCTTATCGGAAACCTGTTCCGGCATGCGCAGCGCGCGCGAAACGGTCATGGTGCCGACGCCTGCCAGCTGCGCGACATCGGCGATAGTAACTTTTCCTGTGTTACGGCGTTTTCGGGTGACTGACATGCTGATTCCTGAGTGAACGCGATGATCCTGAGTGTTTAGTTGATGCTTGATTGTTCAATAATAAGGGGAGTATACGCCTGAACTGTCTGGTTTTGATGTGAATTCCGCCGTTACATTGAAAATGATAGCGCTATCACAGTTTCACATCCTTCTTCTTGATAGCGCTATCTTTGTGAGTGTTGTCACGGTCAACAATTTATTCACCGCATAAAGTTTGTTCAGTTTTTAAATGAGTCGAGGGCAATACCGTGCTTGAACGATGGATATATGATGCAACCATTCAATGCAGGGAATCGGTCGAGAACTGGCAGCATGCGCTGCAGCTCTGTGCCGGGCCGCTGCTGGAGACCGGCGTGATCACGCCGGAATACGTGACGGCGATTGTGGAACAGCACCAGCGGCTTGGCCCTTACTATGTGCTGGCCCCCGGCCTGGCCATGCCCCATGCACGCCCGGAAGACGGCGCTAAAGGTACCGGGTTGTCGCTGCTAAAGCTGCGCAACGGCGTGGCGTTTGGCAGCGAGGAGGGCGACCCTGTCGACCTGATTATTATGCTGGCGGCACCGGATAAACACGGGCATATCGACACCATCGCCGCGCTGGCTAAATTATTTGTCAGCGAAAAAGAGATGGCGGAATTACACCAGGCAACCACCATTCAGGAAATAAAAGAAATTATTAATCGGTTCTGACTTTTACTCGTTGTTAATACATTACGCGGCGCTGACCGCAGCGTGATGCTGTCTTCTTCTACCTAAAATAAAGGTGACCACAATGAAAATTATGGCGGTCTGCGGCTCAGGACTGGGCAGCAGTTTTATGGTTGAGATGAATATTAAAAAGATCCTGAAAAAACTGAATATCGAGGCGGAGGTGGAACACGCCGATCTCTCCTCGGCCACGCCGGGCGCGGCCGACCTCTTTGTAATGGCAAAGGATATTGCCGCCAGCGCCGGGGTGCCGGAATCGCATCTGGTGGTGATTAATAACATTATTGATATTAACGAGCTGGAAGCAAAGCTGGTTGCTTTCTTTGCTAATCGTTAACCACGCAATTAAGCGAGGTGAATATGTTTATTCTCGAAACGCTGAACTTTATCGTCGATATATTAAAAGTGCCCTCGGTGCTGGTGGGGTTAATT
>DATEKR010000061.1:0-31005 GCA_035277345.1 Enterobacteriaceae bacterium
GCTGGGTGCGGATCAGTATGGCTTCGTTCGTACTGATGTTTGCCTATTTTATCGTCGCCGATCTGTGGATCCCGCTAACGCCTGACGCCACCGTTATGCGCGTGGTGACGCCGGTTTCTGCCCGCATCTCCGGCTATGTTGCCGGGGTCCAGGTGCAGAATAATCGCCAGGTGAAGAAGGGCGATCTGCTCTATACCCTGGATCAAACGCCGTTTATCAACCGGGTGAAAGCCGCGCAAATCGCCCTGCGTCAGGCCGAACTCGACAATCAGCAGCTGGACGCGCAGATCGCCGCCGCCCGGGCGAATCTGCAGACGGCCGAGCTGACTGCCCGCAATGATAAGACCACCTTTGAGCGCTATCAGCGTCTGAGTACGATGCAGAATGTGTCCCGGCAGGACGTGGATAAAGTGCGCACGGCCTGGCAGACCAGCGAACAGTCGGTCACTTCCCTGCAGGCGACCCTGCATCAGCTGACCATCGCTCGCGGTGAGCGGGACGAAGGCGGCAACGTCACCCTGCAAAAATACCGCAATGCGCTGGAGCAGGCGCAGCTGGATCTCAGCTGGACCGAGGTTCGGGCGGAAACGGACGGCACGGTCAGTAATATGCAGCTTAGCCCCGGACTTTACGCCAGTGCGGGCTCGCCGCTGCTGGCCCTGGTCAGCGATACGCCTGATATCGTTGCCGATTTCCGCGAGAAAAGCCTGCGCCATACCCGCCCAGGCACCGATGCGTCGGTAGTCTTTGATGCGCTGCCGGGGAAAGTGTTCCACGCCAGGGTCACGGGGCAGGATGCCGGGGTGCTGGCCGGGCAATTAGCGGTCAACGGGCAGCTGTCGCAGCCGGAGCAGTCCAACCGCTGGGTGCGTGATGCGCAGCGGATGCGTATCCACGTCACCCTGGATGAGCCGCTCGAACTGCCGCTGCCGACCGGGGCACGGGCGACGGTGCAGCTCTATAACAGCGAAGGCTTCTTTGCGCGCATGTTCTCCGGCCTGCAGATCCACCTGGTCAGCCTGCTGCACTATGTTTATTGATGACGTTTACTGATTATGTCTATTAATACCCTTGCCCGCGTTTTTACGCCTCACGGCAACGTGGTGTTCACGGCCAATGATTTCCGCCAGACCCTGCGGATCGTTTTTGCCGGGATGATCGCCCTGAGCGTGTCGAGTTTCTATAACACCCAGTACGGGGTGTTCTACGTGGTGTACCCGATTATGCTGCTGTCGCTGGTGCCGGTGTTTAACCGCCACGTAGCGAAGCAGTTTATCTCCAGCGCGGCGGTGAACTGCATTGAAATGGTGATTATCGTCGGCTGGCTGGCGCAGTGGCCGCTGATCATGACCCTGGTGGTGTTTGCTCTCTACGTGACGCGTTTTCGCTTTATGAGCCAGGGGCCGCTGTTTCTGTTTGGCTCGACGGGAGTTGTCTGTCAGAGCGTGATGCTCAACTTTATGAGCTATCCGACCAGCGACTGGCATACGCTGCTGTTCTCCAATATGGAGGCCAGCGTGATGGCGGTGTGCCTGAGCGCCCTGATGCACTATCTGATCCCGGACATAGAGCCTCGCGCCCGTCCGCCGCTGATTGAGAAAAACGCCGCCCGCGTGCGCCACGAATCGCTGCTTTCCGGCACGGTGGCAACGCTGATTTTTGTGGTGTTTCAGGTCTGTAACCTGAGCGATTCGCTGTCGGCGTTGATGGCGGGGATCCTGATCCTCTTCCCGATGCACTACCGTGGCGCAGTGCTCAGCTCTCTGTGGCGCGTGGTGGGCGTGGTGCTGGGATGTCTCTATATTCTGCTGGTCCAACTGGTGGTCTACGATCACAGCAGCCATATGGTGCTGATGATGCCGCTGATAGGTCTCGGCCTGGCCTACAGCGCCCGCCTGCACGTGATGGAAAAGGTGGGGGCCGGGGTCGGGTTTTCCAGCATCACCACTATCGGGATTATGTTCGGCCAGAATATGCAGCCGGACCAGGATCTGGTGTTCAGCGATCTCTACCGTATCGTCTCGGTGACCGTGGCGCTGCTGATAACCTTAACCCTCGTCTGGCTGGTGCATCTGATCCTCAATCGCTTTGCGGCGACGCGCTATGTGATTGAGAGTTAAAGGCTGTTAAACGGCAACAGCGCCGGGACAGACGAAAGCAGATACAGTATCAGACCAATTGCCCCACCGACCAGCGTGCCGTTAATGCGGATAAACTGCAGATCTTTGCCGATATTCAGCTCTATTTGCCGGGACATATCCGCCGTATCCCAGCTTTTTACCGTATCGCTGATATGACGCGTCAGGAAGCTGGCAAACTCCGGCGCGACCTTATGCGCCGCCTGCTCCAGATGCGCGTTCAGGGAGGTGCGCAGGGCTTCATCCGCCACCAGGGTTTCACCAAACCACTGTCCGGCTTCGGCAATACGCTGCTTCATCCGGGAGCTGTCGCTTTGCATATCCTCCTTCAGCCACTGGCGCATATCGCCCCACAGCTCGCTCAGATAGCGGTTAAACGCCTCGTCATTTTTCAGGTAGCTCTTCACGGCTTCGGCTTTTTCGGCCATCTGCGGATCGCGCTTTAGATCGTCGATCAGCGAGCGCACGGCGCGATCGAAGGCCTGGCGGATCTGGTGGGCGCTGTCGTGATTAATATCATCCAGCAGGGTATTCACCGCGTCGGTAATCGCCTCCGCGCTGTGCTCGCCCAGCCATTCGGTCGGCAGGATCATCGCCTTGCGCGGGTGCTCGGTTTCCAGCCAGTGCACCACCTGACGGGCAATAAAGGCGCGGGTATTGTCGTGCTGCAGCAGGGTAATCAACCGGGCAATAACCGCATCCAGCAGACGCTGGTGGCGGTTATTGCGGGTCATACTCTCCAGCATCATGGCGCTGGTCTGCGTCAGATCGACCTTATCAATCGCTTTGTGCACCGCCCGTTTCAGCAGCAGCTGAATGCGTGAATCGTCGGTCAGTTCGAGAAAACCGCTCATCATCTGTAGCAAATGCTGACCGACACGCTGTGCGTTATCCGGCTGGCTGAACCAGGTCCCGATAAGCAACGCCGGTTCATGACGTCGGATAAGCCCGACCAGGGACTGAGTATCGAGAAACTTCTCCTGCACGAACTGCCCAAGATTGTCGGCAATACGGTCTTTATTACGGGGAATGATCGCCGTATGTCGGGAGATAAAGGGGATCGGGATGCGACGAAACAGCGCCGTGACCGCGAACCAGTCCGCCAGCGCCCCGACCATCGCCGCTTCGGCAATTGCCTTAAGCCCGCGCACCCAGAAGTTGGGTGGCAGGAACAGAGTGGCGACGAAAATCGCCGCTGCGGCCAGCAGAAGCGAGAGCGCGAGTCGCCTGGCGCGTTGAAGTTCAGCAAGTTTATCCATGACTTAAGCATATCTTCAGATGGCGGGAATACAAACGCGTCTGTTGCGTCGCAGGTGAACCACCTCGCTTTTCAGTACTCGTTTAAATCGCCTCGCCAGGCGTTAAAACGCTCTTTTTTTGTGACGGGCATCAAACAGAATCGATCTCACTAACGATCATTTATATTCTAGTATGGTAGTAATGGAGGCAGCTAATTTCTGACAGGATAATAAGATGCAATTTACGATGCGTTGGTTTGGGCCAGATGAAGACAAAGTTTCGCTGGAGTATATTCGACAGGTTCCCGGCGTGGAGGGCGTTGTCGGCGCACTTTATGACGTCGCGGTGGGTGAGGTCTGGCCGGAAGATAAAATCAAACACCTGGTAGGGCTGGCGCAGAATGCGGGTCTGAAAATGGAGGTCATCGAGAGCGTCAATATTCACGATGACATCAAAATTGGCTCAGCCGACCGCGACCGTTACATCGCCAACTATCAGCAAACCATCCGCCATCTGGCGAAATATGGCATAAAGGTCATTTGCTACAACTTTATGCCGGTTTTCGACTGGATGAAAACGGATATGAATTACGTGCTGCCAGACGGCTCGCTGACCATGGCCTTTGAAAAGAAAGGAGTGGATAAGCCGCTGGAAGACGTTGTGAAGGAAGTGCTGGATAATTCCAACGGCTTTGCATTGCCGGGATGGGAGCCAGAGCGTCTTGGCAAAGTACAGGAACTCTTTGCCCGTTATAAGGATGTTGATGAGAACAAACTGCGTGAAAACCTGACGTATTTCCTGCAGAAGGTGATTCCGGTTTGTGAAGAAGTGGGCATCAAAATGGCCATTCATCCGGACGATCCGCCTTATTCAATCTTTGGCCTGCCGCGTATTATTAAAAACCGTGAGGATCTGGACTGGCTGTGTAACACCGTCGATTCCGAAGCTAACGGTATTACGCTGTGTACCGGTTCGATTGCCGAAGATCCTGATAATAACGTCTATGATATTCTGGCTGAATTTACCCGTCGTAAACGCATTCATTTTGCGCATGTACGCAATATCAAAATCATTCGTGATAAAGATTTTTATGAGTGCGCACATCCTTCTCAATACGGCTCTCTGAATATGTACCAGGTGATGAAAGCCCTGCACGACAATGGCTTTGATGGCTATATTCGCCCTGACCATGGTCGTTTTATATGGGGTGAGACCGGGCGTCCCGGCTATGGCCTTTATGACCGGGCGCTGGGTGTGACCTATCTTCTTGGTCTGTGGGAAGCATTACAGAGTAAATAAAAAATTAATGGCAAATACAATCCTCCGTATTTGCCACTCTCTTTATACAGATTAAAAGGTAAGGCCATGTCACCTTTTCTCGCACTTTTTTGGGTATTGGTTGGGATTGGTATACTGATCGTACTGAATCTTAAATTTAAATTTCACAACATCTTCTCCCTGCTGATTGCCGGTATTTTCATTGCTATTATGGAGGGGATTCCTCTTAACAAAATTGTCTCTGTGGTCCAGCAAGGTCTTGGCAGTATTATGGGACATCTGGCACTGATTATTATCTTTGGTGCCATTATTGGTAAATTTATGACGGAATCGGGGGCCAGTCAGCAGATTGCCGATACCGTCATAAAAAAATGCGGGACCCGCTTTCTCCCCGTGGGGTTAATGTTTATCGGTGTCATCTTTGGCATCGCGATGTTCTATGAAGTTGCCTTTTTGATCGCCATGCCGCTGGTGCTGAATATTGCTAAGAAAGCGGAAATTCCCTACATGAAGCTGGTGATCCCAACGGTTGTTGGCGCGACGATGGGGCATAGTCTTTTTCCGCCGCAGCCCGGGCCGGTAGCGCTGATCGGTGCCTTTAATGCGGATATCGTTCAGGTCTATCTTTATGGCGCTATCGTCCTGATCCCGTCGTTATTCTGTGCCGGGATCCTGCTACCGAAACTGCTGCCGGGAATTTCCAGCATGACGCTGAATTCCATGATTAAACCTGTCGAGGAAAAACCCTCCAGCGAACTGCCTTCGTTTTTCATCAGCATGATGATCCCGCTTATTCCTGCCGTGCTGATGATCGTCGCCTCGGTAATCAAACCGATAATGGGGATGGACTCTCAGCTCGCGAAAATCTGTGATTTCCTCGGCAGCGCCGAGATCAGCATGCTGCTCGCCACCATGGCTGCCATCTGGTTCCTGGGATTACGCCGGGGCATGACGTCTGACGGCATCACGCACTGCGTCAGCGATTCCATTTCCCGCATTGCCAACGTGCTGTTCGTCATCAGTGCCGGCGGCATTATTAAGCAGGTCATCATTGAGTCTGGCGTGGGCAATCATATTGTCGATGTAATGAGTGACGTCAGCCTGTCGCCGTTTATTGTGGCGTGGATTATCACTGCGATTATCCGCATTCTGACGGGTCAGGGAGCCGTTGCCGCGATCACCTCTGCGGGCATTGTGGCGCCAATGATCCCGGCCTTCGATATTAATCCGGCCCTGATGGCGCTTGCCGTCGCCTGCGGGAGCAACACGATCACGCTGATGTACGACGGGGGATTCCTGCTCTTCAAAGAGACCTTCGGGATTTCAATGAAAGATACCTTCAAAACCTGGGGGCTGCTGGAGCTGATTAACTCCGTTGTCGGTTTAATGGCGGTTATCGCCTTGAGCTGGATCATCTGACCTTTACCCCAGCAATCATCCACAGGGCAAAGGCAATCAGCACCGCGCCTGCGCCACGCTCGATAAGCCAGACGCCGCCTGCCAGGCGGCGTTGCACCTTTTGCAGTCCGATAACCTTGACCAGCAGCAGATCCCAGAGCAGCACCACGGCAACCATCCAGATCCCGGCGACGGTTTGCTGGAGCAGCGTGACGCGGGCACCGGAGAGCGTGGTCATCAGCGCCAGATAAAATAGCGCGTTTTTCGGGTTCAGCAGGGCCGAGCCGATCCCCAGCATAAACTGCTTTTTCAGGGAGGGGGCCCCGGAGACGGCACCGTCCAGCGTCAGCCTGCCGGGCTGGCTACCCATCAGCCGATAACCAATCCACAGCAGATATGCCGCGCCCAGCAGCTCGATCAGCGTAAACAGGAGTGGGGCGTGGCGCAGGGCGCTCCAGCCGGTGATGGCCAGCGCGATCCAGACGGCGTTACCGGCGGCAATGCCAGTGGCAATTCCGACGCTGCCGCGCAGGCGGTAGCGGATGGCGTAGCCGGTCAGCAGAAAAAAGTCCGGGCCGGGGCTAAGCAGGGCCACGAAGTGAGAAAGGGCCAGCAGCAAAAATGTGGCGGGAAAAAGCGTGGAGAGCAGTTCCATAACGACCTCAGAGAGTAAGACTGAGGCCATCCTGAGGTAAGTGAGCGCTTATTTATTGTCGAATATTGATCTGCCGGTCGCATACTGACGCGGTGTTGCGGCGGTGTAGTTGACGAAGGTTTTATGAAAGTGGCTCTGATCGGCAAAGCCGGTCTGATACCCGACATCCGCCAGCGCCTCACCCGCCCGCAGCCGCGCTCTGGCCTGCTCGATGCGCGCCATATTCAGAAAGCTGCCCGGCGTCAGGCCGGTATCCTGTTTAAAGGTGCGGATCAGGGTCTCTTTGCGCAGGGAAAATTCTGCCGCCAGCACATCCAGCGTGGGCGGTGCTGCGAGGTTTGTTAGTAAGCGCTCGCTTAACTTCTGGCTGGTGCTGCGCATCGCGCCCAATGGTGCGGACTGTAGCGGCAGGGCCTGCAGCAGGTCGATCAGCGGCTGCGCTACTGCCTGCTCCTCGCCGCGATAAAGCTGTTCGACCAGTTGAATGACCTGGTGAAACCGTTGCGGATCCCGCACGACCGGCTGCGGGCAGGAGAGCGACCCGCCCGCAGCCAGCTCAGGCAGGTGCGCCAGGCACCAGGCCTTGTCCAGCCACAGCATATGGTAGCTGCGCGGCCGTCCGGCAATCGGATTGCAGCTGTGCGGCGCATCGGGGGCGATAACAATAAGATCCCCCGGCTGCAGCAGGTACTCCTGGCCGTCGCACACGCAGCGGGTCCCGCCTTCCACAATCGCGCCCAGCGACAGCTGCGGATGGGTATGGCGCTTATAGGCCTCGCGACTTTGCCAGGTCGAGCGCAGCTCCACCCACGGCAGTCGTGGTGAGCGCCAGAAAGTCTGCGGTACGGTGCGGGGTGTCGGCATGGGCGTCCTTATCGGTTATGGGAAGAGGATAGCATCAGTGGTGGCGAATTCGATTGCGGTTTATTTATCGCGTAACACAGGCAATGCGCGAAGCTGAAGAGATCAACAGGGATGATACGTCTCGCCACGCGAACGTAGAGGAGAGGGTGGACAGTCTGAACAAGGGTAAAACATAAGCGGGCCACTCTGAGCTGTTCGACTAAACCTTGTCTGATGTTCTGACGCCCTGAGGCGAGTAATCATGCAACCCACAGTCTTTATTTATCTGAGGGTTACATTTGCTGGTAAAATTCAAACGTTCGCGTTCACATGACGAAGACAGAAGGCTTGCTCTGTGGCTCGCCACCGCTGCCGGGCTCCTAAATGCCATGGCGCTTGGCGCATTTGGTTTTTTTCCGTCCCATATGTCGGGAAACACCTCCCAGCTGTCCAGTGAAGTCTCCACCACCGACATCCGCAATATCATTTTCTTTGGCACGATCATTATCGCCTTTGTCTTCGGGTCTGTTGTCTCACGACTGCTGGTTATCTGGGGGCAGATTAAAAATGTTCGCACCGTCTTTTGTCAGGTGCTGATGCTCGAAGGCCTCGCGTTAATTGGCATATCCCTGTACGAAATCTACAGCCACACACCGACCTCTAACCGGGAGATCATTGTGCTGCTGTGTTTCCTGATGGGCGTGCACAATTCAACGTCTTCTCAGTTGTCCAATGGCCGGGTTCGCTCGACGCATATCACGGGGACGCTGACGGATGCAGGTATTGCCTTTGCCTCTGTGCTGGCCGCCATGCTGCGGCGCGATTTTTCACGGGACAGTGAAGGGCAGAAAAGTCAGTTGCTGACGCATACCATAACCATCAGTTCATTTCTGACGGGCGGCATCGCCGGGCTGGTGCTGTTTCAGTGGCTGGCGTTCAAAGCCATCACCGGCGTCGGGGTGATGCTGATCTGCGTTGCGCTGGGGTCGATTATTTCCATCAAGCGACGTGTCAGGTCGCGGGCACAGCAATAACATCGCCGTTTGAGGATGCCTTTCCGTGCGTCGATAACATATTGTTATTCCCGCCTGTACTGCGCTGGGCTATGCTTAACGCCATCACCAGAATGGAGACACACAGAATGCACTTTATCACCAGCAAAGAAGACGACGATAAAAAGGGCGCGGACGCCACCAACGCCAGCCAGCTGATGCAGCAAAAGCTGCTGGATGCCCGCTCGATCATTATCTCCGGTGAAATTAACCAGGCGCTGACCGAGAAAGTCGTGACCCAGCTTCTGCTGCTGCAGGGGATCAGCGACGCACCGATTAAGATCTATATCAACAGCCAGGGTGGGCACGTCGAAGCGGCGGACACCATCCACGATATGATCAAGTTTATCACCCCGGAAGTGCACATTATCGGCACCGGCTGGGTAGCAAGCGCGGGGATCACCATTTTCCTCGCGGCGAAAAAAGAGCATCGCTACGCGCTGCCGAACACGCGCTTTATGATCCATCAGCCGCTGGGCGGCGTGCGCGGTCAGGCCAGCGATATTGAAATCGAAGCCAAAGAAATTATCCGTATGCTGGATCGCGTGAACCGCCTGATCGCTGACGCTACCGGCCAGCCGGTCGAGAAAGTGAAGCAGGATACCGACCGTAACTACTGGATGAACACGCAGGAAGCCATTGATTACGGGATTGCATCCCGCGTCGTCAAGGCTTACGGCGAGCTGAACCTGGACTAATCCTCCCGGACCTTCTCCCTCGCGGGGGAAGGTCTTCTCCTGCCAGAAATAGCACTTTCCTCCCTTCTCTGACTTCTTCACACTGTTGACTCTTATAAAAGGGATCAATGGTATGAAAAACGGTTATTTCACGCCCCTGGCGCTGCTTGCCGGACTCAGTGCGCCTGCGCTGGCGCAGGAATATGGCGTGATCTTCGAACATAAAGACTGGGAAGTCGTCTGCGACAATACCCTGGCCTGCCGTGCGGCGGGCTACAGCACAGAAGACGACGCCACCGGCTCTGTACTGCTGACGCGCGAAGCCGGACCCTCTACGCTGGTGACGGGCCAGGTGCGCCTGGCGGAAGAAGGGACTTCACCCGCAAAGGTAACGATGTGGGTCGACGGTCAGCCTTCCGGTGAGCTGAAACCCCTGAAGGATGACCGCTGGCAGCTCTCCGACGCCCAGACGCGAAAAGTGATTACGGCGGTGAAAGGCAGCGGCCGCGTGGAGTTTACCGGCGGTGAGAAGCCGTTTGTGCTCTCAGGCAGCGGGGCTAACGCCGTGTTCCTGAAAATGGATGCATCGCAGGGGCGTCTTGACTCTCCCGGTGCGCTGATTAAGCAGGGGAAAAGGCCTGAAAGCGGCGTGTTCCCGGCCCTTGAGGCTCCGGTGATCCAGCGAGTAAAGGTCAACGCGATCCAGGAGCGGCCGCTGACCGCCCTGGAAATAGCGGCGCTGAAGCCGAAGCTGCTTGCCGCGCAGCGGAAAGATGAGGAGTGCGAGCTGCTCGCATCGCCGTCAGAATTTGCCCAGCCAGGGGATAATGACATCATTCTGACCCCCGTCGATGACCACCACGTTCTGCTCTCCACGCTCTGCTGGCGGGCTGCGTATAACGAAGGGTATGGCTACTGGGTGATGGATAGCGCGTTAAAAGGCGCTCCTGACCTTATCACCACCTCGGGCCTGTCGTACGTCGACGGCGTGATTGCCCAGGCCCATAAAGGCCGCGGGCTGGCGGACTGCATGTTCACCGCCGAATGGGTATGGGACGGCAAAACCTTTGCCCATAGCCGGGAAGCCAGAACCGGCATGTGCCGCTATATCCGCACCGGTGGGACCTGGGATCTGCCTACGTTTGTGACGGATGTAAGGCTGGCCGGTGAAAAATAAAGCCTGGCATGATTTTCTACGCTGTTACTTTTAATACATTCCCTGCTGGAACCTGTCTTCCATTTCTGACAAAACCCGAAACTGTCCCCGTGCAACTGCCAGATAAAGTGTATATGCTTTTTTGTATATACAATCAGGGAGGGCCAGGCTATGCTAACGGAGTTCGAGTGGGACGAGAACAAAGCAAAGAGCAATCGGCGAAAACACGGAATTTGCTTTGAAAATGCGGTATTGGTTTTTGACGATCCCAATCATCTATCCCGGCTGGAGCGATACGAAAAGGGCGAGCATCGCTGGCAGAGTATCGGGCTGGTAAATGGCGTTATTATTATCCTGGTCGTGCATACGCTGCGCTATGAAAGTGGGGATGAAATTATCCGTATCATCAGCGCCCGCAGGGCGGACCGGAAAGAGAGGAGTCGTTATGAGCATTGTTAAACATAAACGAGGTGAGGCATCCCCGCTCAGTGTCCAGCGTGAGGCGGAGCTTGCTGCGCTGGCCAAAAAGACGGATGCAGAGATCGACTATAGCGATATTCCCGCTACGGAAGATCAACAGTGGTCTGATGCGGTGCGCGGCAAGTTTTTCCGTCCTTTAAAAACCCAGGCCTCGGTACGTATCGATGCGGACGTGATGGCGTGGCTGAAACAGCCTGGAAAAGGTTATCAAACGCGGCTGAATGCAATACTGCGTGAAGCGATGCTGCGCGATCTCAACAAAAAATAATCCAGGCCGCCCCGGCGGCCCTGACTACATACACATTCAGAAACCTCCGGATATACCCATCTTTACGCTTAATGCCAGCTGGCTCTACTACCCTTAATACCCTAAGCAAAATTTCTAACCTGTTTATGCGTCAAAAGGAGACAGTGATATGGCTTACCAGACAGTGAATCCTGCCAGTAACCAGCTTATCAAAGCGTATTCCCCTCATAGCGACAAAGACGTGGAGGCGGCGCTGAAAACCGCCGATGCGCTCTACCATTCCGAGTGGGCAAAAGGGGATCTCGGCCAGCGCCTGCCGATCCTCCACCGGCTGGCGGACCTGATTGATAGCCGGACAGAGGAGCTGGCTAAAATCGCCAGCCAGGAGATGGGTAAGCTTATCGAACAGAGCCGGGGCGAGGTGAAACTCTGCGCGCAAATCGCCCGCTACTATGCGGATAACGCGCCGCGCTTTCTCGCGCCGGTGACCTATAAAACCGAGCTGGGCAATGCGTGGGTTGAGCATCATCCCATCGGGGTGATCATGGCCGTGGAGCCGTGGAATTTCCCCTTCTATCAGCTGATGCGCGTTCTGGCGCCGAACCTGGCCGCCGGGAACCCGGTCATTGCCAAGCACGCCAGTATCGTGCCGCACTGCGCGGAAACCTTCGCCCATCTGGTGCGGGAAGCGGGCGCGCCGGAAGGGGCCTGGACCAATCTGTTTATCTCTTCGGATCAGGTGGCGAATATTATCGCTGACCCGCGCGTTCAGGGTGCGGCGCTGACCGGCTCTGAAAAAGCCGGGAGCGTGGTGGCGGCTCAGGCGGCGAAGCACATCAAAAAATCGACCCTCGAACTGGGCGGTAACGATGTCTTTGTAGTGCTGGACGATGCCGATCTGGAGAAAGCCGTGGAGACGGGCGTGCAGGCGCGTCTGAATAACGCCGGGCAGGTCTGTACCGCTGCTAAGCGCTTTATCGTTCATCAGCGCGTGGCAGAGCAGTTCCTCGACAAATTCACCGAAGCCTTCCGTCAGGTCAAAATCGGCGACCCGCTGGATGAGAGCACTACGCTTGGGCCGCTCTCCTCGAAGGACGCCCTGGAAACCCTTACTAAGCAGGTCGATGAGGCGGTGAAAAAGGGCGCGAAACTGCACTTCGGTGGTAAAGCTGTTCAGCGTGAAGGCAACTTCTTTGAGCCTACCATCCTGACCGGGATCTCGCGGGAAAACCCGGCGTACTTTGAAGAGTTCTTCGGTCCCGTGGCACAGGTCTATGTGGTCAAGGATGATGACGAGGCGGTCAAACTTGCCAACGACTCCCACTACGGTCTGGGCGGAGCCATCTTCAGTCAGGATATCGAGCGGGCCAAAAAAATGGCCTCGCGGATTGAAACCGGGATGGTCTATATCAACTGGCTGACCGATACCGCTGCAGAGCTACCGTTCGGCGGGGTTAAACGTTCCGGCTATGGCCGCGAGCTGTCGGATCTGGGGATCAAAGAGTTTGTGAACCAGAAGCTGGTGGTGGTGCGGGAATAGTACCGGTTTACCCCTCTCCTGCGGGAGAGGGGCAACAGTCCTTAACGCTTCAACTCAGCAAACGCCGCCCGAATCTCGTCCTCCGGCAGCTGAACCCCGATAAACACCAGCTGGCTTCGCGGCGCTTCATCGCCCCACGGGCGGTCCCAGTCGGCGCTGTAGAGGCGCTGGACGCCCTGGAATAGCAGGCGGTTCGGTTCACCGGTGATCCACAGCATCCCTTTGTAGCGCAGCAGCTTTTCCGCCGATTCCAGCAGCAGGTTTTCCATCACCCGCGAGACGTCGCCGATATCTACCGGATAGTCGAGCTCCAGCACGATGGAGGTGATGTCGTTCTGCTTGTCGGCCATAAAGTGGAAGCGCGGTTTGGTCGACAGCACGTTCTCTTCCAGCATAAAGCCGCTGACGTTAAACAGCAGGGCCAGATCGATATCGCCGTGGTTCACCGTGTAAACCGGTGCCCGGGCGTTGATCCGCGCCAGGCGCTCGCGCAGCTTTTCGCTGTCGCCCGCGACGTCGGTTTTACTCAGCAGAATACGGTCGGCGTAGCCTACCTGGGACTGGGCGAGGGTGAACTGGTTCATCTGCTCATCGGCATGCACCGCATCGACCAGGGCGATCACGCCGTCGAGCAGGTAGCGCTGGCAGAGGATCTCGTGGGAGAAAAAGGTCTGAATAATCGGGCCGGGATCGGCCATGCCGGTGCACTCAATAATCAGTCGGTCAAACTCGATATCGCCGCGATCGAGGCTATCGAGCAGATCCAGCAGCGCATCTTCCAGCTCGTTAGAACGGCTACAGCAGATACAGCCGTTGGTCAGGGTTTTGATCTGGGTGGCGCGATCGCCGATCAGCTGATCGTCAACGGAGACTTCGCCGAACTCGTTTTCGATAACGGCAATCTTAAAACCGTGCTCTTCGTTGAGGATATGGCGCAGCAGGGTGGTTTTGCCCGCGCCAAGAAAACCGGTAAGTAGGGTGACTGAAATCGGGGTCATGGGGTCCTCTGTTAACAGCAGCGTATGCCGCCTTCACCGCCGCCGCCGTAACGCGCTTCCTGGCGTTCGCGGAAGAATTCGTTATAGGTCATAAACGGCTTATCCGGATGGTTCGTCTTCATATGCTCAACATAGTTGTCGTAGTCCGGAATGCCAATCAGCATCTTTGCCGCCTGACCGAGATATTTTTTAGCTTCGCCTAAATTACCAAACATATTCAATCCTGATAAGAACAAAACCCCGCCGAAGCGGGGTCTGATGGGACCAGATTAGTGGTGTGAAGAGGTCTTCACGCCGCCTTCCGGTACCGGGACATACGGGGTTTCTGCATCGGAGCGTGTCGTGTTGTTACGCACGTTCAGCCAGGTTTTGATGCCGTAGAAGATAATGCTGTAGACCACGATCAGGAACAGGATACTCAGACCGGCGTTGGTGTAGTTGTTCACCACGATATGGTTCATGTTCGCAATCTGCTGCGCGGTCAGCTCGCTGCCGCCGGTCGCAATCTTCTCTTTGTACTGGCTGGCCATGTAGAAGAAGCCTTCCAGCTGCGGGTTGGTGCTGAACAGTTTCAGACCCAGCGCCCAAGTGGTGCAGAGCAGCAGCCACAGTGCAGGTACAACGGTCACCCAGATGTACTTAGTGCGCTGCATTTTAATCAGTACTACGGTACCCAGCACCAGCGCCACGGCGGCCAGCATCTGGTTAGAGATACCGAACAGCGGCCACAGGCTCTTCACGCCGCCCAGCGGATCGACCACGCCCTGATACAGCAGGTAGCCCCACAGGCCTACGCAGCCCGCAGTTGCCACGATACCGGCAACCAGAGAGTCGGTTTTCTTCAGGAACGGTACGAAGTTACCCAGCAGGTCCTGCAGCATAAAGCGGCCTGCGCGAGTACCGGCATCCAGTGCGGTCAGGATAAACAGCGCTTCGAACAGAATACCGAAGTGGTACCAGAAGCCCATATCCGCCATCGGCAGGACTTTGTGGAATACGTGTGCGATACCCACTGCCAGCGTCGGTGCGCCACCGGCACGGTTCAGGACCGACGGTTCGCCGATGTCTTTCGCGGTCTGCAGGATCTGCTCAGGCGAAATCACGAAGCCCCAGGAGCTGACGGTCGCTGCCGCATGGGCGCTGACGTCTTTCAGCTGCGCCATAATCACGGCTGCGTTCTCGCCACCCATTTCGTGCAGGTTAGGCATGGTGATGCCCAGACCGGCTGGCGGGGTGTTCATGGAGAAATAGAGGCCCGGCTCGATAATCGAAGCCGCAACCAGCGCCATAATCGCCACGAAGGATTCCATCAGCATTGCGCCGTAGCCGATAAAGCGGGCGTCTGTTTCACAGGCCAGCAGTTTCGGCGTGGTGCCGGAGGCGATCAGCGCGTGGAAGCCGGATACGGCACCACAGGCGATGGTGATAAACAGGAACGGGAACATTGCCCCTTTCCACAGCGGACCGGTGCCGTCAATGTACTGCGTAACCGCAGGCATTTTCAGTTCCGGGTTGAGGATCACAATACCCAGCGCCAGACCGACGATAACGCCGATTTTCAGGAAGGTTGCCAGATAGTCGCGCGGGGCCAGAATCAGCCATACCGGCAGCAGAGCGGAGACAAAGGCATAGCCAATCAGCGCGAAGGTGATGGTGGTGTCTTTAAAGGTCAGCGCCGGGCCCCAGTACGGGTCGTGGGCGATCACGCCGCCGAACCAGATGGAGGCAACCAGCAGCACAATCCCGATAACCGAAATCTCACCGACGCGGCCCGGGCGGATATAGCGCATGTAGATACCCATAAACAGCGCAATCGGCACGGTGGAGCAGACGGTGAACACACCCCACGGGCTTTCCGCCAGCGCCTTAACGACGATCAGCGCCAGTACCGCCAGGATGATGATCATAATCAGGAAGCAGCCAAACAGGGCAATGGTCCCCGGCACGCGGCCCATCTCTTCCTTAATCATCTCACCGAGAGATGCGCCGTTACGGCGGGAGGAGATAAACAGCACCATAAAGTCCTGGACCGCACCGGCCAGTACTACGCCCGCCAGCAGCCACAGGGTACCCGGCAGGTAGCCCATCTGCGCGGCCAGAACCGGACCGACCAGCGGACCGGCACCGGCGATAGCGGCAAAGTGGTGACCGAACAGAACGTTACGGTTGGTCGGAACATAGTTCAGACCGTCGTTATTGATCACCGCCGGCGTAGCGCGGGTCGGGTCGAGCTTCATCACCTTCTGGGCGATGTACAGACTGTAGTAGCGATAGGCAACCAGATAGACCGACACCGATGCGACGACGATCCACAGGGCGCTAACGTGTTCGCCGCGACGCAGCGCGACAACCGAGAGGCAGAAAGCCCCGATGATCCCAAGGATCATCCAGGGTATGTGCTTGAATAGCTTTTTAATATCCATAGTAAACCTGGCTTTATAAGCAAATATAAGCAGCCGAAGCCGCGTGGGTATGTGAGGAATTAATTGAATAAAATGCTGCCGACGATCATGCCAGATGCGCATGCTGGCAAGGGGGAGAGTTGCGTGAGTGGTCGAATACGAGGGGTAAGCGGTTAGCCCGCTGGCTAAGCGGTTGTCCTTACCGACATCAAGGGATAATTATGTGATTGAGATCACTATTAAAAACCTTAACCGGCCAGCCGTTAAGAGTTGAAACAGGCACACTATTTAATGCGCTTCAGTATGATTTCCCATAAAGTTTTCTTATTCCAGGCCGAAAACTCTGTTATCTGCCTATAGGAAAGAGAAAAAATGTTAAACCGTATGAAAATTGTTACCAGCTTGCTGCTGGTACTGGGAATTTTTGGTCTTTTACAGCTCACGTCCGGCGGTTTGTTCTTCAACGCGCTGAAACACGACAAAGAAAACTTCACCGTTCTTCAGACTATCCGTCAGCAGCAGTCGACGCTGAACGCCAGCTGGGTTGCCTTGCTGCAAACCCGTAACACCCTCAACCGCGCCGGTATCCGCTACATGATGGATCAGAGCAATATTGGCAGCGGCGCAACGGTGCAGGATCTGATGCAGATCGCTACCACTTCACTGAAAGTGGCGGAAAAGAACTGGGCTGACTATCAGGCGCTGCCGATCGACCCGCGCCAGAGCCAGACTGCCGCACAGGAAATTAAGCGTAACTACGATATCTATCACGGTGCGCTGGCCGAGCTGATTCAACTGCTGGGGGCCGGGAAAATTAATGAGTTCTTCGACCAGCCGACCCAGAGCTATCAGGACGGTTTTGAGAAGCAGTACAACGACTATCTGGTCCAGAACGACCACCTGTACGAAGTGGCCGTTGAGAATAACACCGACTCCTACGCGCAGGCTATCTGGGTGCTGATCAGCGTTCTGCTGGCCGTACTGGCGGTGATTATTATTGCCTGGCTGGGCATTAAGAAAGCGTTGATTGCGCCGATGCTGCGTCTGATCGACAGCATCCGTCATATCGCCGGTGGCGATCTGGTGAAGCGTATCGATGTTGAAGGCACTAACGAAATGGGCCAGCTGGCCGACAGCCTGCGCCATATGCAGGGTGAACTGGTGCGTACCGTCAGCGACGTGCGTAACGGTGCCAACGCGATTTACAGCGGTGCCAGCGAAATCTCTATCGGTAACAACGACCTCTCTTCCCGTACCGAGCAGCAGGCAGCCTCTCTGGAAGAGACCGCGGCCAGCATGGAAGAGCTGACCGCGACCGTGAAGCAGAACGCCGAAAACGCCCGTCAGGCCAGCCATCTGGCGCTGAGCGCGTCTGAAACCGCGCAGAAAGGCGGTAAAGTGGTTGATAACGTCGTTCAGACCATGCGTGATATCGCCGGCAGTTCGCAGAAAATTGCCGACATTATCAGCGTGATCGACGGTATTGCCTTCCAGACCAATATCCTGGCACTGAACGCCGCGGTAGAAGCCGCGCGTGCCGGTGAGCAGGGTCGTGGCTTTGCGGTGGTGGCAGGGGAAGTGCGTAACCTGGCCCAGCGCAGTGCTCAGGCTGCCCGTGAAATCAAAGGTCTTATTGAAGACTCCGTCAGCCGGGTTGATGTTGGTTCTACCCTGGTAGAAAGCGCAGGTGAAACCATGGATGAGATCGTCAGCGCGGTGACCCGCGTGACCGACATTATGGGCGAAATCGCCTCTGCGTCCGATGAGCAGAGCCGGGGTATCGACCAGGTGGGTCTGGCGGTTGCCGAGATGGATCGCGTGACTCAGCAGAACGCCTCCCTGGTGGAAGAGTCCGCAGCGGCAGCAGCGGCGCTGGAAGAGCAGGCGAGCCGCCTGACTCAGGCGGTTTCCGTCTTCCGCGTGATGCATGAGCAGGGCGCAAAAGCCCGCAGCTTTACCAGCAATGTCAAAGCCGCCCCGGCTCCGGCACTCAGCCGCAAGCCTGCGACGGCAGAAACCAGCGATAGCAACTGGGAAACCTTCTGATGTTCTCACCCCCGGCTTCGGTCGGGGGTGATCCCTCCTGCCACTTCCCCAGTATCAGATCGCGCAGACCAGCAGCGGCGAATAGAAATTACTGAGGATCAACGCATTATCCGCCGTTTTCTCAATCTTAAGCTGTCGCTTTTGGCCCGGCATTAGCCCGGCAACGTATTTTTCCAGCACGCCGTCGGGCACTTTGTCGTGGCCGAAACGCTCGATGCTGACGATGGATATATCGTAAAAACGTTCCTGTGTGTGGCGCCAGCTGAAGCTTTCCTGCCGTGAAACGGGCCAGACTTCACCGGCGGCGGCAATATTGCCGTTGAGATTCACGCTGCCGCTGCCGTCGGGACTGAACTGAATTACCACCAGGCCCTCAAAGCGAAACTGGCTGTGCTGGTTACTGTCATTGAAGCTCAGATAGCCATGGCAGTTAAGGGAGAGTTGCTCCTGTTGCTGATGCCAGAACACCGCCGTCAGGACGATCCCCAGGTTGAGCAGCAGGACGATCAGCAGAGAAGTTTTCGTCATTGTGCTCACCACTTGTAGTAATAGAGCGTGCGGCAGGCGCTGGCCCGGCCCCGGGAGTGGGCGCACTGGGACAGCACCAGACGGCCGCTGTCACCGTAGAACAGGGCATCCTGAATATGCAGGTAGAAAACCTCATCGCCGCTGCAGGTGAAGGTTCCCTCCCGCTGTATTGCCTGCGCCAGAGCAATGGCCCGATCGTGGAAAACGTCCGCCAGCGGCGCAAAGGTGTAGACCGGACAGTGGCCAATATGGGAAAGCAGAAAGACATCGCTTTGATTTTTATGCTGTTTCCAGACCAGCAGCGAGGCGCAGACGACCAGCGTGACTATGGTGCCGAACAGGGCCAGCCAGTGGGGATCGCGGCGTGCCTGTGCCACGGGTGAAGGCAGGTTAAGGCGGGCAACGCGCAGGTCCCCGCTCAGCATAAAACCGGTTTTTGGCACGGTAACGATAAATGAGGTTCCCGGCACCATGGCCGCCAGCATTTTACGCAGGATGCTGATGTACTGGTTCAGGGAGTTGTTCGACCCCTGCAGCCCGCGTCGATCCCAGACCTCACTCAGGAAGGTGTCACGGTCAATCACCATACCGGCGTGCTTCACCAGCAGGCTAAAAATGGCGTTCGCCGTGTCGGTTAGTCGCTGGCTTTCCGCGCAGTCCATGAGCGTGAGCGTGGCATCGTCATCGTTATAGATGAGTGTATCGGCAAGTTGGTATTTCATGGCTGATCGCAGTGGTTTCGCAGAGGAAAGGCGCATCCTGAAAGCTAAAACCGTATTTTAGTTTTATTTGTTACCGATAACATTGATCCAGATTGGCTATTGCTCAGGTTAATAATCGCACGATTACTACGTCAGGGTTGAAACGTCTCCTGCGGCATCAGGCTGATTTTGCGGTGGAAATCTGCCAGCGTATGGCTGTGAAACTTGTCCATCGCGTTACGTTTATGGGTGTGGATCGTTTTTGGTGACTTCCTCAGTATTCTGGCGATCCCCCCGACGGTGAAGCCTTTGATAAACAGCGAGCAGACGCGCATTTCGGAGGGCGTCAGCGGCGTCACCCGGGGAGCAATATGGCTGAAGTCCGGTACTTTTAACCGCTGTGAAAGCTGTTTTAACGGCAGATCTGAAGGGATAAGGCAGACGTATTTGTGGGGCAGAAATAGGCGAAAGCTCTCTATCTTCTCGCGTTCGGCAAAGGCGATCCATTTTGTCTGCGGGTTGGGTTCCAGCACCTGTTTACGCAGGCGTACCAGGCTTTCGACCCCGGTGGTTTTGACCCAGGCAATATCCGGGCGGGGCGTCATATGTTCGCCTATCAGGTGACGGAGTCCAAGATTCAGATAGTAATTTTCGCTGAGGATCAGGATCTGATACGGCGAGGGTAATGTTGTCGGCATCATCTGCGTTTCTTTCCACCAGTATGGGAGGGTGGCAGTGTAGGAGCAGATGCGGAAGGTGGATATTTATAAATCTAATTTGCAAATATATGAAATATAAATCTTATATATAATGAGTGTATAGATTTATATTCCTTAAACGCGCCCGGCTCAGCGGCCGGGCGCCAGGCATTCATTACCCTTCTGCAGCAACGATCTTAATTTCAACCATCCCCACGCCCAGCTTACGCGGTGCGTGACCGAGGATATTGCCCTCGTTGGTTGCCTGCGGCGCGGGCGGAACGATCTCCAGCGTATTGCTGCGCGACGGGTTATCGAAATGCAGGGTGGTGGTGGTGACATCATGTCCGAGCGTCAGGGGCTGCTCCTGGCCGCCGACGCGGACCGGGATGGGCTGACCGGCGTTCTGGCCAAAGGCTTTGGCGGTGATGACCAGGTCGAATTTTTTCGGGAGCGGATCGCGATACTCAATCTTCACCGCTTCGCCAAGCTGGGCATTAGACCAGCGTCCCCAGCTTTCTGGTCGCGAAATACCGCTGAACTGTTTCACCTCTTCCGGCGCACCGGCCACGTTAAAGACAAAGCTGTCGGCCTGATAGCGCACATCGTTGTCGACGACCTTCAGCATCTCCACGTTACGCTGGAAACGGGCTGAGTCGATCACCGTGTCTTTAAAGACGGTTTTGCCTTTCCAGTGCGCGCTGTCAACGTGCTGCACCTTTTGTTCGCCGCCGAGCTGGCCCTGAGAGACGCACCAGTCGGTGGAGAGCGCCAGTTCAGGTGACCACAGCTGCGCCATTTTGTAGCAGCGATCGACCCAGACAAAGTTATCGCGTGGGGCAAAATCTGCCAGCTGGAAACGCAGCGGCGCGGAGTATTCGCTTTCCGGCAGCGGCTCGACGCGTTTATCCGACACCCGTAACAGCAGCGGCAGGCGGAACTGGCTACCGGAGAAGGCCAGCATGTTCTTCTCCCCATCGACGGTGAACTCTTTCATCTCTTTCGGGAAGTTCCACAGGCGGATAATGTCCGGCTTCCACGCCAGGGTCTTCTCCTTCATATTGAGGAACACTTCGGACAGAGACTGCCCGGAAATGCTGCTGCGACCCAGGCCGATAAAGTTATCCCCACCGAGAATATCCAGCACAGTGGCGCCGTTATCCATGGTGTTGCGCTTCACCGCCAGCGTATCCTGCTGCGGCTGGTCCCCGCGGATCACAAAGAACAGGTTGCTGCGATCCTGCTTATTAAGATATTTCCACGCCGTATTGTTCATCGCCAGATGATCCGACGACACCACGATCACCGTGTCTTTAAACCAGGGCGAGGCTTTGATCTTATTGATAAACGCGGCGATATGCTCCTGACTACAGCCGACGGCGCTAAAGGACTGATTGGCCTTGCCGTCAAATTTATACTCCTTGCGGTTGCAGGTGCGGGAGATAAAGCCGTCAGGATGATGGGTATCCACCGTCAGCGTAAACAGGGAGAAGCGCTTACCGGTGCGGGAGAGTTCTTCAAATTTTTGCCAGGCGGCGTCCAGCACCGTGTCGTCATAAAAGCCCCAGTCGTTGCGGTAGGTCGGGTCCGCGACCGTACTTTTTAACTCTTCCGCCCCGTACAGGTGGTCAAAGCCGTGGGACTGCAAAAAGACATCTTTCCCCGCAAAGCGCAGATTGGCTCCCTGGACAAAGTAGTTGGCGTAGCCGGAGTTTTTCAGAATATCGCCGAGGCAGATATTTTGCGGGAAGAAGCTGGATACCGAGGCCGAAGCGTTGCCTTCAAAGGGCGCGAACAGCGGAATGCCGCACTGGGAGGCGACCATCCCGGCAATCGTATAATCCGTGCCGGGCAGCTGGGCGGTATGGCTGAAGTCCAGCCCTTCATTTTTTAATGCGCTAAGCTCCGGGGCCAGGTCGGGAAAGGCGTCGTTGTCGAAATACGTTCGCTCCAGGCTTTCACCGTAGATATAAACCAGGTTGAGCTTTGGATTGGGGATGGTTTTCGACGGCTCCTGATAAAACGCGGCAAAGTCAGGATCGCCCTCGCGGGTCTGGGATTTGACCAGGTCCGTAATCTGGGTAAACGCCGGGCTGGCATCCACCGACGCCAGGGCGAGAACCAGCGCCACCAGGCTGTAGCCCAGATGGTGCGGATGATGGCGGCGACGGCGGAGGATCCAGCCGAGCGCGGCAAAGACCGCCACCAGCGCCAGCACCAGTCCGACGCCGGGCAGGAGGTATTTTCCGAAGCCTGCACCGGTCAGGCTGTTGGTCAGGGTGTAGAGGACCGCGTCATTGATACCGTCGCCGGTAAAATAGTTACTGGCGTACAGGGTGATATTCAGCACCACAAACAGGCCAAGCACCGTAAGGGTTGCGGCAAACCACCAGGTATTACGTCCGGCTTTCCAGGCGTAAATCACCACGGAAGCCAGAAACAGGGCAATGGACAGCAGCTCCGACACGGATGTTCCTCAGTCATGCCAGGCCACGCCCCGGCTTCAGGTATCACAATGTAAATGTGATGTCACACTGCTGCAATTTTAGTGTCATTAAATTGCCTTGTTGTTCAGAATTGGTTTAGAAATGGCGTAATTTGACGGCGATCGCAGTCGATTGTCGGGAGGGAATTATGCGCCTGCTTACGTCAGAAGCAGGCGGAATGCGGGGTGTTGATTAGGATAGGAACTTAACGCCCTGTTTGAGGACCAGATCGCAGGCTTTCGTTTTGACCTTCTCGGCCAGCGGGCTGCTGCCAAGCTGGCTGAGGTTCAGCTGTTCGCCGTTCTGGCTGTTCAGCAGCCCCTGCAGGCCGTCCAGATAATTCGTATCCTGCTTCTGCTCCTGCGCGCCGAGGCCCAGCTTATCCAGCACCTGGTTTTTGATATTCTCTGTGCTGGTGACGGAGGCCAGCTTCTGCTTCGCGCAATACTGCATGATCCCGGCGGCATTGTTCATATTGTCAGCGCTCAGGGCTTTGCCCCCGCCGTTCAGCAGGCCGGTGAGCGAAGAGAGCGACAGGCCGCCCTGGCCGGTTGAGGATGTGCTGTCATTGCTTAGCTGGCTGGCTGCGCTGGAGAGCGACTCCTGCCAGGAGGCCGCGATAGCGGTGGAGGAGAGCAGGCTACCCGCGACAAGCGCGCAGCACAGAAGTGTTTTAGCTGATTTCATACGTCAGATCTCGTGGAGCCGGAAAGCGCTTAGTATACCCCCGCGCCGTCTGAGAAATGTCTTAATACTCTTTTCCGGTGACCCGGCTGCGGTAGCTCTCCCAGTTAAAGATCACCCACATACTGTTGCCGAGACGCATCCGGTCCATCACGCGTTCACCGAGCAGCTTGGTCATATCTGCCATATTGCTGTTGGTCAACATCCCGGTGGGGCGTTTCGACGACGAGCGGCGATCGACGATCTGGTTGATGATCACTTTTTCGTAGCGGGATTCGGTCTGCACGCCGATCTCATCGATCACCAGCAGATCGACGGTACTCAGATCGTTCAGCAACTGCTCTTCGCTGACTTCGCGGTTGCTGAAGGTGTCCTTCATGGCCGACATAATATCCGCCACGGTAATGATCAGCACCGATTTGCCGCGTAGCAACAGCGCATTACAGATAGCCGCCGCAAGATGGTTTTTGCCGGTACCGGGCTGGCCGGAGAAGATAAAGCTGGCGATATTGCCGTCGAACTCATCGACATACTGGCGGGCCTGATTAAGCGCGTCCATCTGCCCCTGGTTCTCGACCTTATAATTATCGAAGGAGCAGTTTTGGTGCAGCGGACGAATACCGGAGCGGTTAAAGGTGCGCTGCATTTTCATCGCCCGGTTTTCCCGCGCCAGCGCCGCAGCACGGATCTCACCCTGTTCTTTCTGCCACGCCAGCAGCTCTTCGCCTGTCGTAAATGCAGGCTTTGTGCCGGCGGGCATCATTTTCTGCAGGCGGTTCATTAACTCGCTGACGTTTTTCATTTGGCACCTCTGAAACCCTGCGGGATCTGCGTGTCGGGTTGTGAAATGGTATTAACATCGTGCCGTGACTGGCCGCCGTTCGCCGCACGGCCCATCTGCAGGCTGCGCGCCAGCTTCTGCTGCCACTGCACATGATGAAACACTTTACCTTCCGCCTGCCAGTAAGCAACAAAAGACGCCAGCTCTTCCGGCGTCACCGGTTGGGTAAGCGCAATGCCCCATAGCGCTGCAAGACGTTGAAACTCTGGGTCGGGCTGCCAGCCGTTGTACATCGGGAACTTGCCCATCGGCACGGCAACTGGCGCGTCGGCGGGCTCTTCATACAGCTGCGTATCCAGCATCACATCGCTTGCCGGACGTGACAGGCGGGCTTCGATTTCCAGTAACTGCGCCAGACGTTCGGGCGTGAGTGCATAAAAGGCCGGGGCGTTGTCGGCGAAAATCGCCACGGCACCGCCTTCGACGTTGCTCAGTACGCCGCGCGGATCGCTGATAAAGGCATCAATACCGGCGATGCTGGTGGTCAGAACTCTGGAGGACATAACACTTTCTCTACTGGATTACGGCGGGCGCGATATCAGCACATAGTAGCACAGAGAGAGGGGGGGAATGAATGTGTGGCGGTATCCGGCCCCTTCTCAGGGGCCGGATAAAAGGCAGGGCTTAAGCGATGATATTCAGGGTCACATCGATGTTGCCACGGGTCGCGTTGGAGTACGGGCAAACAATGTGCGCCGCATCGACCAGTTTTTTCGCTTCAGCAGCATCCATACCTTCAACGTGAATATTCAGTTTCGCTTCGATACCAAAACCGGTCGGCAGCGGCCCGATACCCACTTCGCCTTCGATAAAGGCATCTTTCGGCAGGGCGATTTTGTCACGGGCGGAGACAAACTTCATCGCGCCGAGGAAGCAGGCGGAGTAGCCCGCAGCAAACAGCTGTTCCGGGTTGGTAACGTCGCCACCCATGCCGCCCATCTCTTTCGGTACGCCGAGCTTCACGTCCAGGACGTTGTCGGAAGAGGTGGCACGACCATCACGGCCGCCGGTGGCTTTGGCTTTTGCGGTATAAACGACTTTTTCTAAAGACATAGTAGATTCCTCACATGATGTGTTTTCCGCTATAAAATAGCGCGCTATTTAAATACTTCATTTAAGCCTCCGTCAGGAGGCGATTCAGGCGCGGTGTAGCTGTTCGCGCAGGTATTCCAGTTCTTTCTTCAGGGCCGACATCGTATCCGCATCGCAGGCGGCGGCGCAGCTTATCGATTCTGGAATCGACACCGCCTGCTGCTGTAAGGCCCGACCGGCGTCGGTCAGGGTTACGGCCACCTGACGCTCATCCTGGCGTGAACGCTGGCGCAGCAGCAGTCCGGCGCTTTCAAGACGTTTAAGCAGCGGTGTCAACGTGGCGGAGTCCAGAAACAGGCGTTCGCCAATACCGGAAACGGTGAGATCGTCCCGTTCCCACAAGACCAGCATTACCAGATACTGAGGGTAGGTCAGGTTAAGCGGTGCCAGCAGTTGTCGGTACAGCTTGTTCAGCGCCAGGTTTGCCGAGTAAAGGGCAAAGCAGAGCTGGTTATCCAGATGCAGCGGCTGGTCGGCCGTGCGAGACGATGTCGTTTTCATGGAATTAAATATAGATAGTGCGCGATTTAATTGCAAGTTAAATTTTTATGACTCATACCCGGGGGCGTTTCCGGTACAGCCACAGTCCCGGAATCGACAGGCCGATCGACAGGGCGCCGACAATGGAGGACGCCTTCAGGAAGTTACTGAGGAGAGCAATCATCAGGTCTTCATTATAGCCAAAGTGGCTGATCTTCACCGCCGAGATCATTGCCGTGTAGGCTGAGATCCCCGGAAACATCGGGATCACCGCCGCGACGGTAAACACCTTGGGGTGGGCCAGATACCAGCGCAACCACTGAATGCCAATACAGCCGATCAGCATCGAGGCCATAAATGTCGACCACTCGATGTTCAGGCCGATGCTCATCATCACCATGCGCGAGCCGTGTCCCAGCGCGCCGAGCAGCGCACACCAGGGCAGGGCGCGGGCCGGGACGTTAAAGACCATCGCAAAGCCCACGGCGGGGATTGCCGACAGCACCATATCCTGCGCCAGCGCGAGGAGAAAATGTATTATGCCCATCCGCGCAGCCCCCAGATGGTCATCGACATCACGACGCCGACGCAGGTGGCCAGCGTCAACAGGCTGGCAATCGCCCAGCGCGCCAGGCCGGTATTGATATGGCCTTTAAACATATCCGCCACCGCATTAATCAGCGGGAAACCGGGCACCAGCAGCAGGACGCTGGCGGCCATCGCTACCGTTGGCGTCAGGGAGAACGTCGGGAGCAGCAGTAACAGGCCGGAAACGGTGGTGGCGACAAAGGCGGTGGCGCAAAAGTTGATCTGCGGATGAAGATGGCGCTGAGCCAGTAGCTGGCGAATATACATGGCGACGGTGCTGGCGCAGAAGGTGACGAAAGCGCCGTCCCAGCCGCCCTTATTGAGCTGGCAGAAGCAGGCGCAGGAAAGCCCGACCATCACTGAGACCAGCCAGCGCGGGTAGCGCAGGGGTTTAATTTGCGCGAAGCGCTTCTCCACGTCTTTATAATCGAGAAGCTTATGCTCGGCCATAATGACAATATGCTGCACCTCGGTGACGACGTGCATATTAATGCCGCGATCCTGATTTTTACGCGTTGAGGTCAGGCAGTGCCCATCCTTAATGGTCGCCAGCACGATGGCGTTGGAGGAGATGGCGCTCTCCACCGAGTCCATGCCTAACGCCAGCCCGAGCCGGGTCGAGAGTTCATCTACCAGCGCGCTTTCCGCGCCGTGCTGTAAGAGAAAAAGCCCGCACTGAATACACAGGCGCGTCACCGCGCGCTGCTCTGTCTGTTCTGCCTGCATGGTTGCCCTGGTCGCTACGTGTAAATCGGAACACGAAAGGCCTAGTTTTACCACGAAGCCCCTGTCTGCTGGCGCTGGCTAAGATCAATCTTTGTGCAAAAAAAGAACCGGTGACTTGTCAGGTGAAAGTGTGACAGGCATGGCGCGGATATATGAGAATGACTAATAAATCTCGATCCCCTTCACAATCGATGCAACCGGTTACTGTAACCGGTTGCAGTGTAAGGGGCGGAGATGAATACTCTTTTTTGACGCTATCCTCTGCCTCAGATAATAAGAGCCGTGCTCTGAGCTGCCCGCCCCGGACGACGCAGGAGCATGAATGTACAAACTTAGCCGCTGTACTTTATAGATCGACAGGAGTGTTGCTATGTCTGCTAACCATGCTGCGTTTAACGTGATATTTCGGTTTGTGGAGAACTATGTCAGCCCCATCGCCGTTCGCGTGTCGTCCCAGCGCCACGTGATGGCCATTCGCGACGGTTTTATCTCCGCGATGCCGTTTATGATTGTCGGTTCGTTCCTGCTGGTGTTCGCCTTTCCGCCGTTTGCCCAGGATACGACCCTGGGATTCGCCCGGGCCTGGCTTGACCTGGCAAAGCAGTATGAAAGTCAGATCCTGATGCCCTTTGATATGACGATGGGCATTATGTCGATCTACATTTGCTCGGCGATTGCTTATAACCTTGGTAAGCATTACGTCAAGTCACACCAGCTCGATCCCTTTATGTGTGCGCTGCTGTCGTTGATGGCCTTCCTGCTGGTGGCCTCGCCGAAAACCGACGGATCGCTGCCGATGCACAGCCTCGGCGGAACCGGGATCTTTACCGGTATCCTGGTGGCGATATTCTGCGTGGAGATGATGCGTTTTCTGCGGTCACACAATATAGGTATCCGCCTGCCGGACCAGGTGCCGCCGATGATCAAAAACTCATTTGATCTTCTGATCCCGGTGCTGGTGGTGGTGCTGACGCTCTACCCGCTGAGTCTGTTTATCCAGGCCCAGTTCGATATGCTGATCCCGCAGGCGATCATGTCCATCTTTAAACCGCTGGTGTCCGCCGCCGACTCCCTGCCGGCGATATTAATTGCCGTACTGATCTGCCACCTGCTGTGGTTTGCCGGTATTCACGGCGCAACCATTGTCTCCGGGATGCTGCAGATGTTCTGGCTGACCAACCTGGGGATGAACCAGAGCGCGCTGGCCGCAGGAACACCGCTGCCGCATATCTTTATGGAAGTATTCTGGACCTTCTTTATCGTCATCGGCGGTTCGGGTGCCACGATGGGGCTGGTGATGTGCTATCTGCGCAGCCGCTCCGCGCACCTGCGCTCAATTGGTCGTCTGAGCGTGGTACCCAGCGTGTTTAACATCAACGAACCGGTGATTTTTGGTACGCCTATCGTCATGAACCCGGTGTTCTTTATTCCGTTCCTGCTGGCACCGATGGTAAATGCGGTGATTGCGTGGGCGGCAATGAAAATGGATCTGATTGGCCGGGTGATCTCCGTGGTGCCCTGGACGGCACCGGCACCGATCGGCGCGGCCTGGGGGCTGGGCTGGGATTTCCGGGCGGCGATTCTGGTCGTGATTCTGGCGGTAATATCGGGAATTATTTACTACCCGTTCTTTAAAGTGTACGAGAAGCAGCTGCTCGATCAGGAAGCTGAAGAGGCCGCACGGGCCGAGCAGGAAAATCAGGTCGCGTAATCGGGAAAACAGGGGGCGAAAGCCCTCTGTTTATTTCAGAGTGCAGTCACCGCACTGTTGCACGTCCGGGAGACGATAGCGCTGACAGCAGGTGCGACGCACCAGCAGGCCATCTCGCGGGACAACGGTACGCCACAGCGGGTTATCGCTGCCATCGGCGAGCTGTTTTTCAAAGAAGCAGCGGCTACGCAGGGCATCCACTTTCTCATCGCCGAGCAGGGCTTTCATCTCGCCAAGACACCAGTTGATGAGATACCCCGTGTTGCTCCATATTAGCTTGCCGTTAATGTCGCCGGTTGCTTCCAGCGCATCTACCACCGGGATAAGCGCCCGGGTAATCAGCGTGTCGATACGCGCCTCGGGCGGCAGGGCAGTCGCAGTCCGGTCCTGATAAACATCAATCCAGAATTTGGCCGCACGGCCGGTCTCATGAAATTCGACGTGAAAATGTTCGGGGGAGACGTCCAGCGCCGTGGGTTGCGTCAGAAGCGCCAGCAGCAGCGGTGGCACCATCAGACCGATATACCACTGGGCCCAGAGAGAAATGAGCGGCTTGTTTTCACGTGGCTTATCGAGGTTATCGCGATAGATATGGTTCGAGTAGCAGGCCAGCAGGGAGCGGAGCTCAGTGCCAGTGGACCACTCACCGAGGGTCAGCGCCTGAGACGGATGCGCCTCGTTAAAGTTCGTAAAGTCGAGGAGGTATTCCCGCTGTTCGGCAATGGCATCTCGCACGGAGTCCGCCAGCACATCGTCCCGGGAAAGCAGGGGCGTACGCCAGATAAGATCGTCGATAAGTGGGGCGGAGCGGTAAGCCATAGCGCTAAACTAAACAAGAATTGGAATGATAATGATAACCAATCATTGCTATAGATAAAAGCGTTGCGGGCGTTTATCACCGGATTTCAGGCGAGCGTGAGGTCTTCGCTGACAAGAATATTATTGCGCCCCAGATTTTTTGCTTCGTACAGGGCTTTATCGGCTTTTTCCAGCGCGTCGTCCATCTCAAGACCAGCCAGAGACGCAATACCGATACTGACGGTGACGTTAGTCGCCACGCTCTGGTTAAACATATGCGGGATCTTGAGATCGTAAACCCGCTGGCGAATACGCTCTGCCGCCAGCCGGGCCTGGATGGGATCGGTATTGGTAAGGATAATCATAAACTCTTCCCCACCGTAGCGGGTGACGATATCCCGCGAACGCACCGCGTCGCGGATAGCTGCGGAGACTCGGATCAGCGCCTGGTCGCCCATCATATGGCCGTAGTGATCGTTATAGGCCTTGAAGTGATCGATATCGAGAAGCAGCACGAAGTGTTTGCTGGTATCCAGCGCCATCAGGGTGTCGAGTCGGCTCTGCAGCCCACGTCGGTTATAGAGGCCGGTCAGCGGATCCAGCATACTGAGATCGCTGAGGGTTTCGCGCTCCTCCAGCAGCTTCACCATCAGAGTCTGGGCAAAATTATCATAGCGCTTCTGAATAATATTCTGGATGGTGATCCCCACTACCGGCAGGGCAAAACAGTAGAGCATCCCGGTCCAGTACGCGCCCTTGCTGAGCCACAGGCACACCAGAATGGTTGGCGCAGAGTGCAGCGCAAATGCACTGATATTATTAGAGAATGCGATTGTGCCAATAAATAATACGCCTAATAACGCGATCACCAGATAGCTGGTGTCATTATTCACGAGGCGGGCATATTTAATCGTGACGTGCCAGGCCCACAGGCAGCCGAATAAAATGGAGATCAACGACATACTTATTTTCTGTCGTTCAAATTTCCAGTGCCAGAGCAGCAACGCGATGCTGCCGACGGCAATCGCGCAGAGCGGGATCGTCATCGACGGGGCGGTGTACAGCGGCTGGAGCAGTGAGAACAGCGCGCATATCGCGTTAAGAAACAAAAATAGCCGTAAGGAAAGCTGATATTTTTTGGCACGCAGAGCGCGCCAGGATTGTGCTGTCATGAGTAAATTCGTTGAATATCATCAAGAAATAAACGGTGTAAAACGAAAATGAAAATAACGGACTGAAAAGTCAGCCGCGAAAATATGCAAAAAGCTTTATGTGTTTTTTTGAGGTGCACAATTTATCACCTTCATGAAAGCCTGTCATTAGTCGATGAATAATCTTCATGCAGGTTGTTGCTCGCGGGCTGACAAATGAGAAAACATATCATATGATATTGGTTATCATTATCAGTGTGAGAGGCGAAAGCATGTTGCAACGCGCATTAGGAAGCGGCTGGGGAATACTGCTGCCGGGGAGCATTATTGTCGGGCTGGCGTTTGTGGGGCTGTCGCTGGACGCGTGGCGTA
>DATEKR010000062.1:0-3474 GCA_035277345.1 Enterobacteriaceae bacterium
CTAATGTACGCCTAATAACATGGCCTTACAAGAGGGGTTTTCTTATTTATTTTTAGTAACTTAGAACTGTCTTCGATCGGCGACACTTTAATTGCAATGCGTAATAAATATGGTTCCGGCGACGCCTGTCGGGGACCGATGCGGCACAGTGCCAGCAGCTTGTTTTTGCGATGGATTTTCACGCTAAAGAGCAGGGTGAGATGCCGAAAATAGCCGGTTCAGGATGTTGTTTGTCGGGGAAGGGCGCGGCACGCTAATTTATCTGACTGTCGCCAGTTAACGACGCCCCTTTTCTGTGGTGATCAATGTGGTGATGGGCTACGCCATGACGTAGCTGATCCCAATCGCGTTCTCATCCTTTCTGACGTTAGCCCTGACGCTCCAGGTCTCCTCGATTTGGGCGGCGGTTAACACCTTATCGGGCGTACCGCTCGTCACCACGCGTCCGGATTTTAACAGCACCAGGTGCTGACAGTAGTTCGCGGCAAGATTTAGATCGTGTAGCGCCACGACCACCGTCAGCGGCAGCTTGGCAATTAGCCGCATCAGTTCGAGCTGGTACTGAATATCGAGATGGTTGGTCGGCTCATCGAGCAGCAATATCCGTGGCTGCTGCGCCAGGGCGCGGGCAATCTGACTGCGCTGGCGCTCCCCGCCGGAGAGCTGATGCCACGGACGTTTACGCAGACCGGAGAGCTGCATCAGGCGTATGGCATCCTCAACCGCAGCCTCATCGGCGGCGCTTAAGCCCTGCAGCGCCCGGCGATGTGGAGTACGGCCGAGGCGGACGATCTGCTCGACGGAAAGATCCCCGTCGACGTCGGCATGCTGGGGCACAAAGGCTATCTGTTTTGCACGCGCTTTCAGCGGCATCGCGGCGAGCGAGGTTCCGTTCAGGCTGATATGTTCAGCCTGCCGGGGAAATAACCCGGCCAGACAGCGCAGCAGGGTTGATTTCCCTGAGCCGTTAGGCCCTAACAGGCCGACGACCTGCCCGGCCGTCAGTTCAAGACTGATGTTATGGAGCACGCGCTGCGACTGCAGCGCCACCTCCAGTCCGGAAACGGCAATATTCATCTTCTTTTCTCCCTGCTGCGATACAGCATCACCACAAACGCGGGCGCGCCCACCAGGGCGGTGACGACCCCAATCGGCAGAACCTGGTGGGTGATAAGCGTCCGGGAAACGATATCGGCGAGGATCATAAAATGGCTGCCGATAAGAAAGGTTAGCGGAATGGAGCGACGGTGACCTGGCCCGCAGAGCATACGCGTGACGTGGGGGATCACCAGCCCGACAAATCCCACTGCGCCAATGGTGCTGACCATGATCGCCGTTACCAGCGCACAGGTGAGTAACAGCACAATACGCACTAAGGTCACGGGAATACCCAGCGTGGTCGACACCTCGTCGCCAAAGGTAAAGGTATCCAGCGCATGGGCAAAGGCAAAGATCACCAGCAAACCTGCAAGCGTCACCCCCAGCGCCAGCATGGCATCCGGCCAGCGCACGCCGCTCAGGCTACCCAGCAGCCAGAACATGACGCTGCGCGACTGCTCGGCATTGGCGGAGGTGCTGACAACATACGCCGTCAGGGCATTAAACAGCTGGGTTCCGGCAATCCCCGCCAGCAGAATGCGCGACGGGCTTTCCGTCATGCCACGGGTGATCAGCATAATCAGCGCGAAGGCGGCGCAGGCACCGATAAACGCGCCGCTGCTGACGCCCAGGACGCTGCCGCCAATCCCCAGCAGCATCACGCACACCGCACCCAGAGAGGCACCGGCGGAGATCCCCAGCAGGTAGGGTTCCGCTAGTGGATTACGTAAAATCGCCTGTAACACCAGGCCACACAGTGCCAGGCCACCGCCACTGCAGGCCGCCATCAGAGCGCGGCTCATGCGGTACTGCCAGACGATCCCTTCTTCAATCTGCGGCAGGTCCCAGGATGTCAGCCCAAGTCCGTTAAGAATGGCTTTGCCTGCATGGGTAAAGGAGACCGGCATATCACCGATGCTGGCGGCAAGCGCCAGCATCAATGGCAATGTCAGTATTCCGACGCCCATCAGCGCAGGATACCGCCAGCGCGGCATGGGGAAGGGCAATCGTATGGCAAGGCTACTCATGGCTGCGCCTGAAACTTCGCCAGCGCTTCGCTTATGATTTCGACCGCATCAACATTGCGCAGGGACGGGTTCAGCGACATCGCGGGTACCACGATGATATGCCCCTTTTTAACGGCCGGAATATTTTTCGTCACCGGATCGCTGCGTAAGAATTGTGCTTTCACCGCCACGTCATCCGCCGGATAGAGTCGACGCGCCATATCGGCAATCACGATCACATCGGGTTGCGCCTGGGCAATATGCTCCCATGTCACCGCGGGCCACTCATCATGGGATTCGATAATGTTCTTCAGCCCCAGCGTATTCGCAATCCAGCCCGGAGCCCCAAAATCACCCGCCACCCACGGGTCGCCGTTCAGCCGAATACTGGAGAACCAGAACACCACTTTCAGCGGCGTCTTGTGCTCTACGGCGGCGCGTTTCTGCGCCTGTTCAATACGCTGCTCCAGGGCCTGGTTCAGTTTTACACCCTGCTGGGGTACGTCAAAAAGGGTTGCCAGTTCGGTGACTTCGCGCTCAATTTCCGCCATCGAGAAGGGCGTACTGCGCGCGCCGTCGCCGTTCGAGCTATCGGTAACGCTTTTATCGGTACAGTCGGACGGGGAGATCCAGGTCTTAATGCCCAGGGAGGTAAACTGTTCACGGGTGCCGACTTCGCCCTGCGGCCCGATATGCCAGTGATACTGGGCAAGGACCAGATCGGGTCTTTCAGCCACGACCGCTTCAAAGGACGGTGAGTTATCCGCCAGCTTTTTCAGCGACTGGCCCTGCTCCTTGAGCGAATCAGGCAAAGGACCAAACCATACCGAGGTGGCGCTAATCTTTTTCTCCAGCCCCAACGCCAGCAGCAGCTCCGTTTCATGCTGCCCGACGGTCACTACCCGCTGTGGCGCCTGAGTGAAGGTTTGTTTGAGGCCGCAATTTTCAACGGTAAGCGGGAAAGCGGGGGCAGCAACCGCAGCCTGCGCCAGGGCAAACAGCGCAGGCAGTAAAAGCATTTTTGGGGTGAACACGTTCTCAATCCTTAAATTGTTATGTTATAACATAATACTCATATTTCAGTGGGGAGCAACCCTGCAGAGGATCCAGAGAATAGCGGTGATGAAAGCGTGAGTGATTGACTTAACGCAGGCGGAGCAGCATAAGCTTCAGATTAGATTCAGCAAAATGTTGCCAGAGGGATAAGGGGTCTTGATTGATGTTGGTAAACGTCAGGAGAGGTATAAGTGGTGTCCCCTGCAGGAATCGTCTTTTAGATATAAGTGTATAATAAATATCTTTAATTTCTTTATCCGTGTTTAGTTCTATACATTAAGTTATACGCATTTTTTCTTGATGCGTATAACAC
>DATEKR010000063.1:0-4063 GCA_035277345.1 Enterobacteriaceae bacterium
GGGCGCAGATCTGGTTGTCACCGCCATGATGGCCGGACGCCGCGCCGCGGATGAGATGCTGACGCTGTTTAAACGCAAGGAGGGAGTATGACCAGTTTTATTGTCGCCAACGCGCAGGCCTGTATTGGCTGCCGGACCTGCGAGGTTGCCTGCGCTCTGGAGCATGTGACCGCAGGCGCGGAGTTTCACCCGCGCCTGAAGGTCATGCGGCTCAGTACGCTCAGCGTCCCGGTTATGTGTCATCAATGTGAGAATGCGCCCTGCGTGGGCGCGTGTCCGACCGGGGCGTTAACTATTGGGCCAGATCGCGTGGAGACTGACGCCGGGCGCTGCATCGGCTGCCAGAGCTGTGTGACGGCCTGTCCGTTCGGGGTGATAAGCATTGAAGTGAGCGCCGGGTATGCTCCGGTGATTGTGAAGTGCGACCTCTGCAGCGGGCGGCAGAGCGGCCCGGCCTGCGTTGCCGTTTGCCCGACGACGGCCCTGAATAAAATGACCGAACCGCAGCTGGCTGCGCTGCAAAAGCAGCGCAATATCGCCACCGCAGCACTGCTCACCCTCTAGAACTATGCGGATAAAAAAGCCCGGACCTGCGGACCGGGCTGGGGCTATTGACCAGGATGACGCATCAGGGCAGAGCGTCCATCCGCTCCCACATTTTTTTCGCCACCTTCTGCGCTTCTGTGAAGATAGCCGTGCAGTCGAACGTAAACTGGCGGTCCTCGTAGATCATTTTTCCGTTAACCATCACGCTATGCACGCTGCCAGCACCCAGGCCGAAAGCAATATGGCCCGCGATATTGTCAGCGATAAGCGGCGTGGGCGGCAGATAGTCGCAGATGGTGAGATCGGCTTTATAGCCCACTTCAAGACGGCCAAAGCGGGCATCAAAGTTGCGACTCAGCAGTTCATTCCCGTTGCTCAGCGCGCGGGCAAAGCTGTCCGGCCACAGCGATCCGCCAGCATCACGATGTTTGAAGAAGGCAAATTTCATCTCTTCAAACATATCAGCGCCGATACCGTCCGTGCCCAGCGCCAGATTGCGGATCTGCGGCAGACGGTGGTTGTAACCGACGTGATTATTCATATTTGAACGGGCGTTATGTACCAGGAAGCCGTCCCGGGCGTTAAGTAGTTCGATGTCAGCGTCGGAAAGGTATAAGCCGTGCGCAATCAGCGTTTTACTGTCGATAAGGTCAAACTCTGCCAGCCTGACCAGCAGGTCTTTCCCATAGTGATGATGGCTATGGGAAACATCATAGCGGTCTTCGGCAGCGTGAATATGCAGGCCGCGGCCGGTGGCCTTCAGCCCTTCGCTGAGCATAGATAGCCCGTCATCGGAAACGGTGAAAGGAGCATGGGCGCCTATATGGGCCTCGACAAGATATGGCTCGTTGCCTTCCTGCCGTGCGGCGTCGATCTCTCTGGCGAAACGGATATTCTCCTCGACGCCCGCCTGCAGTTCACTGAGGCCGTCGTTACGGTCGGTGGTTTCGTAGCAGGTCATACCGCGCAGTCCGACTCTGAGGAAGGCGTTACGCAGCTGGCTCAGAGAGCCGGCGATATAGCCCGGAGACGCGTGATGGTCGATCACGGAAGTGCAGCCACTGCGCACGGCCTCCAGGGCGCAAATCAGCCCGCTATAGTACAGAGACTCCTCGTCCAGCGCCCGGTCGAGGCGCCACCACAGATTTTTCAGCGTCGAGATAAAGTCCGGGCTGGGGGCGATATTGGCCTGAATACCGCGCGACAGTCCAGAGTAAAAATGGTTGTGAGAACACACCATGCCGGGCATCACCAGCCGACCGTGCATCTCTTTGGTGTGCGCCTGTGGATAGCGCTGTGCCAGCCCCGGGCCGATATCCAGGATCTGTTCATTTTCGACGGCAATATCGATGTTTTCCCATACTTTCGCCGGATAAATTTGCACGGCCGTCGTATTTTTCAGAATGACGATACTCATTGTTCAACCTCTCCCAGTAGCGCGTTATGGTGCTGATGGACATGGCTGATAATGCGACACATCGCATTCAGCTGCGGTGGAATGTCCCTGAATTCCCCCATGTTGTTAATGTCGAGCTGCCAGGTACGATCGTCCTGACGAACGTGAACGCGATGGCCATCGACGAAGAACCCGGGATTGCTGCTGTTGATAAAATCCTGCTCCAGACTGAAGACGGTGGTTTTGTCTTTGTAGGGTTTTCCCTGCCACGGACAGAACTGGGCGCAGTTTCCGCATTCATTGCAGTACGCATCAAGGTGCAACGTCTGATAGCGATTCTGAAAGCCCGGTACCGCCAAAGAGACGTTGGCGCGATTAGGGCAAACGTCGACGCATTTGCTGCAGATATAGTTGCACTCCAGGCAGCGGCTGGCCTCCTGGGCAACAAAGGCGTCGCGATCGTCTTTATCGACGCGATCGATGGCGATAAGACCTTTGCGCTGATAGATCTCTGCGGGGTCGACATTGCTCCAGGACTTATTGCCGTGATGACTGGCGATATTTTCCCGCGCCAGAATAACATCCGTGGCGCGTCGGGCGTTGCCGATAGCCGAGACGATAGAAGAGGGGCCGCGCTGTACGTCGCCAATCAGGAAGACGCCAGCCTGACGCGTTTCGCCATCGGGGTTTACCTCCGGCCAGCCCTGCGTATCCAGTGGAATGCCCATTGCCGCCAGCGCCTCGCAGTCCTGCTGTTCGCCGATGGCCGTGATCAGGGTAGTGACATGAAGGGTGCGGGTTTCATCGGTTGCAACCGGCCGACGACATCCTTTTTCATCGGGCTCACCCAGCGCCATAACCCGCACGGTCAGTGTGCCGTCAGCGTTGAACTGCTCCGGATTACTGAGCCACTGGAACTGCACTCCGTCCTGCAGGGCTTCCTCGTACTCTTCACGCCAGGCTGGCATCTCCTGCTGCGAGCGACGATAGATAATGGTGGCAGTGTTCACGCCAGGAATGCGAAGTGCCGCGCGGGCGCAGTCCATGGCGGTATTACCCGCACCCACGATGGCGACGTGCCTGCCCGGTTGCAGGCTGTCGCCGCGATTGAACTCGCGCAGAAACTGCAGCGAGGTGTAGATATTCTGGTTGTCACCGGACAGCCTCACGCCGCTGTTTTTTTCCGTTCCGGTTCCTACCAGCACATAGCGAAAGCCCTGCTGCTGCAGTTTTTCAACGGTCAGATGTGGATCGCAGCCGTATTCAATCTTCACGCCATGATTGACCACGAAATCAATATCCTGCTGAATCAGCTCGCCTGGGATACGGAACGCGGGAATGACGTTTTTCACCACGCCACCGGCACTGGCCTCACGTTCAAACAGCGTCACCGAATGGCCCGCCCGGGCCAGGAAATAGCCCGCTGCCAGGCCAGCCGGACCGGCACCAATGACTGCGACCGGATGCATCGCGCCGGATCCCGCCGGTTTATGCCAGCGTTTCTGGTACTCCTCCCAGCCCTTCTCAAGCGCCACTTTTTTCAGCTCGCGGATATTCAGAGCGCTGTCGTAGTCCAGGCGGGTGCAGTTGTACTGACATTGATGATCGCAGATATGGCCGGTGATCGCCGGGAGCGCATTTCGCTGATAGATCAGTTCCAGCGCGTCGGCGTAGCGATGCTCACCCAACAGGCGAATATATTCCGGGATATCCTGCTTGATGGCGCAGGCGGTGACGCAGGGTGCGACATAGCAGTCGATCATCGGCAGCGGTCTGGCAACGTCAATACGGTCTTCTGGCTTCCATTGCTTCTGGGTGTAAGCCATGCTGACGGCTTTTTCCGCCAGCGCGTTCAGACGCGCGACATCGACCTGCGTCATATTCCAGCCGTCGGCGTTTTCCAGTTCGCGCATGCAGGCGCTCAGGCGCAGATAGCCGCCGGGTTTTAGCAGGTCGGTCGCCATGGTGATCGGGCGGATACCTGTTTCGAAAATATCGCGAATATTCAGCTGGCTGGCACCCCCGGAATAGGAGATAGGAAGATTGCCGTCGAATTCACGGGAGAGCAGGGCGGCGACGTTAATCGACAGCGGGAACAGAGCCCGGCCGGACATATACATC
>DATEKR010000064.1:0-5519 GCA_035277345.1 Enterobacteriaceae bacterium
CGTCGCGAAACATCGAACCCTCGCCCGCGGTGTTACAGCCTGTCAGGATCAGGCAGTACGCCAGGATGCTCTTTTTGAAGATGCCAGGTGCGCCACTGTGCTTCATTTCCCTTCCTCTGTTATTGTGCTGCCAGCGTCACCGAGGCGGATACGCGCGTCGCAGTCTCAGGCGCGTTTTCCCCTGCCCCTGCGCGGTCAATCCTGACCTGCTGCACCGTCATTCCCGGCGTTGTTGAAGTATTCAGTAACCAGGTTATCAATCGCGCCGCGTCCACGGGCTGTGCGAAGGTCACGACCATCTCCGCACCGGCAGGTGTTACCCGGCTGTCGCCGCGTAGCCCGGCGAGATCGAGGCTTGCGTTGATACGCTGCAGAAGCGTTGTCGGCGCAGCGCTATCCGTCGCTGTCGCCTGACCAAGCAGGGTTTGCAGCGCCGCCTGTTGAGAGCGCAAACGCGGAAGCTCCTGCTGCCAGTGGTCGAGCGTGTTGAGTGCGGGTTTGATCAGCAGCAGCCAGAGCAGCGCGCCGGTGAGTACCGCCAGCATCAGCCCTGTCTGTCGGTGTTCGCGAGGCGACAAGGCCCGCCAGCGCGCGCTTAGCTGCTGACGGATGGGGTCAACTTTCGCCCCGAGCCGCAGACGAACGCGGTGCGCACGCACAATAAAAGGCTGTAATGACGCCATCCGTTGCCGCAGCGCCTTCACGAGCGCGGCTCCGCAACGGGCTGGGCCGCGCTTAGCTTCACGCCCTGCCCGTCGGTCACCACGGTGACCTGACGTTCTCCGGCATGCGCCTGCATCGCCGCAGCTTCCTCTTTTCGCAGCGCCGCCCCGTCACGCCAGCGGATATCGAGTACCCCCTGCCGGTAGCTGAGCTGTTGAACCTGAGCGTCCATGCGGGGCAATATCGCCGACGCCGCGCGCAGCAGCGTGGCAAAATCCTGGGCGGGTGCAGTCGCCGTCCCCTTATCCCGCGCTTCACGCAGCTGACGCGCCTGCTGCAACGGGTTGATAACCACGGTCAGGCCGGGGAAAGCGGCTTTGACCTGCGCCGTCATCTGCTGCTTCAGCGCCAGCCCCTGCGCCTCCCGTTTTCGCGCCTCAAACGTGAGGCCGCCCAGCCAGACAACCAGCGCCAGCAAGCCCCAGATACACGCCGGACGCCGCCAGCCCGAGCTCTTTTCTGTTCCCGGCTCGCGGTTAAGCGGCAGCCCCCAGGCCCAGCCATCGCCGCTCATCACGCTGTTGCTGTCGGGCCAGACGAGCTGGCCGATAGCAGGAAGATGCGCCTGCAGCCGGGCCAGATGTTCAGCCTCTGTCCCCTGCGCGAGCAGCGGATAAAGTCCGCCCTCAGACGCGCCGCTGCGCACCACCGCCCAGCCATCGACCACCTGGAGCGCAGCACAGCCCTCTTCCGGCTGGGGTAAAAAGGCCGGCGGCGGCAATATGGCATCGGGCTGAAGCCCCGCCTGACGCAGCGACGCCAGAAGTTGAGCCACCCGTCCTTCCGCCATCCAGGCGACGGGCAGCACGCCCGTTTCACCTCTGAGGCCATGACCGATCGCCAGATCCTGCGGCGGGGTCAGGGCCAACAGCTCAACCGCGCCGCTAACCGCGAGGCGCTGCTGGCGGGGCCGCAGCGGTGGAAGCGTAATCCCGGTCATGGATATGTCCGCCGGGTGCGGGCAAATTTCCAGACGACTGGCCGCAAAGCGAGCGGCAACCTCTTCGGGGCAGACGAACACTGCGCTCTGCCACCCCCCCTGCCTGTCGCACCAGGCCGCACGTAGCGGTACATGGTTGGTATCGCCGTCTGGCGGCATCATCAGGCGCAGCGTGACAACCGGCGTCACCGTCATGCGCCCTCCCGCAGCCAGACAACCTGCGGCAGCGAGGCTTTGTCGTCGTACAGCAGCGCCTGGAGCAGAAGCGTTCGCTGCGAGGTTCGCAGCGCCCCGGAAAGACGGAACCACTGGCTGGTAATGCCAATCAGAATGTCGCTTTCGTCGATTTCCGGCATTTGCAGACGCCTGGCGAAATCGCCACGGTTAATAAACCACTGTCCGTTATTGCGGCTGGCCAGCATGGCCTGCGCCCGCGCCAGCGTCAGGCCCGGTATCCAGGCGGCAAGCACCTCAGGCCCGGCGGTATTGGCGTTGATCCAGGTCCGCTGGGGCAAAATGGTGACATAGGATTGCAGCCTGCCGATGGCAGCGGGATCGATGCCTGGCACGCCCAACAGGTCATTCAGATCGCGCAGCCTCGGCGACTGTTCACGCGCCGGAAGGGCATCCAGACCGATAGCACGCGCGGCAAAACGCGCATCGCGTAGCGTTTCCTGTGAGAACGGCGCATCGGCACGACGTCCGGCCCCCACCAGGCTTTCCACCACGCGGCGCGCAATCAGCGTGGCCTGCTCCCCGGAGACCCCAACCAGCGCACACAGTCGCAGAAACGCCCGGGTTTCGTGTAAATCCGCATCGCCGCCGTCGATCAGGTTGCGTAAGTTAAAGCGAGCCTGTTCATCGGTGACCTCGGCATAAATACGCGCCGGTTCCCCGGCGAGTTGCCCCACAGGCTTGCCCGCAACGGGGCGCGACCAGGCCCCGTCGAGGCGCGTTACCGGCGTGCGCAGCGCCTCGGCGCGCAGCAGCATCTGACTGCGGCTTATTTCGCCGCGCAGCAGCCATTGCCCCTGAAGGCGAATTTGTTCGTTTTGGGTGGTGTGGATAGCCGCCGTCTGGCGCGCCATCAGCGCCGACGCCAGCAAAGCAATAATGGCCACCAGCAGCAGCATGGCGATAACCGCCATTCCCCGCTCCCCCTCAGACGTTACGCCGGGTGAACGAGGGGTGCCCCGCAGCGATGAATCGCCTTTCTTGCCCATCACGCAGCCTATAGCTGCCAGGAGCCGATATCGGCATTGGTGTTCTCGCCCTCCGGCTGACCGTCCGCGCCGAAGGAGAAGACGTCGATCTCGCCGTTAGTGCCGGGATTCAGGTAGTGGTAGGGATTGCCCCAGGGATCGTTGGGGAGACGTTCCAGATATTGATGCCAGTTGCCCGGCACGCGTCCCGTTTCGGGTTTTTCAGTCAGGGCGCGTAGCCCCTGTTCAGTGGAGGGATAAGCGCCGTTATCCAGACGATAGAGTTTAAGCGCCTGCATAATGGCCCCCACATCCTGACGCGCCGCCGTAGCACGGGCCTGGTCGGGTCTGTCGAGCAGATTCGGGACAATCAGAGCGGCAAGGACGCCCATAATCACCACCACCACCATAATTTCAATTAACGAGAAACCCTGCTGCGATGGCATACCATCGCTTACTGACCTGCGGACTCGACTCTTCATCCCCATCTCCATGTCACACTCTTATAGGGGGTAAAGAATCGCAAACTATAGTGTCAGCATGATGTTATAAATTCGGGAGAAAGGTGCCGTTTGCGGCGTTAAAAATTAAATATCACCAAAAAACAAGAGAATATATCTGGTTAAGGGGTCATAAAATCGTCATCTTCTGTATTTGTGCAGAAGCGACCTTATGCGGACAGGTTATACCGGGCTATGTTTTCTGTTGTTCCTGTCTGGCCAGGGTTCTGGCAAGAATCGACGAGTATAACGGTTTCCCGCCGAGGAACTGCGCCAGTAAGGTTGCGCCCAGGCAGGTGATAATCATCGGCAGTATCAGCTGATAGTTATCCGACATCTCGAGCACCAGCACTATCCCGGTGAGCGGTGCCCGGACCGAGGCGGCAAACAGCGCGCCCATGCCGGCAATCGCGAAGGTCCCCGGATCCAGGCCATAAGCAGGAAAGAGATCGGCCACGCCAACGCCGTATGCCGTCCCCAGTACCGTTCCTAACGCCAGCATAGGGGCAAAAATACCGCCGGGCGCGCCCGAGCAAAAGCAAAGTAAGGTGGTCAGCAGGCGAATCAGAAACATCGCCAGCAGCGCGTAAAACGTAAAATCGCCGTTGACTGCTTCGGGGATCAGCTCAAAGCCGCCTCCGGCACCGGGCGCATACAGCAGCGCAAGGATGCCGCAGCCTCCGCCGATCAAGCCGCCCGTCGCTATCGCTCGCCCGTTGCGTCCGGCATAAATGCGTTGAAAAAAGTCCTGAAACAGAAAGACCAGACGGTTGAACATTACGCCGACAAGGCCGAAGAGCATGCCAAGGATCAGGTACAGCCAGAGCGTATTTACCGGGGCATGAGCCAGTTGCCCGACGGCGATAACCGGGCTTTCCCCGTTAAAGATACGGAAAACGATGCTGGCCATAATCACACCGATAAACACGGCTTTGATGGAGATGAGGTTGTAGCGGAACTGCGGCCTCATCTCTTCGAGAATAAAGAGGATACCGGCCAGCGGTGCGTTAAAGGCGGCAGCCAGACCTGCGGCTGCACCTGTCGCGAGTAAAGAGTGACGGGCTTCGCCATGCTTTACCCGCAGCAGGTCCGTCACCATTCGGCCAATATTGCCGCCAAGCTGGACTGTCGGCCCTTCCCTGCCAAGCACCATGCCCGCCCCGAGCGTGCCCATACCGCCAAAGAATTTTACCGGGATCACTCGCCACCAGCGCACGGGACGTAAATCCTCCAGCGCCCCTTCAATCTCAGGAATACCCGAGCCGGACGCTTCCGGCGCATAAAACCTAACCAGAAAATAGCCGACCATCGCCAGCAGGCCAGAGATGAGAAAGGCGAGAGCATAAAGTTCCCAGTCGCTCAGATTATCGTGCCGGAGAAAGCCAGCCCGCCACTGCTGCACGGCATTGACGGCACGAAAAAACGCGACACCAGCAAACCCCACAAGCGTCCCCACAATGGCTGCGCAAACCAGTACGGCAACGGGCGTTCTGTCACGATGAAGTAGCGCCCGGAACATACTTTTACGCGCTTTTTCGGTTACAGGGAGTTGAACATCTGAAGAGTCTGGAGCGGTCATGTGCATAAACTGTGTTTTATACCTCGAAGGAGTAAGAGTCTATCGCACCCCGGACAGATGTCACAAAAATGATGACGCTATCGGCCGTGTCAATGATCTCAGCCCCCTTCACCGGGCATCAGTTGACGCGTTCTTCTGAAGATTATCCTGCCCCAGCCCGCCTATAAACGGCAGGCGCAGCTGCAGCGGCGCGAAACCGACGCCGAGGTTCAGCCCCAGCAGATTGAGCTCAACCCCCTCTTCGCCCCCCAGCGTCAGGCCCGCAACGCCAAACAAAGAAATCTGCACGCCGCGCCCGGATGGCGGTAAGCCAATCGGATCCGTCAGCGCCCGAAAATCTTTCCCCACCGCGTTGGCGGGCATATTCAGTTTCAGCGCAGGCACTTCCCGCCCGATATGGGCGATAAAGGTATTGCTGTTAGGGCCGGGCCAGGCACGGTAAGTATCCGGCCAGGGATATGACGCAATAGCCGCCTCAATTTGCGGGATCATTGCTGCAGCCGCTTTCCCGCGATGCTCCACCAGCAAACGCGGTTTAGCCCCGTACCAGTAGCCATCCGGATCGTTGCGGTTAC
>DATEKR010000065.1:0-2920 GCA_035277345.1 Enterobacteriaceae bacterium
TACCAGTCTTCCCGCAATGCGATCCTGCTCTCCACGCCGGACGGGCGTCAGGCACTCCAGCAGGCCCGTCTGCTGGCCTCGACCGGCCATACCCAGGAGGCGATTGCTGCCTATGACAAACTCTTTTCCGGTAACCCGCCGGGCGCCGAGCTGGCTTCCGAATACTGGAACGTGGTGGCGAAAGATCCGGCCCGCCGCAATGCGGCCATTAACCAGCTGAAGAAAATCAATACCGATAATCCGGGGAATACCCAGCTTCAGGCCACGCTGGCGCAGCTGCTTTTCCAGACAGAACGCCGGGACGAAGGTTTCGCGGTCCTCCAGGAGATGGCGAAATCCAACAGCGGTCGCGGCCAGGCGTCGGATATGTGGTATGAGCAGATCAAAGATCGGCCCACCAGCGCGGCCAGCGTCAGCGAGCTACAGAAATACCTGAGCGTGTTTAGCGACGGCGATAGCGTCACGGCTGCGCGCTCCCAGCTGGAAGCCCAGCAAAAACAGCTCGCGGATCCGACCTTCCGTGCCAAAGCCGAAGGGCTGGCCGCCGTAGATGCCGGGCAGGGCAGCAAAGCTGTTGCCGAACTGCAAAAGGCCGTCAGCGCGAATCATACTGACAGCGAAGCCATTGGCGCGCTGGGGCAGGCCTATTCCCAGAAAGGCGATCGCGCCCGCGCGGTGGCGCAGTTCGAAAAAGCGATTGCGCTCGACCCGCAGAGTGATAACCGGGGCAAATGGGACAGCCTGCTGAAAGTCAATCGCTACTGGCTGCTGATCCAGCAGGGGGATGCCGCCCTGAAAGCCAACGATACCGCGCAGGCGGAGCGCTTTTACCAGCAGGCGCGTAACATCGACAATACCGACAGCTATGCGGTGCTGGGCCTGGGCGATGCCGCCACGGCGCGTAACGATAACGCAGCGGCTGAGCGTTACTATCGCCAGGCGTTGCGCATGGACAGCGGGAACAGCAACGCGGTGCGCGGTCTTGCCAGGCTCTATCGCGCGCAGTCCCCGGAAAAGGCGGCGGAATTTATTCAGTCTCTCTCTGCCAGCCAGCGTCGCAGTATTGATGATATCGAGCGCGGGCTGACCAATGACCGTTTGTCCGCCCAGGCGGAGCAGCTGGAAAACGAAGGGAAATTCGCGCAGGCTGCGGACATTCAGCGCCGTCGTCTGGCGCTCTCGCCGGGCGACGTGTGGATCACCTATCGTCTCTCACGCGATCTCTACAGCGCCGGGCAGCGCGGCCAGGCGGATAACCTGATGCGCCAGCTCGCCAGCCAGAAACCGGGCGACCCGGAGCAGGTGTACGCCTACGGCCTGTACCTCTCCGGTAACAATCAGGATCGCGCCGCGCTGGCCCATCTCGACACGCTGCCGCGTGATAAATGGAACGGAAACATTCAGGAGCTGGCGGATCGCCTGCAAAGCGATCAGGTGCTGGAAACGGCAAACCGCCTGCGCGACAGCGGAAAAGAGCAGGAGGCCGAGACCCTGCTTCGCCAGCAGCCGACCTCCACGCGTATCGATCTTACGCTGGCAGACTGGGCGCAGCAGCGCGGCGACAACGCTACAGCAAAAACCGCCTACGGCACCGTTTTACAACGCGAGCCGCAAAACGAGGATGCACTTCTGGGGTTGACCGAAGTGTATATTGCCGAAGGCGATCGGCAGGCAGCGCGCGCCGAACTGGCAAAACTGCCTGCCACAGAAAACGGCCAGCCGCGCTCGCTTAACGTACAGCGTCGGGTCGCTATGGCGCAGGCAGGGTTGGGTGACACCGCGGCGGCAGACCAGACCTTCAGCAAATTGATCCCGCAGGCGACGTCTCAGCCGCCGTCAATGGAGAACGCGCTGGTGTTACGTGATGCCGCCCGTTTTCAGGCGCAGAACGGCCAGCCTCAGCAGGCGCTGGAGACCTATAAAGATGCGATGGTCTCATCCGGCGTAACCACCACGCGCCCGGCGGACAACGACAGCTTTACCCGCCTCACGCGTAACGACGAAAAAGATGACTGGCTGAAGCGCGGCGTGCGCAGCGATGCCGGTGATTTATACCGTCAGCAGGATCTTAACGTGACGCTGCAGCACGACTACTGGGGCTCCAGCGGCACGGGAGGCTATTCCGATTTGAAAGCGCATACCTCCATGTTGCAGGTTGATGCGCCGTTGTCAGACGGCCGGATGTTCTTCCGAAGCGATCTGGTCAACATGGACGCCGGTTCATTTGCCACCACTAACGGCACCTACGATCCAAAATGGGGTACCTGTGCCGAAACGCCGTGCAGCGGCAATACCAACCAGTCGGCAAACGGGGCCAGCGTGGCCGTGGGCTGGCAGAATAAAACCTGGGCGTGGGACATCGGCACCACCCCGATGGGCTTCGACGTGGTAGACGTGGTCGGCGGCCTGAGCTACAGCAGCGATCTGGGGCCGATTGGCTACACCCTGAATGCCCATCGTCGCCCGATCTCCAGCTCGATGCTGGCCTTTGCCGGGCAGAAAGATACCAACACCGGCACCACCTGGGGCGGCGTTCGCTCAACCGGCGGCGGCGTTAGCATTAGCTATGACAAAGGCGAGGCGAACGGCGTCTGGTCGAGCCTGAACGTCGACAGCCTGACCGGCAAAAACGTTGAAGATAACTGGCGCGTGCGCTGGATGACCGGCTATTACTACAAATTAATCAACGAAAACAACGAGCGCCTGACGGTTGGCGTCTCTAACATGGTATGGCATTACGATAAAGATCTGAGTGCCTATACGCTGGGACAGGGCGGTTACTATAGCCCGCAGGAGTATGTCTCGTTCGCGCTGCCGGTGACCTGGCGTAAGCGCACCGAGAACTGGTCCTGGGAGCTGGGCGGCTCTGTCTCCTGGTCGCATTCGAAAACGGATGATGTAATGCGTTATCCGCAGCAGG
>DATEKR010000066.1:0-3990 GCA_035277345.1 Enterobacteriaceae bacterium
CGGATATGTTCACCCTCGGCGGCAAAAGCTGGCTAATCTGCTGCCCGCAGGGTATCGCCCCGGAAGAGAAACGTTTTCTGAATACCCATTGTGCCGCGTATCTGAGCGGCCAGCTTGACTATCAGCAGGCGAATTTCAGCCACGGCGAATTGACCGAACTCGATGCAGGGTTTGAGTTTTATGCGCCACAAACCACCGAGGATGCCGGCGGACGACGCCTGTTGGTCGGCTGGATGGGCGTCCCGGGCGGAGAAGAGATGTGCCAGCCGACGGTCGCCGCAGGCTGGATCCACCAGATGACCTGCCTGCGCGAACTGAGCGTACACGACGGTAAGCTGTATCAGAATCCGGTGGCGGAACTCCAGGCTCTGCGCGGTGAGAAACAGCATTACCAGGGCAGCGCCAGCCAGTCTCCGGCCCTCGATGCGCAGCGGTTAGAGCTGATTGTGGAAAGCCAGGGCGAAATATGTCTCGATTTTGCCGACACGCTGGTCCTGAGCTGGCAGGCGGACGAACTGCGTCTGGCCCGCCGCAGCCTGGAAACCGGGGAGTGGCGCTACCGCTACTGGACCGGCGCGGCCAGGAAGCTGCACATCCTCTGCGACCACTCCAGCGTGGAGATCTTTATCAACGACGGTGAAGGGGTGATGAGCAGCCGCTACTTTCCGAACCATCCGGCCCGCCTCACCTTTAGCGGCGCGGGAGAAGTGCAGGCCAGCTACTGGTCGTTACGGCCCTGCATGGTAGAATAGAGGCTTGTTTCATTAACCGATGCGAAGTCGTGAGAAAAACAAAACGCGTTACCATCAGTGATATCGCCACGCTGGCAGGGGTGTCCAAAGCCACCGCCAGCCTGGTGCTTAACGGCCGCGGCAAGGAGCTGCGCGTGGCGCGAGAGACGCGCGAACGTGTCCTGAACCTCGCCCGCGAACACCATTACCAGCCGAGTATTCATGCCCGTCTGCTGCGTGAAAACCGCAGCCATACGCTGGGCCTGGTGGTGCCGGAAATCACCAACTACGGTTTCGCCGTTTTTTCTCACGAGCTGGAAAATCTCTGCCGCGAAGCGGGCCTACAGCTGCTGGTCTCCTGCACCGATGAAAACGCCGGGCAGGAAACGGTGGTGGTCAATAACCTGGTCGCCCGCCAGGTCGATGGCCTTATCGTTGCCTCCAGCATGCTCAGCGACAGCGACTATGTAAAGCTTAGCGAGCAGCTTCCTGTGGTGCTGTTTGACCGCCATATGAGCGAGACCCAACTTCCGCTGGTGATCACCGACTCCATTACCCCAACGGCAGATTTAGTCGAACGCCTGGCACGGACCAACCCGGAAGAGATCTACTTCCTCGGCGGTCAGTCGCGCCTGTCGCCCACCAGAGATCGTCTCGAAGGCTTTATGCAGGGTCTTGCGCGGGCGGGCGTCACGCCCCGCCCGGAGTGGATCATTCACGGCAACTACCATCCCGGCAGCGGGTACGAGATGTTTGCCGCGCTCTGCGCGAAGCTCGGTCGGCCGCCAAAAGCGCTGTTTACCGCCGCCTGCGGCCTGCTGGAAGGGGTGCTGCGCTATATGAGCCAGCACCATTTGCTGGAGAGCGAGATCCAGATCGCCAGCTTCGACGATCACTATCTCTACGACTCCCTGTCGATGAAGATTGATACTGTCGAGCAGAACGTGCCGCGTCTGGCCCAGGACTGCTTCGAAATAATCACGCAGATGATCGGCGGCCAGGAGCCGACGGCACCGCAGCGGATCCTGCCGGCAACCCTGCGGCTACGTTCCTGAATTATTTCCGCGAGCAGCAGGCAATATAGTTCAGCTGATGGCGGTTACGGCGAAAGAAGCGGAACATCCCGAGGAAGCGCGCCCGGTTATCGCGGGTGCGCAGGCCGTTAAAGAGGATTTTTGCCGCACGCGCCAGACCCTCATCGCGGATCAGCCCCGCCGGTGACATCAGGGACATCGCGCCGTGGTGGGTATCCACCGACTGGAAACCGCTGGCGCTAAACAGCGCTTTCCACGCGGGTTGGGTCATCGGGCTGACGTTGGACTTCACAATACTTTCCAGCTGCGACTGCCTGCCCTCTTCCAGCCTGTCGCTGGTGAACATAATATCGTGGGTCAGCAGGCGACCGCCGGGCTTGAGCACCCGATAATATTCACTAATCAGCCGGGTTTTGGCCTTGTCGACGTACATGGTCAGCATCGCTTCGTTTATCACCACGTCGAACGCATTGTCGGCAAAAGGCAGCTTGCTGGCATTGGCCTCAAGCACCTGAATTTTGTCCTGCAGACCGGCGGCGGCAACGTTTTCCCGCGCCTTAATCAGCGCGTTCTTATCCATGTCGATGGCGTAAATCGTGCAGCCAAAGCGCCGGGCCAGTTCGATAGAGGTGGTGCCCATATTGCAGGCGACTTCCAGCACAATGCTGTCTGGCGTGAGCTGCGAATGGCTGAATAGCCACTCCGTTGCGTCAACGCCGCCGGGCCGCAAGCGGGTTTTTCCCAGGCTGGCTAAGAAGGTGTGTCCGGCTTTCTCACTTGCGCTCATGGCGGCGTCCCCGATGATAACATGCATTTATGATGCAACTTATCATAAAAACGGACAAATGCGAATGATTTTCATCAGGCGAAAAAAAGGGAGCTTTCGCTCCCTAAGGGTTAATCGCGGTGGGTATTAACCACCTGCCCAATCCCTTTTCCTTCCAGGGGTTCATCCGGGTCGGCAAAGAAATCGAGGTTGAAGTAAGTATCGTCGGTCAGCAACTCAACGCGGTGCCAGTACTGGGGCGGGCTGATACCAAAATGCCCGGCCTCAATCACCACTTCGATCTCCGGCGTCTCATCATGCTCGTCGCGAAAACCGATATACTTCACCGCACCCTGCATCACCGACAGTCGCCCGAAGACGCCCTTTTTGGTGTTGTGATGGGTCAGTAAAGCCTGAGGAACCGTCTGCTTATTCCAGAACGGTGTGGACCGGGTATGACGGAAATTTTCAGGAATTTTTAACGCCATGGTGTGATCTCCAGAGTGCAGACATCCGTCGGGGCTACCAGCCGCAAACGTTAGTCTCTTCATCAGATTCGTAGCCGCGAACAATATTCACCAGATCCTTCACCGCATCCGCGACAATAAGGGGATCCTTCAGCTCCTGAAGGCTGTCAAAGTCATTATCCACCGACACCCCATTGTTTTTATTGGTGACGGTGAGGACAAAACCTTTGTCATTATTCGCGGCGGCCGGTAACCCGGCAAGCAGTTGGGATACGGCTTCAGTCGCAATATCCGGCACGTATAATGACATGGGTTTCAGATAAATTTTTTCGCTGGTTTCGCTGCTGCTGCGGTCAGTAACCGCTAAGGAATAACCTTTATTTTCCGCTGTCATAATGAATACCTCAGCCTTCAATCAAAATTTTCGGATCGACATAAAAATCGACGCTGAATATTGTGTCATCGGAGAGTGCTTCTATTCGGTGCCATTTCTCCGGCGGAAAGACGCCAAACTCTCCGGCCTCAATGGTCAGGGTTTCAACCGGCTCCGGACTGGTTTCGTCGGCATAGCCGTAATAACGGATAGTTCCCTGCATTACGCTCAGGCGTGGGTAAACGCCCTGTCGCGTTCCCGCGTCGAGATGCCGCTGCCAGATGGATGCGGGGGCCGTTTCGTTGTTCCAGAACGGCGTAGTACGGGTATGGACATAGTTCGCTGGTATAACAATTCGCTGCATGTTTTGACCTCATTCTTTCCCGACCATCGGGCCTGGTCGGAAGGGTAAAAACGTATGTTGCATATCATATACCTCTTTTTGAGATTTTGAATGATTTTTTTAATGGACATTTTTCGGTGATTTTCAGAACGTCCAATAATAACAACAAAAAACAGTTACCTGCGGTTATCAAACGGGTTTTAAATACTCAGAAGGGGTTATTGTGAAAAATTTAAAAATGCGTAAAACAGGTGCCTGACATTAATTAAAATAGGG
>DATEKR010000067.1:0-4665 GCA_035277345.1 Enterobacteriaceae bacterium
TAAATATATCGCCGAGCATTTCGATAAGCGCGTGAATGCCACCATGTATCTGCTGGGATACCAGGCGATGCTCTACGTCGGCAACGTGGTGGTCTCGTCTCCGGCGGGTCTGCTGTATGACCGGATTGGCTTCGAGAATACCTATATCATTATGGGCTCTATCGCCCTGCTGTTTACCGTTATATCCGCCTTTACCCTTTCGGCCTGCCAGAGCAAATGGCGCCAGCGTGCGCCGCTGGATATTGCCGGAAGTAATACTGCACGTTAATGCGAATAACCGATTTGTTGCTGTCAAAAAAGGAACCGAAATATGTTAAAGCATATCGTTGAGGAGACCCTGCGTGACTTCCCTGGCACTCCGCATCATCCGCAGGCGCTGCGCGATGAGCTGGGCGCGGCGCGCAGCCATGTCCTTGCCCTGATAGGCCGTCATTTAACGGAGTTCGGTGAGCGTTTCCCGGCAGAAACCTGCGTTAAAGGCTACTACCCGCTGACCGACAACGTTGAATGGACCACCAGCTTCTGGACCGGGCAGCTGTGGCTGGCGTGGGAGATGAGCGGCGACGCGACCTTCCGCGAGATGGCGGAAAAGCACGTGCGCTCCTTCGGGCTGCGTATCGCCGGACGTCAGGATACGAATACCCACGATCTAGGGTTCCTGTATACGCTCTCCTGCGTGGCGGGCTGGCGTTTGACCGGCAACCGCGATGCTCGCGGCTTTGCACTGCAGGCGGCGGAAGCGCTGCTGGAGCGCTTCCATCCGAAGGCGCAGATTATCCAGGCCTGGGGCGATTTGCAGGATCCTGAGCAGGCCGGGCGGATGATTATCGACTGTAATATGAACCTGCCGCTGCTCTACTGGGCCAGCGAACAGACCGGCGATCCGCGCTTTGCCAGCGCGGCCCAGGCCCATGTGATGCAGGCGGCGAAGTATCTGATCCGCGAAGACGCTTCGACCTTCCATACCTACTATATGGATGTGAAAACCGGTGAACCGCGCTACGGCAACACCCAGCAAGGCTATGCGGACGACTCCTGCTGGTCGCGTGGCCAGGCCTGGGGGATTTACGGTTTCCTGCTGAGCTATATCTATACCGGCGATGCGAGCATGATTACCCTGTCGAAGCGGCTGGCGAACTACTTCCTTAACCGCCTGCCGGAAGATCACGTTTGCCACTGGGATCTGGCGCTGGTGGGCACCGATGCGCTGCGCGACTCTTCCTCGGCGGCGATTGCGGCCTGCGGCCTGCTGGAGCTGGTTAAGCACCTGCCGGTGACCGATCCTGACCGCGAACGCTATCAGCTCTGGGCGACGGAGATTGTACTTTCCCTGTCGCGGCACTATGTCAGCGGGCTTGATGAGCCGGGCAATGGCGTACTGAAGCACTCGGTCTACCACCTCTCCAGCAACAAAGGCGTGGACGAGTGCAGCAGCTGGGGGGATTACTTCTACGTCGAAGCTCTGGCGCGGGTCACGCAGAGCTGGAAACTTTACTGGTAGAGGAAGGAATAAACCCGGCAGGTATTATGCTGCCGGGTAAATATTACGGAACGTTTAAACGCCGGATTGCAGAATACGAATCTGGGTTTCCAGAACGCTGCCTTTCACCGCCTCGCCCCACGCCTTCATATGCGGCGTTTGCAGATGCGCTTCAAGGTGCGCCACGCTCTCCCACTGCTCAACCATAATGATTGAGTCAGGGGCTGTAGTCTGGAAGCTTACGCCAGCGGCGTGATCCACCATCGGCGCATAGCCGTGGCAGCCCGCTTCCTGCAGTACGGTTGGGATAATCTTCGCAAACTCATCCAGTACGGCCTGACGGTGGTGTTGGCCCGGACGGGTACGAATTTCAGCAATAACTGTCAACATGGTTAACTCCTTCTAATCACCGGCTGACAGTTAAGCAAAAATTTCCGCCAGATGCTTGCGATATTCTGCGCTATAGAGTGGAACATCCGGCATTTTCATCACATCGTTGGCAATAAAGGTCGGCAGTGCCTCCATTCCGAGGAACTGATTCGCTTTATGGAACGGCAGATAAACGCCGTCCACGCCCACGCCGTGGAAGAACTGCTCTTTGTCGGTGAAAGCCTCCAGCGGGGCATTCCAGGTCAGGGAGAGCATGTAGGTTTTGCCCTGGATCAGGCCGCCGGAGCCGTAATTTTTACTGGCGTCGGAGCGGGTACGTCCGTCGCTGGCGTACAGGGAACCGTGGCCTTCGGTAAAGACATCGTCGATATATTTCTTCACGGTCCAGGGTGCGCCCATCCACCAGCCCGGCATCTGCCAGATAATGGTATCGGCCCACAGGAAATTCTGCACTTCTGCCGCGATGTCGTAGTCGGCATCGGCGCGGGTCACCCGGACATCATGCCCGACGTCGCGCAAAAAGCTTTCCGCGACCGCGGTCAGGGTGTCGTTCAGCTGGCCGTTAGAGTGGGCGAATTTTTTCGCACCGTTAATAATCAGGATATTGCTCATGGGGGTTACTCCTCAAATCGTTGCGTCTTGTCGCCATACTACGCCGCGCAGCGGAGCGATTAAATGAGCAAAATGTGCAAAGACTTTTGCTCTAAAAGCAATAATGCGCTTACCAGCTCACCGTCACGCAGAATCCCCCCTCGGGATGATTCGTAAAGGCGACCGACATCTGATGCAGGGTCGCGATACGCTGAACAATCGACAGACCCAGACCGCTGCCGGTTTCATCCTGGCCCGGCGGGCGGTAGAAGCGTTCGCCGATACGCGCCAGGGCGTCGGCGCTGACGCCGGGACCGTTATCGCGCACGGTAAAGCGCTGCGGATAAAGCGTAATGTCGATGATGCAGCCGGACGGGCTATAGCGCACCGCGTTATCCAGCAGATTGCGCACCAGCAGGCTGAGCAGCAGCGGCTGCCCGGTACGGACGACGCCGGAGGCCTGAATATCCAGACGCACGTCGATACCGGCCTGGCGGGCGTGGCCCCAGATATCCATCACCGCAGACTGGAGAAGATCGTCCAGCGGAATGCGCTGCACGTCGTCGAGGTTTTCCAGCGAGTCCAGCCGGGAGAGGGTCAGGAGTTGATCCACCAGGCGGCTGGCGCGATCGATACCTTCGTGCAGTTGGGTAAGGGCTTTGTTGCGGGTGTCGGGATCGTCCGGCGAGAGCTGGGCCACCTCGGTCTGCACTTTCAGCGCGGCCAGCGGGCTGCGTAGCTCATGAGCGGCGTCGGAGGTGAAACGTCGCTCCCGGCCCATCATGTCGCGGGTGCGGGCAAACAGCTGGTTCAGCGCGTCGACCAGCGGGCGGACTTCGCCCGGCACGCCGCGTGAGTTCAGCTCGTCGGTGGCGTCCGGCGAGCGCAGGCACAATGCCTGGGTCAATTTTTTCAGCGGCCGCAGCTCGCGGCTCAGCAGAACGATCAGCAGCAGCAGCATCAGCGGCAGCGCCACCAGCCAGGGCATCAGTTGGGAGATAACAATGTCCCTCGCCATATCCTCGCGGTATTCCCACTCCTGGCCGACGACAATGCGATGCTCGCCGTCGCGGGTGGTCAGCCAGACAAAACGCCACGGATCGTCGTCGCCACGAAGATTGCCGTTGTCGAAACCGTCCCGGCGGTAGTGATAAGGAATGTCGTCGCCGTTATCGCCGTCGTTAATCAGCATCTTACCGTCGCGGGTAAAGATAGCGAAGGCGAGAGCATCGTCGTCGAGATGGCCGTGCTTGAGCTTTTTGGCGGTGCGGATCTTAGGCTGCGTTGCGCGGATCTCATTGAGATTCATCACGCTCAGGCGCTTGGCGAACAGCATTTGCTGGGTATCGAACAGCTCATCGAGCTTATGGGTGGTTTGCTTCCAGGCCACCAGGCTGGCGCAGCTCCAGGCGATCAGCGCCAGCAGTAAGAAAAGGAGCGTCAGCCTGAGTCGCAGGCTAAGCCGCAGGCGGGAAATCAGTTTCATACATCACCTAAGGTGTAGCCAATCCCGTGAACGGTGCGGATAAAGTCGCTGCCCAGCTTGCGGCGCAGATGGTGAACGTGCACCTCGACCGCGTTGCTGGAGACGTCGTCGTCCCAGGTATAAAGCTTTTCTTCAATCAGTTTACGCGGCAGCACCCGGCCCGCGTTGCGCATCAGCAGTTCCAGCAGGGCGAACTCTTTCGGTTTCAGTACCAGGGTTTCACCGTCGAGAGTGGCAATCAGATTGCCCGGACTAAGGGTCACGCTACCGTGGCGCAACTCGCTTTGTGCCTGACCGTGGGTGCGCCGGATCAGCGCCTCCAGCCGGGCGGCGACTTCGATCAGGGCAAAGGGTTTGCACAGATAGTCATCGGCACCGAGGCGCAGCCCCTCTACGCGCTGGTTCAGGGCGTCGCGGGCGGTCAGGATCAGCACAGGCTCCGCGTGGCGTTTTTCCCGCCACTCGCGCAGGATCTCCAGACCGTCGATGCCCGGCAGCGTCAGGTCGAGGATCACCGCGTCATAGGGGGCGCTGTATAAGGCATTTTTCCCGGCGCTGCCGTCGGTAAACCAGTCGGGGCTGAAGCCCATTTTAGCCAGCCCGGTTTTCAGCCCGTCGCCAATCAACTTGTCGTCTTCGATCAGTAAAATGCGCATCATACCGTCCTGGTCATTGCTTGCCTGGGGTCAGTAAACCCTCTCTGAACGGGGACTGTACA
>DATEKR010000068.1:0-4096 GCA_035277345.1 Enterobacteriaceae bacterium
TGCGACCTCGGTAACGGCGTTTTTGTTGGCACAGGCGAAAGGGGTGATTTGAGGTCGGAAGAGCGTGCAGAGAGCAGCACGCTCTTCCTGCCCGTTTAATGGCTCAGGATCTGCTCCAGGAACTGCTTTGTTCGCGGGTGCTCAGGCTGGTTAAAGAAGCGTTCCGGCGGCGCGGACTCAACGATACGCCCGTCGGCCATCAGGATCACCTTGTCGGCCACGGTGCGGGCAAAACCCATTTCGTGGGTGACGACAATCATGGTCATCCCGCCGTCGGCAAGATCCAGCATTACGTCCAGCACCTCTTTAATCATCTCAGGATCAAGCGCCGATGTCGGCTCATCAAACAGCAGGATTTCCGGCTCCATACAAAGCGCACGGGCAATAGCCACGCGCTGCTGCTGGCCGCCGGAGAGCTGTAGCGGGAACTTATGCGCCTGATCGGCAATATGCACTTTGTCCAGATAGTGCATCGCCAGCTCCGTGGCTTTTTTCTGGCTCATTTTACGCACCAGCGTCGGGCCGAGGGTCAGGTTATCCAGCACGCTGAGGTGTGGAAAGAGGTTAAACTGCTGGAACAGCATACTGATACTCTGGCGAATACGGTTAATATTGCGCACGTTGTCGTTCATTTCGATGCCGTTAACCCAAATCTGGCCCTGCTGGTGCTCCTCCAGCCGGTTAATACAGCGGATCAGGGTCGATTTCCCCGAACCTGACGGGCCGCAGATCACCACCCGCTCCCCTTTCGCCACCGTTAAAGAGACATCGTTGAGAACCTGAAACTTGCCGTACCATTTGTTGACGGCGTTGATTTCGATGATGGGACGTTGTGACATCAGGAGATTCCTTCGGCGTTACGGCTGGCGTCGATGCGTTTTTCTACCCAGATAGCGTAGCGGGAGAGCATAAAGCCAAACAAAATGTAGATAGCGGCGATAAAGATATAGGTTTCAATGTAATACCTGCGCCACAGCGGATCCTGCATCACCGCGCTGGTCGCGGTCAGCACGTCGAACAGGCCGATAATGATCACAAACGAGGTATTTTTCATCGCGGCGATAATATGGTTAGTCACCGCCGGCAGGCAGATACGCAGCGCCTGAGGCAGAATAATTTTGCGGGTGGTCTGCCAGTAGCTCAGATTGAGCACCGCCGCCGCTTCATACTGCCCGCGCGGCACGGACTGCAGGCCACCGCGGATCACTTCCGCCTGATAGCAGGCGAAGAACAGCGCGATGCCGATAATAATGCGCAGCAGTTTGTTGACTTCCATATCCGTCGGTAAAAACAGCGGGAAAACGTTGACCGCCACAAACAGGATGGTGATCAGCGGGACGCCGCGCAGTCCTTCGATAAAGATCACCGCCAGGCCACGCAGGAACGGCAGCGGCGAGCGGCGTCCCAGCGCCAGGGCAACGGAGACCGGCATCCCGATAATCACCGTCCCGGAGAACAACAGCAGGGTCAGCGGCAGGCCGCCCCAGTCCGCGGACTGGACGGGCACCAGGCCGAATACGCCGCCGCTCATTAACGCCGACATCAGCGCCAGCGATACGGCCCACAGCGGCCACAGAAAGCGCGAGTGCCAGCAGGCCGGTGACAGGGAGAGCACCACGCTGATAAACCAGATAGCCATGCACAGCGCCGGACGCCACTGCTCGTCATAGGGATAGAGACCAAACAAAATAGGCCGGTACTTCTCGCCGATCACCGCCCAGCAGGCGCCCGCCGCCGCACGGCACTCCGCCACGCCGCCGATAAAGACCGCGTCGGTCACGCCCCAGCGCAGCAGTTTTGATCCAACAAAAAGAAGAAGTGCCACCAGGCCCAGCGTCAGAGCCGATTGCAGCAGGCTGCTGAATAAATTGCGGCGCAGCCAGTAAATAGCAGAATGTTGCATTGCCCGTCCTCAGCGCTCTTTAATGGCGACGTAGCGGTTAAACAGGTTCATCAGGAGCGAGGTCGTGCCGCTGATAATCAGATACACCACCATCATGATGGCGATAGCCTCCAGCGCCTGGCCGGTCTGGTTCATCAGCGTATTGCTGATATTGGCCAGCTCCGGGTAGCCCACCACCACGGCGATAGAACTGTTTTTGGCCAGGCTGACGTACTGGCTGGCCAGCGGCGGCACCATCACCCGCATCGCCTGGGGGATAATGACGTGGCGCACCCGCTGCCAGGCCGAGAGCGAAAGCGAATTTGCCGCCTCAATCTGCCCTTTCGGCACCGACTGGATCCCGGCGCGGACGATCTCGGCGATAAACGCGGAGGAGTAGAGCGCGATCCCCAGCAGCAGCGCGGTAAATTCCGGGCTGATCGTAAAACCGCCCTTAAAGTTAAAGCCGCGCAGCTCGGGACGGTTCAGCTCATGAGGCGCACCGCTTATGGCCCAGACCAGCAGCGGCAGCCCGATAATCAGCGCCATCCGCAGGCGAGCCAGCGGCCAGATACGCCCGTGTCGCTCCCGCTGACGGCGCGCCAGGGCCGAGAGTCCGACGCTTAGCGCCAGCGCGGCCAGCAGGGCATACAGCGTTAATAGCCAGCCGGGATGGCTCTGTACGATGGCAAAAGTCAGACCTCGGTTGGTCAGAAACCCAACATCAGCAAGCTGGATGGCGTCACGCGGTGACGGCAGATTGCGAATAATCACGGACCAGAAGATGACCTGCAGGATCACAGGCACATTACGCAGCAGCTCGACATAACCTTCGGCAAGCTTAACCAGCAGCCAGTTTTTCGAGACCCGCCCCAGGCCCACGATAAAGCCCAGGGTTGTCGCCAGCACAATGCCGCAGACGCTGATATAGAGCGTATTGAGCAGCCCGACCAGTACGGCGCGCGCATAGCTGTCGCTGGGACGGAAGTCGATCAACGTTTCGCCGATGGCAAACTGGGCGCTTTGTTCAAGGAAGCCAAAGCCGGTGGCGATCCGCTGGGTGCGCATATTGTCCACCACGTTGCTGTAGAGCCACCATGAGAAGCCCGCCAGCAGCGCGGCAAGGAGAAACTGGTAGCACCAGGCGCGAACGGTTTTGCTCCCCAGTCGGGCGGAAAAACGCGATAACGCGTTCCGGCCAGTCGAATCGACGGGCAGCATTTCAGGACTGATGCGATCGGTTTGATTTGTCATTTAAACATTCGAGAGCAGGCAAAAATAAAACTGTCCCTCCCGCAGGAGGGACGCGGCAATTAACGGATTGGCAGGCCGTACAGCAGTCCGCCATTGGTCCACAGATTATTCAGGTCGCGATCCAGCGGTTCGCTGCTTTTCGGGCCAAAGTGGCGGTTGTAGATATCACCGTAGTTACCCACCTGCTTAACGATGTTATAGGCCCACTGCTTATCCAGGCCCAGCTTCTGACCCACGTCGCCGCTGACGCCCAGCAATCCCTGCACGTCCGGATCGGCGGACTTCAGCTCGGCATCAACGTTCGCCTGGCTGACCTTCATCTCTTCGGCGTTAAAAGTGGCGTACACCACCCACTTAACGATATCGGACCACTGGTCATCGCCTTTACGCACGGCCATCGCCAGCGGCTCTTTCGACCAGATGCCCGGCAGGATCACGTGATCGTCAGGATTTTCGGCGTCATGGTTTTTAATCCCCGGCAGCGCCACTTTGTCACGGGCAATAACGTCACAGCGTCCGGCCAGATAGGCCGCGACATACTCTTTATTGTTCTCGATAACCACCGGGGTGTACTGCATATGGCGGGAGGCAAAGATCTGCGCCACATTCTGCTCGGTGCTGCTGCCCGGCGTAATACAGACGGTCGCACCGTCCAGATCTTCAATCTTCTTCACGCCGCTATTGGCGCGAACCATAAAGCCGGTGCCGGTATAGAAGTTCGGCGGCGCGAAATCCAGCCCCAGCGAAACGTCACGGGTCAACGACGCGGTAATATTACGCGAGAGCAGATCGACCTCACCGGACTGAATTGCCGGGAAGCGCTGGGCCGTGGAGAGCGGTGTGAAGCGCACTTTTTTGGCATCGCCCAGCACGGCAGCAGCCACGGCACGACAGAAATCAACGTCCAGACCTTCCCAGTTACCTTTGTTGTCGATGGAGGAAAAACCATGACGTGCCGGG
>DATEKR010000069.1:0-11408 GCA_035277345.1 Enterobacteriaceae bacterium
CGGGCGCAGGGCTTCAAAGCTCACCATCTGCGCGTGGCCGTAGAACACCGGAGCACGCACACAGTTGGCGGAGATCATCAGTCCCTCATCCTGCAGAATTTTACGCACCTGATCGACGATACGACGCGCTTCGCGCACGCTGCCTTCCGCGTCGGGCAGGATCGGCAGCATGTTAAACGCCAGTTGGCGACCGAAGAAGTCATCCTCGTCAACCGGGATCCCGTTCAACAGCTTCGCACTCTGCCCGGCCAGCGCATCGACTGCTTTTTTGCCCTGTCCTGACGCGGCCAGCAGGCTTGTAACGCTAATGCGCGACAGACCGCCTTCGTCGATTAACGGCTTCAGGGCTATCAGCAGCTGGCTGGTCAGGCTGTCCGCCACCGCGATAATATTGCGGTTACGGTAATCGGCCAGCACAAAAGGATTCACCTCCGGCACCACCAGCGGAACATCTGGCTCCAGCGCAAACAGGCCACTGGCATCAATCACCAGACAACCCGAAGCCGCGGCTTCTTCGGCATAGCGGGCAGAGGCCTCAACCCCGGCCACAAAAAAGGCCAGCTGAACCTGAGTCCAGTCAAACGCCTCTGCGTCCTCAATACGCACGGTTTTACCGGCGAAACGCAGGGACTCTCCGGCGCTTTCGCGCGCCAGGGCATACAACTCACCCACCGGGAACTGACGCTCAGCGAGCGTTTCAAGCAGGGCTTCACCTACGGCGCCGGTGGCACCCAGGATGGCAATATTCCAGCCTTCTGACATGGTGGTTTACTCCAGACAATAACAAAAATTCCCCGCCCGACGGACGAGGAACAGAAATTTCAGATTAATGCGCAGGGTGATAAACAGCGTTAAAACCAAGCGCATGGAGCAGCGTTGCCGCCTGCGGATCGTCGCACTGAATAAACAGTGAAGACCACTCCCGGCGCTCAAGGTAGTGCTTACGCAGCTTGTCGAACTCACCCGGAATACCGGCCACGTTTCGCAGGGGGGCATCATCGCGGCGCACATCATACACCAAATGCACCAGCCTTTTTAGCGTCGGCTGATCCAGCGGTCCATGCAGGGTAATACGGCCAAATTCCGGGGCGGGAAGCAGCGTATCCAGCGCCACCTGCTGCGCCTGGCCGATAAACTGGCTGTAGGCTTCAAATACCTGGGTTGTCCCGCGCGCCTTCCCTTCCAGGGTGTAGCCCGCGATATGCGCGGTGCCAATATCAACCCGGTCCAGCAGCGCGGTGTTGAGATCCGGCTCGCCTTCCCAGACGTCCAGCACCACGCTCAGATCCTGCCCGGCTTCCAGACAGGCCAGCAGCGCGGCGTTATCCACGACCGGACCGCGACAGGCGTTAATCAGGATAGTACCCGGCTTCAGGCGCGCAATTAGCGATTCATCGGCCAGATGCAAAGAGGTGTACGGCCCGCTTTTAAACAGCGGCGTATGGAAGGTCAGGATATCGGCCTCAGCGACCAGCGCATCCAGCGAGCGGAAATCCCCCTCGTCGCCCCGGTCCGCGCGCGGCGGATCGCACAGCAGCGTGCGCACGCCCAGCGCCTCAAGACGCGCCTGCAGACGCCCACCCACGTTACCCACGCCGACAATACCTACGGTACGATCGGTGAGCGCGAAACCGTCCCGCTCCGCCAGCATCAGCAGCGCGGAAAAGACATACTCCACCACCGCGATGGCGTTACAGCCAGGGGCTGCGGAAAAACCAATTCCCGCCTGCTCCAGCCAGGGGATATCAACATGATCGGTCCCGGCCGTGGCGGTACCGACAAATTTTACTGATTCACCTGCCAGCAGGTCTTCATTCACTTTAGTGACGGAGCGCACCATTAACGCGTCGGCACCGGCCAGCGCCTCACGGGGAACCGGGCGTCCCGGTACCGCTTCGACGTCGCCGAGACGGCTGAAAAGTTCACGCGCATAGGGCATATTTTCATCAACGAGGATTTTCACGCCATGTTCCTGTCTGAGTGCGGGAGATAAGGCGATAAGTGTGCCATAATCTCGCCGCCAGGCATACTTAGAGCCAGAGGAATACCACTATGCAACCCATTCAGGGCGCTCCTGCGCAACCTCCCGGTCAGGGCCCGACGACACCCGCCTCCGGTATCGGGGAACTGCCGCTCACCAGCCTGCAACGCACGGTCCTGGAGCGCCTGATCACGCGCCTGGTCGCACTGACCCAGCATCAAAGCCCCGAGCTATGGGCGGGGATGAAACACGACCTTGGCCTGAAGAGCGACGCGCCGCTGCTGTCGCGCCATTTTCCCGCTGCCGAACAGAATCTTAACCAGCGCGTGGAAACTGCCCAGCAGACCCACAGCACGCGTCAGGTGCTGTCTCAGCTCACGGAACTGCTCGGTCAGGGCAATAACCGCCAGGCGGTGAGCGATTTTATCCGCCAGCAGTTTGGACAGACGGCGCTGAGCCAGCTCTCCCCCGAGCAGCTCAAAACGGTGCTGACGCTGCTGCAAAACAACCAGCTGTCGATCCCACAGCCGCAGGTTCGCCCCGGCACCGACAGGCCGATGCTGCCTGCGGAAAACAACACCCTTAATCAGTTGGTCACTAAGCTGGCGGCCAGCACCGGCGAGTCCGGGAAGCTTATCTGGCAGTCGATGCTTGAACTGACCGGCGTAAAAACCGGCGAACCGATCCCGGCGAAGCACTTCACTCAGTTGGTGACCTGGCTACAGGCGCGCCAGACGCTAAGCACCCAGAGTGCCCCGACGTTGCATACGCTGCAGGCGGCGCTGAAGCAGTCGATGGAGCCGCAGGAGCTACAGACCATCCGCGACTACGCCCAGCAAAACTGGCAGGTCACGCCGCAGAGCGTGCTGACCACCGCTCAGGTCCAGGATATTCTGAATCAGATCTTCCTGCGCCGGACGGAGCGCCCTGCGGAAAACCCGGCGCTGGATACCCGCTACGTACCGCCGTACATCAACCCCTTCACGCCGGTGATCGAGTCCTTTAAGAACCTGTCCGCGCGTCCCGGCCTGCTGCTGATTGCCGCACTGGCCGTGGCAGTCGTGTTCTGGCTGGTTATTTGATATCGCGAAAAGCTGACGAAATCCAAAACAAAAAGGGAGCCATCTGGCTCCCTTTTGTCATATTACGATGTCGCTTATGCGCTGTATTTACGCATCACCAGCGTGGCGTTGGTGCCGCCGAAGCCGAAGCTGTTGGACATGACGGTAGTCAGTGCCGCATCGGTCGGTTTGGTGACGATGTTCAGGCCAACAGCCTGCTCGTCCAGCTCTTCCACGTTAATGCTCGGGGCGATAAAGCCGTGTTCCAGCATCAGCAGGGAGTAGATGGCTTCCTGCACGCCAGCGGCGCCCAGAGAGTGACCTGTCATCGCTTTGGTGGCGGAAATGGCCGGGCTGTTATCACCGAACACTTCGCGAATAGCACCCAGCTCTTTCACATCGCCAACCGGCGTAGAGGTACCGTGAGAGTTCAGGTAATCGATCGGGGTGTCAACGCCCTGCATTGCCATCTTCATGCAGCGCACCGCGCCTTCACCGGACGGAGCAACCATATCAGCGCCGTCGGACGTCGCACCGTAACCCACGATTTCAGCATAAATGTGCGCACCGCGCGCCAGGGCGTGTTCCAGTTCTTCAACCACAACCATACCGCCGCCGCCTGCAATCACGAAACCATCACGGTTCGCATCATAGGTACGAGATGCTTTATCAGGGGTTTCGTTGTACTTAGTGGACAACGCGCCCATTGCGTCGAACTCGCAGGCCATTTCCCAGCACAGCTCTTCGCCGCCGCCGGCAAATACGATGTCCTGTTTGCCCAGCTGAATTTGCTCTACCGCGTTACCGATACAGTGTGAGGAGGTCGCACAGGCGGAGCTGATGGAGTAGTTAACGCCGTGGATTTTGAACGGCGTGGCGAGGCAGGCGGAAACCGCAGATGCCATCGCTTTAGTAACCACGTACGGGCCAACCGCTTTCAGGCCACGCGGGCTACGCATCGCGTCAGCACCGAATACCTGGTATTTAGATGAGCCGCCGGAACCGGCGATCAGACCCACACGCGGGTTATTCTGGTATACCTCTTCCTTCAGGCCAGCATCTTCAACAGCCTGCTGCATGGAGAGGTAAGAGTAAATGGAGGCATCATTCATGAAACGCACAACTTTGCGGTCAATCATGCCCGTGGTGTCAAGCTTAACGTTACCCCATACGTGGCTACGCATGCCGGAATCAACGAACTCCTGAGAGAAAGTGATCCCTGAGCGTCCTTCACGCAGAGATGCCAGGACTTCCTGCTGGTTGTTACCGATGCTGGAAACAATACCAAGGCCAGTAATCACTGCACGTTTCATTTAATACCTCTGTAAGTCGCACTATTTCATTTAAGATTCGTGTCGCACAATAGCGTACACTTGTACGCTGAACAAGTCCGATCAGCCAGTTTATGTGGAAATTTGCACCATCCTGGCAGGATCGTTAAGATCGGGACACTGCTTGCCAGACGAGTAACTTACGTGAAACATACCGCTATACAATCCGCCAGGGTCGAATTTAACAATCAGGGTACACTTGTTTCCCGAGATTTTAACGATGTCTATTTCTCCAATGATAACGGTCTGGAGGAGACCCGCTATGTGTTCCTCGGCGGTAACCAGCTGACCGCACGCTTTCCCGATCACGCCCGCGACCATTTTATCGTCGCTGAGAGCGGCTTCGGCACCGGCCTGAATTTCCTTACGCTCTGGCAGGCATTTGACGATTTTCGGCGCACGCACCCGCAGGCTATCCTGCAAAGATTACATTTCATCAGTTTCGAAAAATTCCCGCTAAAAAAAGCGGATCTGCACGAGGCGCACCTTCACTGGCCAGAGCTGGCCGGTTACGCACAGCAGTTGCAGGCTCAATGGCCCATGGCTCTGCCCGGCTGCCACCGCCTGCTGCTGGATGAAGGTCGGGTTACGCTGGACCTGTGGTTTGGCGATATCAATGAACTGACCGACCGGCTTGATGACTCCCTTAATCGGCAGGTGGATGCCTGGTTCCTCGACGGCTTTGCCCCGGCTAAAAACCCCGATATGTGGACTCCTGAGCTATTTAAGGCGATGTCCCGGCTGGCACGCCCCGGCGCGACGCTTGCCACCTTTACGTCGGCAGGTTTTGTGCGCCGCGGTTTGCAGGAAGCCGGTTTCACCATGCAAAAGCGCAAAGGTTTTGGCCGCAAGCGTGAAATGCTGACCGGCGTGCTTGATAACCCGCCTGCGCTTTTGGCCCGCACGCCCTGGTTTGCCCGCAGCGGCGGTACCGCACGGGAAGCCGCCATTATCGGCGGCGGGATCGCCAGCGCCCTGCTCTCGCTGGCGCTGCTGCGTCGCGGCTGGCAGGTCACCCTTTACTGCGCCGACGCCGCTCCGGCCGAAGGTGCATCCGGCAACCGCCAGGGGGCACTCTACCCGCTGCTGAGCGCCCAGAACCCGGCGCTGGAAAGTTTCTTCCCGGCGGCCTTTACCTTTGCCCGCCGTCTCTACGATGCGCTGCCGGTTGAATTTGACCATCAGTGGTGCGGCGTCACCCAGCTGGGCTGGGACGAGAAGAGCCAGTCCAAAATCGATCAGATGCTGAGCCTCGACCTGCCGGATGAACTTGCCTGCGCCGTCGATGGTGAGCAGGCCCGGGCGTTGACCGGCGTGGATACCGGCTGCGGGGGCATCACCTATCCGGCCGGTGGCTGGCTGTGTCCGGCGCAGCTCACCGCCGCCGCGCTGGCGCTTGCCAAACAGCAGGGGCTGCACCTGCGTTATCAGCATCAGCTCACGGCATTTGAAGCGCATGAATTAGGCTGGCAACTCGCTTTCGGTAACGGGGACAGCGCCCGACACCAGAGCCTGGTGCTGGCTAACGGGCACCGTATCAGCCAGTTCCCGCATACCGATGCGCTACCGGTCTACTCGGTTGGCGGCCAGGTCAGCCATATTCCGACCACCCCCGCGCTGGGCGAGCTGCGCCAGGTCCTGTGCTACGACGGCTATCTGACGCCGGTGAATCCGGCTAATCAGCACCACTGTATCGGTGCCAGCTATCATCGGGGCAACGAGGCGGTGGCGTACAGCGAGGACGACCAGCAGCATAACCGCCAGCGCCTGATCGACTGTTTCCCCGAGGCTGAGTGGCCGCGTGAGGTGGACGTCAGCGACGGCGATGCGCGCTGCGGGGTGCGCTGCGCCACCCGCGATCATCTCCCGCTGGTCGGCAACGTCCCGGATTACGCCGCGACCCTTGAGCAGTATGCGGATCTGGCGGGCAATAAAGCGAATGCCGTCAGCGCACCGGTGTATCCGGGGCTGTTTATGCTGGGGGCCCTGGGTTCACGCGGGCTCTGTTCGGCCCCGCTGGCGGCAGAAATTCTGGCCTCGCAGATGAGCGAAGAGCCTGTTCCGCTGGATGGCGAAACCCTGGCGGCGCTGAGTCCAAATCGGTTCTGGGTACGGAAACTGCTGAAGGGAAAAGCGGTGGTGAAAGCGGGTGGAGGCTGATGCCCTCACCCGCTGCATAAGGCGGTATTAGTTGGGCTGGGCCTGCTGATACAGGGTATCCCACATGCCCAGCACCAGGGCCTGGTCAGGCGGCGAAAGTTCTCCGGCCTGGATAGCAGTTTCCAGGCTGACGCCCACTTTCTGGTACAGCGCTGCCGGAGAATGATCTTCTCCGCTTTCCAGGTCCGCGACCGCCAGCGTCAGGTGTCCGCGCAGATAGCCGCTGGCAAACAGTTCGTCATCACCGGCGGTTTCCACCATATTGTCAATTAACGCCAGAATGCGTGATTCAAACTCAGCGAGCATCTTTCTTCCTCTTTAGTAACATGGCCTTAGTTAAGATCTTCCGGCCACGGAAATTGTTCCGCCGTCAACGTCGGCGTGTGGTAATAATCCTGCAACGCTTTGATAAAGCGTGCCGGGCGCGGCGGGATGCCCTGCTCCAGGTACGTCATCACCTGGGCATGCACCCGGCGCTGAAACACAATGCGGTCCGGCTCGAAATCGCCTTCCAGGTTGTCGCAGCTGACGTTAAACGGAAAACCCGCCGCCACGCAGAACAACCAGTCAAACGCCTGAGGTTTGACCTCGACATCTTCAAACTGCCCCTGAGTCGCCGCATCGCGGCCGTCCGGGCAGTACCAGTAGCCAAAATCGACCAGCTTACGACGCGCTTCCCCGGCAATACACCAGTGGGAAATCTCATGCAGCGCGCTGGCGTAATAGCCGTGGGCAAAGACGATGCGGTGGTACGGCACCTCATTATCTGCTGGAAGATAGATCGGTTCCTCGTCGCCCTGAATCAGACGGGTATTAAAATCACCCGCAAAGCAGCCGTCAAAAATAGTTATCAGCTGCTGAAAATGGTGTTGCTGGTTCATTATTGTATCCCTAACCACTGGAAGATCTCCGCTCCATGGCTGTCATAGAGAAGTTTGCAGCTCATCACCGCCGAGACAATCACAATCATCGGACGGATAAGCTTTTGCCCTTTGCTCAGCACCAGTCGGGAGCCCATTCGCGCCCCGAAGAACTGGCCTGCCAGCATGACGAACCCGGTCGCCCACATCACCTTACCGCCGATGATAAACAGCAGCAGACCGCCAATGTTTGAGGTGGCGTTCAGTACCTTGGCGTGCGCGGTCGATTTGGCGAGGTTAAAGCCGGCCAGGGTGACAAACGCCAGGGCGTAGAACGACCCGGCACCGGGACCGAAAAAGCCGTCGTAGAAACCGACGCAGCCGCCCGCCACCAGAGCAAACGGCAGGCCGTACAGCCGACGCTGACGGTCGTCTTCGCCGAGCTTCGGCATCAGCAGAAAATAGAGGCCGATACAGATAATCAGCACCGGCAGGATCTGCCGCAGCACGTCCGATTTAACATACTGCACCAGCAGCGCACCGGTGGTGGAGCCGATAAAGGTCATCAGAATATTGAGCTTCTGATCGGCCAGATTCACGACTTTACGGCGAATAAAATAGAGCGAGGAGGAGATCGATCCGCCGCAGGCCTGCAGCTTGTTGGTGGCCAGCGCCTGAGCCGGTGTCATACCGGCTGCCAGCAGCGCAGGGACCGTTAGCAGTCCGCCACCGCCCGCCAGCGCGTCAATAAACCCGGCAAGGATCGCCACCACCAGCAGCACCGCCAGCACGGTGGGCGTCACCATAAAAATGTCGGTAAACATATCCATCAAAGTAAATGCTCATCCAGTAAAGCCTGACAGGAAGGGGGTAACGGCGGCGGCACCTGTTTTCCAGGGGAAGACGTACCTGGCTTCGCCGGTTCAAACCAGCTTTGCAGCTCGGTCCCGCAGCCATCGCCATCCGGCGGCAGAGGCTGGTCCTGACACTCCAGGCTGCCCGCCGGGCAGCGCAGACGCACGTGCATATGGGCGCGATGCTGGAACCAGGGCCGGACTTTGCGCAGCCAGTCGCGGTCGGTGCCCGCATCCAGACAGAGCCGCTGCTTGATCGCCGCATTGACAAAAATACGCGTGACCTCGCTGTCCTGCGCGGCCAGCTTGATCAGGCTACCGATTTCCGGTTTCCACAGGGAGGGCACCACCTGCTTGCCGTCGCGGGATACCAGATCCAGCGCCTGAGGCTTCCGCAGCTGCGCCGCCGTCCAGCGCGTTTTCGGCAGCTGCAGATAAATATCAACATCCAGCCCGCTCTGGTGGCTGGCGTGGCCACCGTTAAAGCGCCCGCCCGCAGGCATCCCCATATCGCCAATCAGCAGGGTGCCCATCCCGTTCGCCGCCGTCTGGTTTCCCAGACGCTGGATAAACTGCACCAGATCCGGATGACCAAAATAGCGACGCTGGTCAGTACGCATTACCTGATAACTGTCGGACTGGATCGGCAGCGCCTGCGCGCCCACGATGCAGCCGTTAGAAAACGCGCCAATAGACTGGGCGCTGCCGGGAACCGGCTGGGTGATTTTTTGCCAGGGCGTTGCCGCCAGACTGGCGCTGCTGACCAGTAAGGCCAGCAGCGCGAGGAGGTGTTTATTCATAGTTACCAGCGTGGTAAGTCGCTTTTAACATCCGCATTTTGTGCGCGCTGACGCATCAGGTGATCCATCAGCACAATCGCCAGCATCGCTTCGGCGATCGGCACGGCGCGGATCCCGACGCAGGGATCGTGACGACCTTTGGTGATCATCTCCACCTCTTCTCCCGCACGGTTCAGGGTGCGCCCCGGAACGGTAATGCTGGAGGTAGGCTTCAGGGCGATATTGGCGACGATCTGCTGACCGCTGCTGATCCCGCCGAGGATGCCGCCAGCGTGATTGCTCTGGAAGCCCGCGTGGGTGATCTCATCGCGGTTTTCACTGCCGCGCAGCTTAACCACCTCAAAACCGTCGCCGATTTCCACGCCTTTTACCGCGTTGATGCTCATCAGGGCATGGGCAATATCGGCATCAAGACGGTCAAATACCGGCTCGCCAAATCCCGGCGGCACGCCATCAGCCACCACGGTGACCTTCGCCCCGATGGAGTCGCCCTCTTTTTTCAGGCCGCGCATCAGTTCATCCAGCGCATCGATCTTGTCCGGATCCGGGCAGAAGAACGGGTTCTGCTCAACTTGGGCCCAGTCTTTGATTTCCAGCGGAATATCGCCCATCTGGGTCAGGCAGCCACGGATCACAATGCCGAACTTCTGCGCCAGATATTTTTTAGCCACTGCTCCCGCCGCCACGCGCATGGCAGTTTCACGAGCCGAAGAACGTCCGCCGCCGCGATAGTCGCGCACACCGTATTTTTGTTCGTAGGTGTAGTCAGCGTGTCCCGGACGGAACAGGTCTTTGATAGCGCCGTAATCCTGGGAGCGCTGGTCGGTATTCTCAATCAGCAGGCCGATACTGGTCCCGGTGGTGACGCCTTCAAAAACGCCGGAGAGGATTTTGACCTGGTCCGGCTCGCGACGCTGGGTGGTATAGCGGGAGGTGCCGGGACGACGCCGGTCGAGATCGTGCTGCAGATCCGCTTCGGTGAGCGGAATACCCGGCGGAACGCCGTCGATAATGCAGCCAAGCGCCAGGCCGTGCGACTCGCCGAAGGTGGTTACACGAAAGAGTTGTCCGATTGTATTTCCTGCCATCGTGGCTCCGATATGATTGTTCTGTTTGCGCGTTCTGAGCGGGCCGGTCGCCCGCCGTTTTTTATCGTTTTAATCTTTGTAGATGCTGAAGTGCTCGCGGGCCGCCAGCAGCTGGTCTTTGGTCAGCATAAACACGCCGTCGCCGCCGTTGTCGAACTCAAGCCAGGTAAAGGGCACCTCAGGATACTGGTCCATCAGATGTACCATGCTGTTACCGACTTCACAAATCAGAACGCCGCCGTCGGCCAGATAGTCCGGCGCACAGGCCAGAATGCGGCGAGTCAGCTGCAGGCCATCGCTGCCGGACGCCAGGCCCATCTCAGGCTCGTGGCGGTATTCGCCCGGCAGGTCGGACATGTCTTCTTCGTCAACGTACGGCGGGTTGGTAACGATCAGATCGTACTGCGTCGTCGGCAGGTCGCGGAACAGATCGGAGCGCATCGGCGTGACATGGTGCAGCAGACCATGTTCTTCAATATTGTGCTCGGTGACCGCCAGCGCGTCTTCAGAGAGATCGACCGCGTCGACTTCCGCGTCCGGGAAGGCATAAGCACAGGCGATAGCGATACAACCGCTGCCGGTACACATATCGAGGATGCGCTGGGGCTGGGCATCAACCAGACCGGCAAAACGGTTGTTGATAAGCTCGCCAATCGGCGAACGCGGCACCAGAACGCGCTCGTCGACGTAAAATTCGTGGCCGCAGAACCAGGCCTTGTTGGTCAGATAGGCGACCGGGATACGCTCGTTGACGCGACGGATGACGCGCTCAACGATACGGTGGCGCTCGCTGGAAGTCAGGCGTGCCTGGCGCATATCTTCCGGGATATCCAGCGGTAAATACAGCGTTGGCAGCACCAGCTGCACCGCTTCGTCCCACGGGTTGTCGGTGCCGTGACCGTACCAGATGTTGGCGGCGCTAAAGCGGCTGACCGACCAGCGCAGCATGTCCTGAATGGTATGCAGTTCACTCACTGCTTCTTCGACGAAAATTTTATCCACGTATCCTCCAGGCCCTGCTTCGCTATAAATTCGGCGGCTAGTTTGCCATGAAGCCCGGCATAAATCAGCTTCCTCGGCGCGGTTAGCGGGAAAAAACCATTTTACTGCCCGGGAAAGCGGCGGGTCGGGTACACTAGCGGAAATAAACGATGAGATTAGACGGCACGATGAAGAAGAAAACATCGCTTAATGACGAAGATCAGGCACTGTTTCGCCAGTTAATGACCGGCACGCGCAAAATTAGCCATGACACGATTGTCCACCGCCCGCA
>DATEKR010000070.1:0-4528 GCA_035277345.1 Enterobacteriaceae bacterium
AAAAAAAAAAGCCACAGTCTCTCCTCCTCCGACCGTATCGCTATCGGCCGCCACCTGATCCCGGAGGGCCATTTATGAGCCACACTCTACTCGGGCCACGCGATGAAAATGGCCTGCCGGTGCCCGTCACCCTTGACGAAAGCATCGCCAGACTCAAATCGACTCTGCTGCACAGCATTCGTCGTTCCGCCTATGTCTATCGCGTGGACTGCGGCGGTTGTAACGGCTGCGAAATTGAGATTTTCGCCGCTATTTCGCCTCTTTTTGATGCCGAACGCTTTGGTATTAAAGTCGTTCCCTCTCCGCGTCATGCCGATATTTTACTCTTTACCGGTGCGGTGACCCGGGCAATGAGGATCCCGGCTCTGCGGGCCTGGGATTCCGCGCCGGATCCGAAAATTTGTATCTCCTACGGGGCCTGCGGCAACAGTGGCGGCATCTTCCACGACCTGTACTGCGTCTGGGGTGGCACCGATAAAATCGTGCCGGTGGACGTCTATATTCCAGGCTGCCCGCCGACGCCCGCAGCCACGATTTACGGCTTCGCGCTGGCGCTCGGCCTGCTGGATCAGAAAATCAACGGCCAGCAGCATGATGCTGTCGCCGCAGAGCCTGCCACCTTGCTGCACCCGGATATCCCACAGCCCCTGCGTGTGCTGCTCGATCGCGAAGCGCGGCGGATGGCGGGTTACCGCTATGGCCGCCAGATTGCCGATCTCTTTATGACCCAGCTTGCCGCTCCGGGTCCACAGGCGGCTGACGCGCGCATAGCCGCCTGGCTGCAGGCACAGGGCGACCTGCGTCTCAATGAGATCGTCGGCAACCTGCAACAGATTTACCGCCAGGTTATGCGCGGGGAGATCTCGCTATGACCGGCTCCGGCAATGACCAGCGCTACGCCAGCCACCAGCCCGTTGCCAGCCGGGCTCCCGTCGTCGACAAAGTGGTGTTCTACGCCCTGAACAGCAAATTTGTCGATGAGAAGAGCGCCCGCCAGCGCAGCACCCAGAAAGTGCAGGAGGTGATTTATTACAGCCTCGCCATCGGTCATCACCTTGGCGTCATCGACTGTCTGAAATCTCGCCTCGAATGCCCGCTTGAGGGCTATCAAAGGTGGATTTCCTGCCTGCAAAGCGGCGAGGCCCGGCGCAAACTGGCCGGGGTTACTCGCTTCGGCGAGATAACCATCGACGGTAGCCACACCCATTTACTGGCGCTGGCCCTGCACGCTGACCGCGAGCAGATGGACCTGCAGCAGCAGGCCTGGAGCGACGCGCTTATCGCGCTGCTTCAGCAGATTGAAAACGACCCCGCCATGTACCTGATGGTCAGGAGATACGATGCCTGAGTTAACCCCCCATTACGCCCTGCTGTGCGTCGGTAACAGCATGATGGGCGACGACGGTGCCGGCCCCCTACTGGCGGAGCGCTGCGCAGAGCAGCCGCTGTCCGGCTGGACGGTGGTCGACGGCGGCGCGGCCCCGGAAAACGACATTGGCTATTTGCGCGAGCTGCGTCCCGCACATCTGGTGATTGTCGATGCTACCGATATGGGTCTGCCCCCCGGTGAAATGCGCCTTCTCGATGAGGATGACATCGGGGAGATGTTTTTGCTGACCACCCACAATTTGCCCCTGACCTTTCTGATCCAGCAGCTGCGCGAGGATATCCCGCAGATCACCTTTATCGGTATCCAGCCCGAGGTCGTGGCGTTCTACACCCCGATAAGTCCGGCGATCGAGCAGGCGGTTGCGCGTCTGCATCAGCGGTTACCGGCGCTGGATAGCGGGCTCGGGATCGCGTCGTTTAAGGGTCACCCCAGGGAGTGATGCCATCGACACATCTGTCGAGACGGTGACGACGCGCAGATGACGTCAGCCACAAGTGTCGTCACGACTCCAATATCCATCTGTAACACACTGAATATAAACGGTAAAAAATAAATAAACTCACTGGCACGCTTTATGCTTTGCCCGTGCAGCAATGTCGTCATGCCGGAGCTATCCGGCTATCGCAACAAATCCGCAATCAGGAGGTTGAGGATGAACCGGTTTATTATCGCCGACCCCAAAAAATGTATCGGCTGCCGTACCTGTGAAATCGCCTGCGTAATGGCGCACAGCGAATCACAGGATATTTCGCAGCTCAACGCGGAGACTTTCGCCCCGCGCTTACACGTCATTAAAGGCGTCAATCTCAGCACCCCGGTAATGTGCCGCCAGTGCGAAGACGCCCCCTGCGCTAACGTCTGCCCGAACGGCGCCATCGCCCGCACCGGCGATCGGGTTCAGGTGATGCAGGAGCGCTGCATCGGCTGTAAAACCTGCGTTGTCGCCTGCCCCTACGGCGCGATGGAGGTGATGACCCGACCCGTTTTCCGCCAGAACGGGGCGGCAATCACCGCGACCTCCAGCAAGGCCGAGGCGCATAAATGCGACCTGTGCCACGCCCGTGAACAGGGACCGGCCTGTATGGCGATTTGTCCGACCAAGGCGCTGTACGCCATCGATCGCAATCAGTTACAGGAAATGAACGCCGAGAAACGCCGCCGTGCGGCGCTCGACAGTACATCCCCGCTGCTGTTTTAAGCACGGCAAGAGGCAATTACAACATGAAAAAAGTGACCACCGTCTGCCCATACTGCGGAGCAGGCTGCAAAATGGATCTGGTCGTCGACAACGGCAAAATTATTCGTGCCGAAGCCGCTAACGGCGTCACCAATCAGGGTGAGCTGTGTCTGAAAGGCTACTACGGCTGGGATTTCCTCAATGATACAAAACTGCTGACGCCGCGCCTGACCCAGCCGCTGATCCGCCGTGAGAAAGGCGGAAAATTTGAGGCGGTGAGCTGGGATGAGGCGATTCGCTATACCGCCAGCCGTTTGAAAGAGATCAAGCAGAAGTATGGCCCGCGTTCCATTATGCATACCGGCTCTTCACGCGGCACCGGGAATGAAACCAACTATGTGATGCAGAAGTTTGCCCGGGCGGTGATCGGCACCAACAACGTCGACTGCTGCGCCCGCGTTTGTCACGGTCCGTCGGTGGCTGGCCTGCAGGCGACCCTCGGCAACGGGGCCATGAGCAACTCCATTGGCGATATTGAGAACTCAAAATGCCTGCTGGTCATCGGCTATAACTGCGCTGACTCGCACCCGATCGTGGCCCGCCGGGTGATCAAAGCCAAAGAGAAAGGCGCGCAGGTGATCGTCTGCGACCCGCGCCGTATCGAAACCGCCCGTATCGCCGACCAGCATCTGCAAATCAAAAACGGCTGCAATATGGCGCTGGTCAACGCCTTTGCCCATGTCCTGATCGAAGAGAATCTGTACGACCACGACTACGTCGCCAAATACACCGAAGGCTTCGGGGAGTACCGCAAACAGGTTGCCGACTATTCTCCGGAAGCAGTGGCAGAACAGACCGGTGTTTCCGCTCAGCAGATCCGTCAGGCAATGCGCACCTACGCCGCCGCGCCGTCGGCCACCATTATGTGGGGCATGGGCGTGACGCAGTTTGGTCAGGCGGTCGATGTGGTGAAAGGTCTGGCAGGTCTGGCCCTGCTGACCGGCAATCTGGGCCGTGCCAACGTCGGGGTAGGCCCGGTGCGCGGACAGAATAACGTCCAGGGCGCCTGCGATATGGGCGTGCTGCCGAATGAGTTCCCTGGCTACCAGTCGGTCACCGATGCGGGTGTTCGCGCCAAATTCGCCGACGCCTGGGGGATTGACGTCAACCAGATGGATGCCGAAGTCGGCTACCGAATTACCGAAATCCCGCATCTGGCGCTGGAAGGCCATGTCAAAGCCTACTACATCATGGGCGAGGACCCGCTACAGACCGAGGCGGATCTGAGCCTGGTGCGTAAGGGTTTTGAGGCGCTGGATTTTGTGGTGGTGCAGGACATCTTTATGACCAAAACCGCCGAGCAGGCCGATGTGATCCTGCCCGCCACCTCCTGGGGTGAGCATGGCGGCGTGTTCTCCTGTGCCGACCGTGGCTTCCAGCGCTTTGAAAAAGCGATTGAGCCGCAATATGACGTTAAACGCGACTGGGAAATTATTAGCCTGCTGGCCACCGAGCTGGGCTACCCGATGCACTACACCGACAATCAGCAGATCTGGGACGAAATGCGCGAGCTGTGCCCGTTATTCTACGGTGCAACCTACGAAAAAATGGGCACCCTGGGGCATGTCCAGTGGCCCTGCCCGACCCTCGACAACCCCGGCACCCCGTATCTCTATCAGGACAACCACTTCACCACGCCATCAGGTAAAGGCCAGTTATTTGCCGCGCCCTGGCGCGCCCCGGCGGAAATACCGGACGGTGACTATCCGCTGGTGCTCTGTACCGTGCGCGAAGTGGGTCACTACTCCTGCCGCTCAATGACCGGCAACTGTGCCGCCTTGCAAACGCTGGCCGATGAACCGGGGTTCGTACAGATGCACCCTCAGGATGCGCAGGCGCTCGGGATCCGCGACCAGCAACTGGTCTGGGTCGCGTCACGCCGTGGCAAGGTCATTTCGCGG
>DATEKR010000071.1:0-5087 GCA_035277345.1 Enterobacteriaceae bacterium
CCCTACCATAAGCACCTGATACCCAATGAAATCATCGTGTTGCCCAATGACAAATTGCGCGTCACTATCGACCTCGACGGTGACAAAAGTGATATGGAATTTACGCGGGAATAATGAATAAAAAAGGCCGACGACATCGCAGTCGTCGGCCTTTTTGCATTTTGAGTACTACTTCTTATTCAGCATCGCCTTCAAATCGGCAAACGGATTGTAGGTTGCCTCACCCACATCTTTCTGCGCATCCTCACCGGCAATGACGGTGGAACCATACTGGTCGGCTTCGGTGTATTTGGAGTGCTCATGATCGTGGCAGTACAGACACAGCAGCTCCCAGTTGCTCCCGTCTTCCGGGTTATTGGTGTGATCGTGATCCATATGATGGACGGTCAGTTCGCGCAGATTCGAATAAACGAATTCGCGGGAGCAGCGTCCGCAGACCCAGGGGAAGAGTTTCAGCGCTTTTTCACGATAGCCACTTTCGAGGCGCGTGTAGTTTTTCGGGATAATGGCCATATCAGCTCGTTTCCAGGTAATAAAATAAGGTTATTGTTAGTGTCCGGGTTAATCCGGACTTTATCAATCCTGCAGATATAAAAAAGCCGACGGCATTTCTGACGTCGGCTTTTATCTTAGCGCAAAGATTACGCTTTCAGCAGTTGCTGCCCGCAGGCGGTGACGCTGGCCAGCAGAACTTTAACATCCGCAAGGCTTACCGTCGGGTTCAGCAGCGTGAGCTTCAGACAGGTAACGCCGTCGGCTTCGGTTACGCCAACGTTGGCGGCGCCGGAGGCCAGCAGCGCATCGCCGATCCGCTGGTTCAGCAGCGCAACAAACGCCGTGTCACCCTGACCCGGACGGAAGCGGAACAGCACGCTGGCCAGCTGCGGCTGCATCACCAGTTCCAGCTCAGGCTGCGCAGCGACGAACTCGGCGACCTGCTGTGCGAGGGTAACGCCGTTATCAATGATTTCGGCGTACTGCTTTTTGCCCAGCGCTTCCAGACCCATCCACAGCTTCAGCGCGTCGAAACGACGGGTGGTCTGCAGAGATTTGGATACCAGGTTCGGCACGCCCTGCTCTTCGTCAAAGTCAGAGTTCAGGTAAGCCGCCTGATAGCGCATCAGCTGATAGTGACGGGCATCCTTCAGCAGGAATGCGCCGCAGCTAATGGTCTGGAAGTACTGCTTATGGAAGTCCAGGGTGACGGAATCCGCCAGCTCAAGGCCATCCAGGTAGTGACGATACTTCTCAGAGAGCAGCAGTGCGCCGCCCCATGCCGCATCAACGTGGACCCAGATCTGCTCTTTTGCTGCCAGCGCAACGATTTCCGTTAACGGATCGATAGCGCCTGCGTCAGTGGTGCCCGCCGTGGCAACAATGGCCAGAACCTGCTCGCCGTTGGCTTTCGTCTGGGCCAGTTTGTCCGCCAGATCGCTCACATCCATCCGCGAGAACTCGTCGGTTTTCACCAGCGTCACGGACTGATAGCCCAGGCCCATCAGCGCCATATTCTTCTGCACGGAGAAGTGTGCGTTCTCAGAGCAGAAGACTTTGATTTTGCTGAGGTTACCCGTTAAGCCATTCTGCTGAACAGAGTGCCCCTGGCGAGCAAAGAACGCGTCCCTCGCCAGCATCAGACCCATCAGGTTGCTCTGGGTGCCGCCGCTGGTGAACACCCCGGCATCGCCGGCGGTGTAACCCACCTGCTCGCGCAGCCACTCGATGAGTTTAACCTCAATGATGGTTGCGGACGGGCTTTGATCCCAGGAGTCCATACTCTGGTTGGTGGCGTTGATCAGCACTTCCGCCGCCTGGCTAATGACCAGGCTCGGGCAATGGAGATGGGCCACGCACTGAGGATGGTGCACGGAGAGGCTGTCCTTGAGGAAATACTCAACCGCGCGCTCAATAGCGACCTGGTTACCCAGGCCCTGAGAGGTAAAGTCTAAATTGATGCGCTCGCGCAGCTGCTCAACGGTTTTGCCCTGATACATCTCAGGCTGCTGTAACCACTGCACAACGGCTTTGGTGCTTTGCTCGATAGCATCCTGATAGGCAGCAATACTTTCCGCTGAACCTGACAGAATCGGATTGATATCAGACATTCGCTCACTCACTCCGATTAAACCGGCTTCACGCCGGCAGCCAGCATCGCGTTCTCAAATTTATCGAGGAACACTTCCAGCTCTGCGTTATCGATCAGCAGAGAAGGCAGCAGGCGCAGCACGCTACCGTGACGGCCACCGCGCTCCAGAATCAGACCCGCTTCGAAGCATTTTTTCTGCAGCAGCGCAGAGAGTTCGCCGTCTGCCGGGTAGCAACCCATATGATCCTGAGCGTCATGCGGCTTAACGATCTCAATACCGATCATCAGGCCCAGGCCACGCACGTGACCGATAACCGGGTAACGTTTCTGCAGCTCTGCCAGTTTGGCTTTCAGCCAGTCGCCCTTCGCGGCAACTTTAGCGGCAACATCCTGGTTTTTCAGGATCTTCAGGGTGGTCAGGCCGGTCGCCATCGCCAGCTGGTTGCCACGGAAAGTCCCGGTGTGGTGGCCAGGTGCCCAGGCATCGAACTGCTTTTTAATACCGAGAACGGCCAGCGGTAAACCGCCGCCAACGGCTTTAGACATCACGATGATATCCGGCTCGATACCGGCGTGCTCGAAGGCGAAGAATTTACCGGTACGGGCAAAGCCCGCCTGCACTTCGTCGAGGATCAGCAGAATGCCGTGTTCCTGGGTCACTTTACGGATGCGCTGCAGCCACTCTTTCGGGGCCGGGTTAACACCGCCCTCGCCCTGTACGGCTTCGAGGATCACCGCAGCAGGTTTACGCACGCCGCTTTCGACGTCGTTGATCAGGTTGTCGAAGTAGTAAGTCAGCGCTTTAACACCGGCTTCGCCACCGATACCCAGCGGGCAGCGGTACTCGTTCGGGTAAGGCATAAACTGAACTTCCGGCATCATGCCGTCGACGGCTTCTTTCGGAGACAGGTTACCGGTCACCGAGAGCGCGCCGTGAGTCATGCCGTGGTAGCCGCCGGAGAAGCTGATAATGCCGGAACGACCGGTCACTTTTTTAGCCAGTTTTAACGCCGCTTCAACGGCATCGGCACCGGAAGGACCGGTAAACTGCAGGCAGTACTCTTTGCCTTCGCCCGGCAGCAGCGACAGCAGATAAGCGGAAAACTCATCTTTCAGCGGAGTGGTCAGGTCGAGCGTATGTAACGGTAAGCCACTGGTAATGACACTTTGGATGCTTTCAAGCACATCAGGATGGTTATGGCCAAGCGCCAGGGTTCCGGCACCTGCGAGGCAGTCAAGATATTGATTATTTTCAACATCGGTGATCCAGACACCCTTCGCTTTAGCAATCGCGAATGGCAATTTGCGTGGATAACTCCTGACGTTCGATTCAAACTCAGCTTGTCTTGATAAAAAGGTTTCATTGCGTTGCGGTAATGAATTAGCACTCAAAGTATCAATACGGACTTTATCCGTCATCATATCTCTCCTACAACCGCGGGTTCATGACGCCGGGTTGAATAAATTAGGGCCTATAAAGGATTCGCTATAAAAAAGCGCGGCTAATATATGTTGTTTTAACGATGGACTCAATAGTTAATTTTTTGCAATTTCTTTCAAAAAATAACCTTATAAATCAACAATAAAAAACAATTTAGCTTTAGGCTTAACCCGCACCAATGTCGTCATTTACTGTCCATTGAGCTATTAATGGGCAATAACTGCGGAAACTATTGGCATGAGTATGACTTTTTGCCATAAGTTTGTCGCAATCTTACAGGAAAGTATCGATTCAGCGGGTTAAATCACTTACTATGCCCGCGCTCAACTCCTCACCTGCCGAATTTACCCGGACAGTAGCGGGAAGAGATGACGTTTTAATGACCGCGTCGATCGACGTGATAAAAAGAAGAAGGAAGCTGTATTTAATCCACTAACACGCATCACACCCGGTAACCTGAGACAGGCAAAACAGGCTATCGACAACGGGAGCTGGCTCCTGGGTTGTAATCAGAAATGTTCGCGGGCGGACATTTCGTAAGGAGAACGTCAGCGGATAACCGCGTACGTCCCTTATGCCGGGAATGAAAATTTTCATGCCATTTTTGATGGCGCCCTGATATGAGACCGTTATGACCTCCATTGTTCCACACATTGTCGTTGCCAAATTCGGCGGCACCAGCGTTGCTGACTTTGATGCGATGAGCCACAGCGCCGATATCGTCCTTGCCGATCAGGATGTTCGCCTCGTTGTTTTATCCGCCTCTGCAGGCGTGACTAACCTTCTGGTTGAGCTTTCTTCGGGCCTGGAAAACCAGGATCGCCTGGATAAGATAGACACCCTCCGCGCCATTCAATACAACATTATTTCTCGCCTGAAACAGCCGACGGCTATCAGGGAGGAAATCGATCATCTGCTCGACAATATTAGCCGTCTTGCCGACGCCGCCGCGAATGAGAGTTCAGACGCGCTAAGCGATGCGCTGGTGAGTCACGGCGAGCTGATCTCCAGCCTGCTGTTCGTGGAAGTTCTGCGCGACCGCGGCGTGGAAACCGAGTGGTTTGACGCACGCAAGGTTATCCGTACCGATAACTGTTTTGGCTGTGCAGAACCGCAGCCTGCGGCTATCGCGGAGCTTGCTGAAAAACAGCTGCATCCGCGTACTCAACAGGCACTGATTGTTACCCAGGGCTTTATCGGCAGCGATTCGACGGGGCAAACCACCACGCTGGGCCGCGGCGGCAGCGATTATACCGCGTCCCTGCTGGGTGAAGCCTTGTCCGCAGCGCGGGTCGATATCTGGACCGATGTCGCCGGGATCTATACCACGGACCCACGCGTCGTGGCCCGGGCACAGCGTATTGACCGGATTTCGTTCTCCGAAGCCAGCGAAATGGCGACCTTCGGTGCAAAAGTCCTGCATCCGGCGACAATGCTGCCAGCCGTGCGCAAGAATATCCCGGTATTTGTCGGCTCGAGTAAAAATCCGTCAGCCGGTGGCACCCTGGTGTGCCGCGATACCGAAAACCCGCCCCGTTATCGTGCTCTGGCCGTGCGCCG